>JBBSJC010000235.1:0-11703 GCA_038257655.1 Polyangiales bacterium | reverse complement strand
TCATCAACTGGGACTCGGTGCAGGATTCACCCGCTGCCTACGAGTCACAAGCTTTCGATCCGCTCACCGGTATTCAATCGCATGCGTTGATCTACCTTCCGCTCGCTTGGTTCAACATCGGCGTTGCGGACTGGAGCGACGAGGGCCTTTCCGTCTCCGAGCGTCCCCCCACGATCGAGACCTTCCTGGACAAGCATCGGTTCTTTGGCCGCAAGCTCAAGCCCGCTTGCTTGCGCGAGCTCAAGCGCGATCAAAGGTTTTCGCTCGACGACGATCCCTACACGTTCGGGCACGAGTTGGTACGGGCCACGCTGTTCCACGAGGTCGGGCATGCTTTGGGGATGGGACATAACTTCAAGGCTTCCACGTCCTACGATTTGAAAACGGCGAAGTCCTATACCACCTCGATCATGGACTATAATCTTTACGCTCTCGATCGCGCTGCGTTTGACTCGTCTACCGTGTCCACGGGCCCGTTGCTGGAGTACGACCGTCAGCTTTTTGCGGTGCTTTACGGTGGCAAAAAGGGACGCAGGGAGGTTGAACAGGCGGCGGTGCTGCCGATGTGCCGTGATGAGCAGGTTGCGAGTCCGGACGCCTTGGGAGCTGTGGACCCGGCCTGCCAACAATATGATGCGGGTAACGACCCGAGCCTGTTTTTGGAGCGAAACATCGCGCTACTCTCGGAGAAAGAAGCGACGGTCGGAACGGTCGTGAGTCTGCCGCGAACGTTGCGGCGCGCTTCTTCCCAGTTGCCTGACGCAAAGAACGTACTCACGGCGGACGATGCACTGGCCGCGGTCGAAGATCATGCCGCCTATCTGCAAGGCATCCTGTCTTACTTTGTCTACAGCCGTGTCGCGGTCCCTGCGAGTCAGTCTCAGACATTCCTGAGTGTGTTCGAAGAAGGTAGCCTTCAAGAAGGAACGGACGAAGCAGAGGTGAGGGCACGAACGCTCGCCTCACTGCAGACCATCGCAGCCTTCGAAAGCCTTCCTGAGGCGGCCGCCGCCGCGTTGCAGGACGACGCTATGTCCGTAGAGACGTGGCTGCTCAGTACAGTGCGCTTTCGGAAGCTCAGCGCCGCCAAGCGTCCGGCCGCGCTTGAGGCAGCGCTACAGTCGCTGGTTGCGATCCGCGAATGGTATGCCGACACCTTACTCCCAGAAGCGCGGGGCATCGTACTCGGCGCGCTGCTTTACTCTCCGACCTTGCCTTACGAATACGGGCCCTGGCCTGCGGCAGACTACGAAACTGAAGTCATTAGCTTGCTCGAGCATGGCGTCTCGAGCCCAGTGGCAGACGCTGCACGTCCCGTGGACGAGCGAGTCGCCGTGGCAACTGCGCTCGCGACGTTCGCGTCCGTCGATGCCGGCAACGAGGCGATTCAACGTGTAGCAGAGCAGCTCCAGCTCGAGCTCGCGATGGCATCTTCTGCAAGCGACAGGGACGGGTTGCGCAGGATTTTGAGCGCGCTGCGAGGCGAGCGGCTAGCGCTCTAGAAGGGGTCTGCTTGCTCCCTTGATGATGCAGATGAAGGTCACCCGTGAACAGGCCGATTCCTGAGCTAACGCGACGCCTGAAGGCGAACCCTAGCTCGCTGCGACCACCGTTTGGGTACAAAGCAAAACCCCTTCACGGGTTGCTTCGGCACGCCCGTCAATGTTTGCGCTGAGCCTACTCATGCGCTGCTCGAGCGTAGCTCGCTGCACGGTGCGCGCCGGCAAAAGTGTGCAGGCTTCGCGGTAGTGGGTGAGGGCGGAGGTCAGGTCTCCCTCAGCTTCCGCCCGCTCTGCGGAGCGCACGTGCTCCGTGAGCGCTGCGCCGTGCACGAGCCGCCCACAGCCGGGACAGGCGAGAAGTGCTGGAGCCACATCGCCGCGGCAGCCAGTGCAGGGCGCCGGCATCGCAAGCGCTTCGGTCACGTGATTGAGGGTTCCATGGCAATCACCCCTGGTCTCGTAACCACGCGTACAGTCGTTCGCGGTGGCGCGCGGGCAGGAGGCTCTCCAGCGGTCGAACAGTAAGGGTTGCGGCGGGCTGGGACACTCCGCTGGCCTGCCGCGCCTGCGCCTCTACCAGCAGTGGAACGCTTCCCCCCTGCCCTCGCGAGGTCAGGGCGACGGAGCTTGGCTTGTGCGCTCCGCCGCGAGCGTGACGATCAAAAGACGGGCAAGACAGCGCGCGCGGAAGCGTTCGATGCGCTGCAATGCGGACGCGCTCGCACTTGGGTGGGTCACGTTACGCTGACAGTGTGCGTCAAGCAACGCTGCTAGCGCGTAGCTGCGCGCAGCGTCGTTCACATCGTCATCAGCGAAGCTCACACACTCTTTCGCGACGGCTTGGTGGTGGCAACCTTGCGCGCTAGGCTGAACGTGTGTTCGCTGTACGCGCGGTACCCAGGCTCCTCACTCCTTTCGTAGAGGCGATCTGGTACTACGAAAGCAGCTTCTCGCACGAGCGCGAACAGGTCCTGCCCACCGCGGCGCCGCAGCTCTTGATCAATCTTCACGCCGATATGCTGTGCAGCTACGACGGCGACCTCGTGAAGCGTACGCGCGGTGCGGTGCTTAGCGGTGCCCGCAGCCGGCCCATGGTCATCAACACCGCTTCGCAGCGGCGAATCGTGGGCGTGACGCTCAGGCCCGGCGGGGGCTTTGCCCTGCTTGGCATTGGAATGCATGAAGTAATCGACGACAACGTGGATCTCGATCTGTGCTGGAACAGATGGGGCAGCGCCCTACGCGAGCGGGTGCTCGAAGCGCGAGAGCCCCACGCCATGCTCGACGTCGTTGCAGAAGTGCTCGTTGCCGCGTGCGTGAGGCCGGTTGCGAGCGACGTTCAGCATGCACTCGCATTGCTGCGCGGCGGACATCGCGTCCGCGAGGTTGTAGAGCAGATCGGCACGCGACACCGAAGCTTCATCGATCGCTTCTCACAGCACGTGGGGCTCAAGCCTAAGCACTTCGCACGCGTATCGCGCTTTCAGGGCGTGATCCACACCCTTGCCCGCGGCCCCGAGAAGAGCTTCGCCTCGCTTGCAGCGCAGCATGGTTACTTCGACCAAGCGCATCTCATTCGCGAGTTTCGTTTGCTCGCGGGTACCACACCGCTTCGCTATGCACCGCGTTCGAGCGACGAGCCCTCGCACGTCCCACTGTGAGCTGATTTCCACTGCGCATGGATCGCGACAATTTTTTCCAATCGCCCCACCCTCGGGCCTCGTAGCTTGAGGGCATGCCTGAACCCAAACTCACCCCACGTCTGATCGTCGCCGGCGCTGACCGAGCGATCAGCTTCTACCAGGAAGTGTTCGGAGCGCAGTTGCTCGAGCGCTTCGTCGATGCCGGGCGTGTGGTGCACGCAGCCATGCGCATCGATGACGCAGTGTTCGCGCTGGCCGAGGAGCGGCACGACTGGAACAACGTTTCACCTGCGTCCCTCGAGGGATCCGCGGTGATCTTACAGATCAATACCGATGACGCGGACGCGCTCGCTGAGGCGATGCTGCGCGCGGGTGCAAAGGAGGTCTTTCCTGTGGCTGATCAGTTCTACGGCAAGCGCGAGGGCCGTTTTCGTGATCCTTTCGGGCACCTATGGATCGTGTCCCAGACGCTCGAGGCGCTCTCGGCACAGGAGATTGAGCGACGGGTGCGCGAGCCTTGAGCCCGCGCGACCTGCCCAGATTCGTTCTCGCGGGGCTTACTCTCGCTTCGCTACTACTACACGCTCTAACAACCTCACTATGACGCCACCGCCACGCAGTGCAGCCGCTCCATCCGGGTCGCGGGACGCCAACCTGGGACGGGCCGCAAGTAGCGCCCAACATCGGTGCCCCGCGAGACCTCACCCCCCTGCCCCTGTCCACTCCGTGGCGAGGGGAGGAGCAATTTACATCTTACCCCTCGCCACGGAGTGGAGAGGGGCAGGGGTGAGGTCTCGTTTAGGGGCAGCTCGTCAACTGGAGGCGTTCCCAACTTCTTCCCCATGGATTCCGCAGCAGACTGCTGCGACGCTGCCAGCGGTGCGCAATGCTTGGGCGGCTATTGCGATGTGCCCGCCCCGCCTCCGCCCGTGTGCAGCGAGCTTGACGCAAGCTGCAAGGTCGACCTCGATTGCTGCGAGCACCAGAGCGGTAGGTCATGCGTCCAAGGTCAGTGCAAGTCGCTGGTTTTGCTCTGATCCGGCGGTGGCGAGCTCGCACGAACGTTCTTTGCTGCGGGCTTGCTTCCGTTATGTTCCGTAATGGTCAGGAACGGCCGAAGGATAGCAGCTTCGTCTTATGCATACCGCCCACCCCTCTCCTTACGGTGACGCCGTGGCCCAAGCGTGCGGTCCATCACGCAGTTGAACGTCATGTCGTGCTTGGTAAGCAAGCATGAAACACCTCCTCCTATCTGTCTTGTTCGTCCTGTTGTCATCGAGCTTCGTGTCTGCCCAACCAAGCGTAGTGCGCGGCGACGGTGCGCTCGCCAACATCGATCACCTGTCCAAAGATGGCTGCATCCACACGGTGGCTGAGCTCGTGTTGCTGAGGAGCTCAGCCGGGTCCGAGCTCGCAAGCGGCATCTACGTGACGGGCTCCCAAGAAGACGTCTGCCTCGGGACAGGCAACGGCTTTGCTACCTTCGTCGATGCACGGCCGCAAGTCGTCGGCTTACGCTTTGCTCGCTATCAGGGAACCGTCGTCGCTGAATCCTACTCAGGTGGCGCACCCCTTACTTTTGAGATCGATCTGACGTGGTACGGCAAGGGCCGCACCACGAGCGACCGCAACGTCTGGAACGATGAGGGATTGGTGTCGTTCACCTACAGCGCTGAGCGCGAGGCCAGCATTCGCGGCTCTATTCGTGCGGACGGCACCGTCATGTCGGTGGCCTCGGCCAAGCTCGTGCGCCAAGTCAGCGGAACCGTCACGCGCTGAACGATCAATGGACCGACCTACTGGGACAACAACTTCAGCCGCAACTACAAGCTCGCGAAGCCTGGCTCAGCTGTGAGCGGGAGTTGTCGGCGCACGGCCTCGGGAGCGTGGCAGGGCAATCGATCACTTCGTTCAACTCGCTCGTCCCTCACGACTCTACAGCGAGCGTTTTAAGACCGACCAGCCTTCCGCAGGCATCCCTTCCGACGAAGTACGCATCGATTTGGATGGTTCCGATGCGCACGACTTGCACGTCTCGCAACCAGCTCGTGAGCTGCTTGTAGAGCGTCACTTTCACGCTCCCTGATCCTGAAGACGAAAGGTTTTGGCTCATCCAATCGACCGCAAACTGCACCAAGTCCGATGCATCGATGAGCTCACTGCTTGCATTACCTACTGTTCGCAACGCGCTCGGCCGGTCTCCAGATACGTTCGCAGATGGCTGCGAAGTAGTGCTCTCCCGGATGCTCGACGATGCCGTCGCTATCGTTCAGGCATTCGATGCTGTCCCCCGTGCTCACGCCGAGCTTTATTAGGTCGTCCGTCAACGATATGGGAAAGCTGGTTGCCACAGCCAGAAGTATACCCGAGTCGCCAAGAGGCTGAGCGAGCGCGCCTACTTCGACCATGAGCACGTCTTCGCGCCGCGCCGGCCCCAAACCAACAGTAAGTTCGTGAAATGGACCAAGCGCGCGGATGTAACCGAAACTGGCAGACATCGTGAAATAGTCGGCGGAGCTTCTGGCAAAGCAAGATGTACATTCGGTGTACGCCATCTGCGCGTTGAGTGTACATCCGAGGCGAGGACACCCGGTGCCGGTGGCGTTTCACACTGATTTTTCAGGGTTGGACCAAGGGGCTCGACCTTGGCCCGCCACTTGCTCATCGCGGTATCCCATGATTGACCTAAAGGTTCTCGGCGTCGGGCTGGTTGTTGGCGCTCTGCAGCTGGTTACGGCGTGCGCCGACGAGGCGGGTAAAGCTTCCACCCCGCAAGCAGTTGACACGACGCGTCTGGCGCTCGCTCGGCGCGATGTGGACCTCGTGTTGGTCGAAGTGGACCTACGCGACGGCGCCTACACAGCGGTGACCGAGCCTATCGCCGGTTGGTTCAACACGGTCGATGGCTACTCACGAGTCGGTGCTTCCGCTCAGCTGTGGGCCAATCGCGAGCACACGCGTGCAGTGATGTTTGGTAACCCCCACAGTGGTGGCGAAAGTCAGCTGCTCCTGTTGCGAGGCGAACGCTGGGAGCGCGGGCAGACGCCCAATCTACAGCGCGTGTTAGTGTCGCCGCAGCTTGGCTGGATCGTGACTTCCTCGGCGGCGAGCAGTGAGCCGTTCAGCGAGGAGGTGTTGACGCTTTCCGACTATGAGGGTCAAGAACTGCTAAGTGTGGTGGGGCGACAGGGCTTGTCTACGGTCGCGTTCGGCCCGAACGACGCCTGGGTCTTGCTGCAGGACGGGCAAGAGGCGGTCGTGGTGGAGGGGAACGGCCAAACGCACCGCTTCGTGCCTGCACTCGGCGCCGCAGGGCAGACGGATTTCGGCTGGACGGTGAGCGCCGCTTTTGACGAGCAGGTCGTCTTCGACGCCTTCGGAGACGTCGACGGTGAGTTCGTGCGCGCGGTACACACCCTCGATGGAACAGTCATCGACGCTGATCCGTCGGACTACGAGCGGGTTGAAGAGCGCTACATCGTGACGTCAAAGGGGCGCGTGCAGGTGGCCACGGACTCTGGCTTCGAGGACGTAGGCAAAGTGCCAGCGAGTTTCGAGCCCGGTTTTAGTCGGCTCGTCGCCAACAGCGAGCGGCGCCTGCTAGTGGACTCGCAGAAGGGATGGTTCTGGTTTGATGCGAGCGGCGCGCAGGTTGCTAAGTATGTACCTACCTTAGTGGAGCGCGCAGTTGATTTCAGTGGCGCCGACACCCTCGCGCAATCCGCTTCGGAGGGGATGTTCGTTGTCGAGCACCAATTCGACGACTTCGACCAGGAGACCACGACGCTCGATGCCTTCCGATTCGATGGCGTGGAGGTGCAGTCTGAGCGGGCTGCAACGCTCCCCGTGCCCAGCCACCAGCTTGGTTTTTCAAGACAACCGGGTTCGCCATGGATCGCCTGGGCGGCCGTCGACATCGACCTCTCGGACGATTATGCCGGCGCCTACAATACCGCGAGCGGAAAACAGAGTGATCTCTCCAAGCTGCCGCGGATCGAGTCCTGGGCGACCTATGGAGGGCTTTGACCGCACGGCCTCTAAGGTCACCGGGCTACCCTCCCAGGCCGCTGACGGTGGGAAGTAGAGGCAAGCTAGCAGCGCTCTTCGTCGGTCACAAACACAGGCTCGTGGGCGGAAACCTTATCGAACAGCTTGAGCGACCACCCAATGGCATCGACCACTTTACCTCCGACCATCGCCGTGACTAACTCTGTGAATCGTCTGGGATCTAGCTCACCCACCGTCGAGTCGTACTTGCCTTGGAAGTTGCCGATTAACACCGTGCGGCTGACATAGCTGGGTTTGGAGTCGGTGAACATCAGCGCCAAGCGTGTGTCAAGGTCCCGTTCAGGGCCATGACCTGTGGGATGGTAATGCACGTCCATGATCACGAGAGCATCCTTGTCGAGTCGCTGACCACTGTTCGCAGGGGCGGTGGTCGGAGTTCCGCCGGGCGCCCATGCATGCAGCAGCTCGACGCCCAGCCCCATCAATGTTGGGCCGCCAAAACACTCATAGCTTCCTCCCACGCCCACCCCCTTTTCGTTGCGCAGCGCCGCTGTCAGCTGCTCTTTACTGCGGTCGCTGCCGTCGGCATTCTGTCCGGGCTCAAGGATGTATGAGACGACGTGGTGCAACACCTTAGGGTTGCCAGCGATGACTTGGCGGCCGAACACGTAGCGATCCTGCGTCAGCTCGGGGTCGACCACGATGCAGGTGTGAATGTCTTGCTTGCCGTCGATTATCATCTCGTTAGGGATGCGCATCACGACATCCTCGCGGGCAAGCTCCACGCTGGGCGGGCCGGAAAGATTTGCGGCAGTGCCGCGATCCCCCTCGGGATGTGTACTGGCTTTGCGAGACGTCATGACAACCCCCACCGAAACCTTACCATTTACAATAGTAAGGCCCGACTGTGTCTAGGCGGCAATGCTCGCGCGGCGCAGCGTGGCTTCGACTTGGCCATGATTCGGCGTTCTAGATAGGGGTGAAATCGACGAAGTGGCATGGACGCGAGCCGCAGGCCGCCCTAGCTTGCCCGCCCATGAGAATCCCCCTCTGGACGCCCTGCTTGGCCCTTGTCGTGATCGGCTGCGCGGGCACGCACGCGAGCGGTAAGCCCATTCATCGCTTCCCCTCGCAGGTCGAGCTGACGCAGCTTGCCAGCGCGAAGAAAACTGACGTTCCTCTCGACCCAGGAATGGCGAGCGTGGAGGAGTGGACTATCGAAGCTGAAGCCGTCCCGGCCGCAGGCGCGCCCGAAAACGTGACAGCCGCGCCCTGGGGTGCGTTGCTTCGCGACGTTGCTACGCCGGCAGGCGCCACGCCCAGCGCCGCGGTGCTACTCCAGAGCCCGGGAGGTATCTCGATGTGCTCAGACTTGTCTCGTCCAAACCAGCGCACAGTGTCAAGGACGCGTTCGTACCGCCGGGATAACCAACCGAACCGATTCCGCACAGCGTCCTCCGCTCAAGCCGAAGTGTGTCGTGTCGATGAAGCGCTGCGTTGGACCGCTCTCGAAGAGCAGCGCAAACTCGACCGTGCTGCAGACGCCATGCACGTTGAGTGTCCATCACAAGTCAAGTACCCATGGCCGGCAGCAACACGTAGTGCCCTGTGCGCTCGCAGCTAGGCAGGTCTCGCTCGCTTCGCATTCGTCCTCATGGCCACCCAGCGCCCGACACTGCGCTGGCGTCAGCTGCGGAGCGACCTGATTGTCGGTCTGACAGCATATTCTTTCAGCGCTGATGAGACCTAGCGACGCATCGCAGTTGCCATGCCGATCTACGATCTGACCATGCAGCAAACGACACTGCCCTTGCGTGAGGAAATGGGGCTGGCATCCCTTTAAGTCTTTGCTGAAACAGGCGATCTCGAAGCTCGATTCGTCGTCGGCCACTTCGAGTCGGGCATCGCCAGACATCGCTATCGGGTGACCGAAGGCGGGATCGTACGTGGCCTCGAATTGCACGGGTACTCGATTTTCGCCAAAGGTGGCGATGTAGTCCGCGTCGTCGAACACCTGGTCGATGGTCTTGCGGCTCTCCGGTGAGCCCTCACCAAGGTAAAGTAGACTCCGTGCGGATTCCACCTTACCATCACGCACCACGATGCGCAGATACCCGTCTTGCTGCATGATCATGCGGGAGGCCATATCCAGCACGAACACGTAGTCTTTGGGCCGCCGCGCATCCCAGATCTTACGTTGCGCGTTTAGCTCCTCCAGATAGGGATTCGCCTTCTCGAAGACTAGTCCCACGGCACGGGTGTCCGACGACGCGACGGGCGCATTTAAAGTTGCCGGCACATGTTTCTTTGAGTCGCATGCGCCCAGTAAGGCAACAGCGATGATGGCGACTATTGGGCGCAAGCCCAGCCCGAAATCAAGTCGCACGGATTGGCGAATCTCGCGAGGCGTGTGGCGCATCCCCCGCTCTTAGCACGGGACGCAGATCGCTCGGTCCACGGTGGGAGCGGTCGCGGGCTCCTGAACGCCGAACGGGGTGACACCATCAGTTTGTCGCTCACATCGCCTGCGACGGGTCTCTTTGGGTTGGAGTCGTGCTTGTCCGGCCCCGGGCGAGAGCGTCTCGATCCCGCCGTTGGGGTCAGCTCCGGACCAAAGAGGAGATCATGATGGGTACATTCAGATCCTTCACATTGGCCGCACTCTTGTGCGTTGGGACAAGCGCATGCGCACCGGGAACCGATGCGGAAAATGCGCACCAAGGACATCTCGCACTACCCTTGCTCGCGACCACCCCGACAGGCACGACGTATCGGCTCACCGACGTGAAGCTCGAGATCGCCGGCCCGGTCGACCTCGTGCTCTCAGGCCAGAGCCAGGTTGATGGCGAGCCGACCTTGCAAGCGGACCTGGTCGCCGGAAGCTACGAAATCACTCTTCGTGATGGCTGGAGCCTGGTCGAGCTCGATGGCGATGGCGAGTCCGTCAAGGTGGCGGCGATCTTACTGTCTGAGCCGGCGGCCACGATCGAGGTGCTGGCGAACGCGCGCACGGTGGTGTCATATCGCTTCCAGGTCGGAGCCGACGCTGTGACGACTGCCTCGGGCATTGATGTCCGCATTGAGGTTGAACAAGAACAGGAGCCAAGCACGAGCGCATGTTCGCAGGGGGAAGCCGATCTGGCGCTAGACTGCGCAGACCGATACTGTGCAGACAGCGATTCGCAGACCACCTGCTTCCTGTCGAACTGCGATGCAGAGATCGATACCGTCAGCGACCCATGTCAGCTGTATGATCGGCCATGGCCCCGACTCGGTAGCTTCTTTGCGAGCCGCTTCCGCCCTGTCCGAGACGACGCCAGTACCCGAAGTCCCTGTCCCCACGCCCGCGCCGACGAACGTGTGCACAGCAGACGCGCTCGGGCCCCTACTCGTTTGCCTGACCGAGCTATGCGCAGAGAGCGACGACCTTTACGCTTTGGGCTACGACCTATGGGCCGATCGATGGTATCGGCAACGAAGCCGGTGCGTCTCAGGGATCGGCAGGGGCGCTGGGCGCGGGGCTGCCCTGCGAGGTCGCGGCGCTGCTCGGTGAGCACTGCGTTGCCTGTCACGGCGCGCAACCGGTAGGTGGAGCGCCGATGTCTCTGCGCACGTACTAAGACCTGAGGGTTCCGGCACGCAGCGATCAATCGATGAGCACAGCAGTGCGCAGCCTCGTCCGCATGCGCGATGGAGCGCGGCCGATGCCACCATCAGGCAAACTCGCGGCGAATGAAATCGGTGGGTTCGCGCGCTGGGTTGATCTGGGCGCACCCGCGGACGACTGCTCCGGGATCGACGACCCATTCGATACTCCGGTCGTGTGCTCGAGCAATGAGCGCAGGCGCAAGGGCGACGACGGCGATGAGCGTATGCACCCGGGCGTTGCCTGCATCGCATGCCACGCAGGAGGCGTGCGCGACAGACGGGATGAGGAGCGCGGCCCGACTTTCTCGCTGGCCGACACCGGGTTCGCCTTCCACTAGCTCGAGGTCCGGTGCGATACCGGCTATGAAGAGGCGGGGACCGGAGGTTGCACTCATTTTGATAGTTGCCGGACGCGTTTCGCCAGAGGCTTCGCTCGGGGACCGAGATCGCGACCGCGTCAGCCCGCAGGTACTCGAACACGCCGTCTTCGCCAATTTCGCAGCTCGCAGGGCGTGTCCTTTTGCGGACGGTCGTGCTCGCGATGCAGCTGCAAAAAGTGGAACGAGCGGACGCTCGAGGGTCTCTGGCTGCACACCGAGCAAGGATGCGACGTGGTACTGCGGTACGCGCTGAAGGAAATCGGGGCGGCGTGCAACGAGATCCAAGTAACGCTGCTCGGCGGTGCGCGTGACAATCTCAATCTGTTCTTGCTGCAGCCTGGCGATCAGGACGTCTCCCATCGCGAGGCAGACCGACTCGAACTCAGGATGCTCTGCCAGGCCTCGTAGCTCCTCCTCGCGTGTGCTGACGCTGGCTACCACATCCTCGAGCACTCGAAAGCAATAGGCGAAGGGTTGTCGGTGCCGTAGCTGGGGGGCACGACAGGCTGAAACTCCGTGTGT
>JBBSJC010000234.1:0-11703 GCA_038257655.1 Polyangiales bacterium | reverse complement strand
GGCGTTCGTAGAAGCGCAGACGCTTGGCATTTTGACGCAGATACTCCGGCTTAGACACCTGCTCGGGGTCATCCGGCAAACATTCAAAAAACAAGCCGCGCGCGCTGAGCAAACGGCACTCGTCGCGCACGCGCTCGTACAGCGCGCCACCGATACCGCGGCCAGCTTCGCCCGGCGTCGAGGCGATGAAATCGAGAAAGCAAAAATCGAGATCGGGCGCGTGCATGATGATCGCGTAACCGGTCAAGTGCTGCCGGCTTTCGGCCACAAGCACCACCGTACGCAGACGCCTGGCCAAGGGATCGCGCAGCTGACCTATCAGATCGGCGATTTTCTCGGTGGGAACGCCAGGAAACTGTTCGCTTAGCAGTACCTGCACCCGCTCGAGCGCACGGCGGTTAGCGTCAAGGACATCGTCATGAATGCGGCGTATGCGAAACAAGGTATTGCCGGCACTCTATCATCCAATGCGCGCTCGTCCCATCGCTGCCCGCACATGATGCGCAAGCTGCGCGCGCGGTCCGTCGGCTGTGAGCTCAACCCGTCTCAAGTCGCCCGCGGCGACGGTGGGATAGTGCGCGTCGCGTTCTCATTACTTGCGTGACAAGCAAACCTGACATCGGTACAACGAGCCTGTGCATGCGAATGGCCTGCGAGTGCGCCGCGAACAGCGCGGGTTGACCCAGAAGTCGCTCGCTGTGGCCGCTGGCGTGTCCCGGCAGAGCCTCAATGGGATCGAGACTGGCAAAGCGGTGCCCTCTGTCACGTTGGCGCTGCGTCTAGCGCACTGCTTGGGCTGCGACGTCGAGACGCTGTTCGGGCAGGGCGCGGCTGAGGAGCTCGACGCTCTGCTCGTCGGGCCTGAGCGTCCGACATCGAGCGCTGCTGCCACGAGCTCCAGCGCCGCTCGGGTGATCGTAGGCTTTGTGCGCGAGCAATGGGTGGCCCATTCGCTCACTCCCGGTAGCTTTGCGCCCAGTCAATTGGCGGCCGATGGCTTCATCCGCAGTACGCGGGCAGGACGCGTGCAGATCGAGGCGGCACGTTCACCGAGCGACCTGCGCGATACGCTTCTGATCGGTGGCTGTGCACCGGGCCTGAGTGTGTTGGTCGATAGGCTCAATGGCGCGCGTGGTCCGGGACGTTTTCGTTGGCTCACGCAATCAAACACGAGCGCCTTGCGCGCGCTCTCGCAGGGCCATGTGCACCTTTCGGGTGTGCACATGGCTAAGGATAGCGGGGAGCGTCTCGCGCAGTCGCTATCACGTCATCTTCCCACGCCCCATGCGGGGGTTTACGCGCTCGCAACATGGGAGGCGGGGCTGGTCGTTCCCCAGGGTAATCCGAGGCGCATCCGCGACGTGGCAGCGCTCGGCCACGCCAAGCTGCGCATTGCCCTACGCGAACATGGCTCGGGCGCGCGCTCCCAGCTCGATCGACTGCTGAAGCAGGCAGGCCTCGAACCCGAAAGCGTGATTCCGCGTTCGATCGCCGTGAAAAACCACATGGATGTAGCCCATGCCGTGGCGCTGGGCGCAGCGGACGTGGGCTTTTCCATCCGCGCCGTGGCCGTGGCGCTCGGGCTCGACTTCGTGCCGTTCGTGCAAGAGCGCTTTGACTTGATCGTGCCCGAAGACCTCGCTGACGATCCACGCGTGCAGCGCATGTTCGAAACCCTGGCGAGCGCCACCTTTAGGCGAGAGCTCGATGCGCTCGGCTATGACGCAGGCCTGTGCGCACAAAAAATGACAGAGGTCACGGCAGCATGAGGAGCTCGGTCCCGACCTTACTGTGTTTGCTGCTGACGTTCGGCTGCGAGCTCGAGCCGAAGGCGCCGTCCCAACGTACCTTACTGTATAAGACGGCGGCCGCGACAGCCCAGCCTGTGGTACACGTCGCGGCCGCAGCGGATCTTTCGCGCGCCTTCGAGGAGCTGGGGCGTCGCTTTGAGACAAACACGCAGCAGAAGGTGGTTTTCTCGTTCGGTTCTACCGGCCTGTTGGCAAAGCAGATTCGCGAAGGTGCACCTTACGATCTGTTCGCTGCTGCCAATGTTTCGTTTGTGACGGATGTCGTACGCGCTGAAGCTTGCGAGCGCGAGACTCAAGCGGCTTATGCGCGCGGCCGCATCGTCACGTGGTCTGCCAAAGACGGAGTCAAACCCGCTGAAAGCTTGGGCGAGCTTGCCGACGCGCGCTTTCAACGGATCGCGATCGCCAATCCTGAGCACGCGCCGTATGGCAAGGCCGCGAAGCAAGCGTTGCAAAAGCTCGGCGTATGGCAGGCCGTTGAGTCGCGCATTGTGTACGGCGAAAACGTAAAGCAGACCTTACAGTTTGCCCAAAGTGGCAACGCAGAAGCTGCGATCGTGGCGCTATCGCTTGTGACCGGTAGCAGCGAAGGGAGATACGGCTTGATCGAGGAGACCCTGCACGAACCTATCGATCAAGTGTTGGTGGTGTGCAAGAACGGTAAGAATTTCGCCGCTGGCGCCGCCTTTGCGCGCTTTGTGAACGGCACTGAAGGGCGGCTCGTCATGCGTCGCTATGGATTCATGTTGCCAGGGGAGACGCTCGTTCAAGCGCCATGATCGATTGGTCTCCGCTATTGCTCTCGTTTCGGGTCGCCGCGCTCGCTACCCTGCTCGCGTTGGTCTTGGGCGTGTCGCTCGCGGCGCTGTTTGCAGCCGTACGCATTCCAGGTCGGGACTTTTTCGATGCGATCGTCGCCGCACCGATGGTGCTGCCCCCCACGGTGCTCGGCTATTACGTGCTCGTCGCTTTGGGTCGACAAAGCGTGGTCGGACGCGCGTATGAGCGCGTGGTCGGTGAGCCCATCGTGTTCACGGCCACGGGGGCCGTGATCGCAGCTACGATAGGTGCGCTGCCGCTGATCATGAAAGGGTCGCGTGCTGCGATGGAAGAGGTCGACCCGCGCATGATGGCGGCGGCGCGTTCGCTAGGCGCTGGCCCCGTGCGCGCCTTTCTGACGGTGATGTTGCCGCTGTCGCGCACGGGCATCATCGCGGGGGTTGCCCTTGGCTTTGCGCGCGCTCTCGGCGACTTTGGGGTGACGTTGATGGTTGCGGGCAATATCCCCGGCGTCACGCGTACCGCATCCTTGGCCATCTACGACATGGTGCTGGCCAACAGGGAGCGGGAGGCGACCGGCGTGGTGTTGGTGATGACCGCCCTCTCGATCGCGGCCTTGTATACGGTCAACCGGCTCGCTCGCAAAGAACGTCATGTCTGAGGTTCTGACCGTCAGGTTACGCGTGGCGGCACAGCGGCGCGTCAGCATCGATGCAAGCTTCGAAGTAAGCTCCGGGGTCACGGTGTTATTTGGCCCGTCAGGCGTGGGTAAGAGCACGCTGCTGCTGGCGATAGCGGGTCTATTTCGGCCCGATGCCGGCCGTATCGCGCTCGGCCAGCGCGTGCTGTTCGATGCCGAAGCGCGCGTGAGCCTGCGACCGGAAGAGCGGCGTACTGCCCTCGTGTTTCAGTCGCTTGCCCTGTTTCCGCACATGAGCGTGCTCGACAATGTGAGCTACGGACTCAAGCGCGGGTTGTCGCGAAAAGCACGCGTGGAGCGGGCCGAGGCCTGGCTGTTGCGGATGCGGGTTGCACACCTTGCTGCGCGCAAGCCCGGAACTTTGTCAGGCGGTGAGGGGCAGCGCGTGGCTCTCGCGCGGGCGCTCGCGAGTGAGCCCGATCTGCTGCTGCTCGACGAGCCGTTCTCGGCGATGGATGAAGTGCTGCGCATGCAGCTCGGCCAAGAGCTACGCGATGTGTTGGCAGAGGCGTCGATCCCCGCCCTGCTCGTGACCCATGACCGGCGCGATGCGGCACGCTTGGCCGATCGCATCCTGGTGATGAGCCAGGGTAAGGTAGATTGCGCCGAAGCCGTCGCGTGCGCTCAAAACCCGAAATCAGACCAGCCAGGGGATGCTGCGAATGCGGCGTGGATCAAACCCACGTGGGAGTAGGCCTGGGGGAAGTTACCCCACATCGCTCCTGTGATCGGATCGAGATCTTCAGACAGTAAGCCGAGCGGTGAAGTGATGCGTCCCATGCCGGCCATAACCTCGCGGGCCTCCTCTTTGCGACCTACGGTGGCCAACGCTTCCACCAGCCAGAACGTGCAGATCGAGAACGCGACTTCGGGCACACCGAAGCCGTCGTTGGTGCGATAGCGCTTGAGCCAGCCGTGGTACTCCAGATCCTTACGGACCACGTCGATCGTCGCATGCATGCGCACGTCGTCGTGGGGCAGCAGGCGCAAGATCACGGCCTGCAGCAACGCGGCATCGACCTCGGTGCCCTTGTAGTCGGCCACCAAGCAGCCACGCTCAGGATGCACCGCTTCACGCAGGATTTCGTCGCGGATGTGTTCGGCCGCAGCGGCGAACTCGTCTACGTCGGAAGGGCTGTGGATTTTCGCAATGCGACTCATACGGTCTGCTGCGGCCCAACACATCAGTGAGCTGAAGGTCTGCGGGCGCCATTCCGAACGAAACTCCCAGATGCCGGCGTCGGGCTTGCCTGCGACCTGAATCGCCTTGCGGGTAAGTCGCGTGACGAGGTCGAGCACGGGAGGCGTCACTTGCTCGCGGAAACGCAGATCCAAAAACATCGGCGTCAACGCTAGGACCATCTCGCCGAACACGTCGTGCTGTTGATGCAAGGCTGCCTGGTTGCCTACGCGCACCGGCTGCTCACCGAGATATCCTGGCCATTCCGTCATCGTCTCTTCAGTAAGGTCGGTCTTACCGTCGATTCGATACAGCGGCGCCAGGTCAAGATCGGGAGATGCGGCAGCGACGTTGACGAGATAGTTGAGAAACTGCTCTCGCTCTTCGAAGTGGCCGAGCATGCGAAAGGCGCTGAGCACGTAGAAGGCGTCGCGCAGCCAGCAATATCGATAGTCCCAGGTGCGCCCGGTACCGGGTGCTTCTGGAATCGAGGTGGTCAAGGCCGCAACGATAGCGCCGGTGTCTTCGTAACAGTGAAGCTTCAATGCGAGCGCGGAACGGATGACCTCCTCTTGATAGAGCGGCGGGATATCGCAGTGCTTGACCCAGCCTTGCCAGTACCGAAGCGTCTCATTGAGAAACCGACTGCACAGCGGTTCGAGCGGTTCTTCGACCGGCGCGCCCCACGAAAACACGAAGTGCTTGCGCTCAGTCAGCGCGAAGGGCTCGCCATTGAGATAGGCCAGGGGCGCGTCCGTGGTGAGCCGCACGGAGGCGTCGAAGCCATGATAGGAGATGTGATGGGAGCCGAGTTCACGGCGCGGTCGCTCGCGGGACCAGCCCAGCACCGGATCGCACACCACGCGAATCCGCGGGCTTCCGGAGACCGGCTCTACGATCCGTATGATCTTAGCAGGGCGAAAGCTGCGTTCGTGCAGCATGAAACGTGGTGCGAAATCGAGAACACGGAAGCTGCCGTCTGCTGACGAAAAGAGCGTCTCAAGCACGTTCGTGTTGGGCAAATAGCGCTGTGTTCCTTCGCACCCGACTGCGGGGCTGATCGAGAAACGCCCGCCGTCGGCATCATCGAGCAACGCACCGAACACCGGCGGAGAGTCGAATCGCGGCATGCAAGACCAGACGATCGCGCCATTGCGCCTCACATGTGCAGCAATCTGACAGTTTCCAATGAGTCCGAGCTCCGCGAGCATGAAGCGTGCCTCCGTCCCTAAGGTGTTATTGAGATATAAACACGGCGTGTTACAGAAGACCACATGCGACGCGCTGCTCGGACGGCCATCCCGAGCAGTACAGTTACTCGTAGCTCTTGCGACGTACGCGTTCGACCGAACGATGACACTGGGATGGCGGCGGGCAAGCGCTAGTCCGCCATCGAGGAGTTGCCCTCGGGACACAGTAAGATGTTGGTTCGCCCCCATCCGATCTCGATCGAGTGGCCGCTGCGCTGGTTGGAGGTTATGGCTGCGGTACCTGAGTGTCGCGGTCAACCCTTACGATGCATCGACCTTGCCGACAGTACACATCGAGGGCGTGTGAAACGGCTACTTGCAGCAGAAAACACCGGCGTGCTCGAGCCGCTCACACACGCCACCGCAATTTTGGCCTTTGATTTCGACGGCACGCTCGCGCCGATCGTCGCCGATCGGGACAGCGCGGGGATGCGGCATCGCACGACCGAGCTGTTTGCGGCGCTTTGCGAGCGTTACCGGTGTGCGGTGATCTCAGGGCGCAGTCGCGGGGACGTCGGCGAGCGTATCGGCAGCGCGAAGGTTCAATACGTGATCGGCAATCACGGTATGGAAGCTCCGCAGTCTATCCTGGCCTGGCGGGAGGAGATGCAGGAAGCGCGCGTGCGGCTGGAGTCCGCTTTTTCCGAAATCCCTGGCGTCGAGGTCGAGGATAAGAGCTACAGCCTGACGATCCACTACCGGCATGCGCCCGCCAAGCGAGGCGCGCGCATGGCGATCGAAGCGGCCTTGGCGGCCCTGCCGTTTCGGATGCGCAGCGTGCCCGGCAAGCTCGTCGTCAATCTCGTGCCGCTGGACGCCCCGCACAAAGGCGATGCGCTGCGACAGCTGATGGCTGAGACCGAGGCAAAAACCGCCTTGTACGTCGGCGATGACGTCACGGACGAAGACGTATTTTTGCTGAGTCCCAATCCTGGCATCGTCAGCGTGCGCATCGGTCTATCGAAGACTTCGGCGGCGGCCTACTACTTGCGCGATCAGCGGGAAATCGATGCACTTTTGAGCCGGCTCTTGGCTCTGCCCGCGTCGCTTGAGCGTTAGCAGCCCTTTACGGCCTGGTAGAACGGGCGCGAAACGGGTTGCTTCGGAGTGGTTTCAGCGCGAAGTTGCTGGCCGATTCCGGAGGAACCGTCATTGACCGTCAAGAGCGCGCCGCGGACCGAAGCCGATGAACTAGGACCCACCCTCGATTTCATGCGAGCCGTATGGGGACTCAATCATGCCCTCGAGGTCACTTCGAAGTTGATGGAGGCTGAGCTCGGCGTCACCGCTCAACAGCGCATGATGGTGCGCATCGTGGGCAAGTTTCCTGGCATCACGGCAGGCCGTGTGGCGGACCTACTCAAGGTGCATCGTGCGACGGTGTCGGTCGCGATCAACCGCCTTGAACAGCGTAAGATCCTCAAGCGTGGGCGCGACGGCTCGGATCAGCGCCGCGTGACATTGACGCTCACGAAAAAAGGCGAAGCCCTCGACATCGCCGCCAAGGGCACTGTCGAGAGCGCGGTCGAATACCTGATCGAGAATGCAAGCTCGCGTGATCTTGCTGCAACTCGGCGCGCTATCTTAGAGCTGATCAGCGCGCTCGAGCTGCGCAAGTAGAGCGGCTCAGCTCAGAGGATTTCGAGCTGACAGGTGGGGCTGCAACCATCGCCCGAGGTGCGGTTGCCATCGTCGCAGTATTCGCCGGGCGAGGTGATGCGATCGCCGCAGCCTTCGAACCGACAGTCCGGGTCACAGCCATCGCCTGAGGTGCGGTTGCTGTCGTCGCATTGTTCGCCAGAGTCCAGGGTGCCGTTGCCGCAGGCGCCAGTCTCCGTCTGGCAGGTTTCGCTGCAGCCGTCCCCGGACATGGTGTTGCCGTCGTCGCAGGTCTCTGGGAACTGCGTCTTACTGTCGCCGCACTTGATTGTCTCGTCCCTGCAGGTTGAGCTGCAGCCATCGCCCGACACGTTCGCGCCGTCATCGCACTCTTCGGGTGCGGTCTTCGTGCCATCACCGCAGATGATTACGACACGACAGTCATTGGTGCAGCCGTCTGAGGGGTTGGTGTTGCCGTCGTCGCACTGTTCGTTCGTCTGCTTGACGCCGTCGCCGCAGCCTTCGACCTTACAGATAGGGGTGCAGCCGTCGTTCAAGCTCTGGTTGCCGTCGTCGCACTCTTCGAGGCCACCCACGCGACCGTCCCCGCAGTAGTTCTCGCAGATGCAGCGCGCAAGGCAGGTGTTGCCTCCGCATTGCGTGGCTGGGGCCAGCGGATCGCACTGTTCGCTTGATTCGATGATTCCGTTGCCGCAGTTGCTCAGCGCTTGGCAAGTCAGACCGCAGCCAGATGCAGCGTCTCCGTTGGATGCGCCCTTGTCGCATTGCTCGCTGCCCTCGACGATGCCGTTGCCGCATACGGCGTTGACCTTGCACAGGCTGTTGCAACCCGCCGGTGGGACGCCATTGTTGAGTCCATCGTCGCACTGCTCGCCTATTTGCACGTCGGTGCTGCCATCGCCGCACTTGGGCAGCGTGCAGTTGGCGTTGCACGTGTCGCCCGAGACCGAGTTGCCGTCGTCGCAGGCTTCAACGCCTTCTTCGACGCCGTCACCACACACGCTCTCGAGCGTGCAAAGTGCGCTGCAGCCGTCACCCGACGCTGGTGGCTTGCCGTCGTCGCATCCTTCACCCGGATCGATGAAGCCGTCGCCGCATACGATATTGAGCGCACAGGTTTGGCTACAGCGTGCGGGCAGTGGACCGTTGGCAGCGCCGAGATCGCATTGCTCGTTGCCTTGCTTGATGCCGTCGCCGCATTCGCAGGCGACGATCACGCGCACCGTGGCCGTGTCGAGGACGCCGCCACCGAGGTCCGCCGTGTAGCTGAAGCTATCGACGAAGCCACAGAGCTGAGCATCGGAAGGGGCATCGTAGGTGACGTTGGCTCCCCCGTCGGAGATCACGACGCTGCCCCCGCGCACGGTGCTGATCGTGGTGTCCGTCGTTGCCGTGCAGACGCCAGCGCCGCAGTTCGAGTTCACAGAGCAGGTGGCACCCGCGTTGGTGCCGCCGACGCAGACCTTACCCACCGGCGCACCGGTGCCCGTGATCGCGACGACCTTCTTGCTGGGACTGATGCATGCCGACTCGCTGCGGCTGTCGTTGGCGAGCACGTCGATGACCGTGTCTTGCACACCAGCGTTGACGGTCGTGCGATCATCATTGGCATCGCCTGGCGCGCTGCAGTAAGGCACCGCCGCGCCTAGGTTACAGCGTGTGCCCGGCGCAACCTCTGCGCAGTCGGCATCCGAGTCGCACACGCGCGCGAACAGCTGACAGTCTTCGCTCGGGTTTTGCGGACAGATGATGAACGCGCCGCCGTCCGAGGCGGTCTCTGCTGACTGTGCGTACTTTTGATAGCTGCGTCCTACCGTGCCCAGATCGAAGAGCAGACCGGGCAGCGACGAGCGGCCGTATAGGGGCGGATTGGTCCCGAGCAATGGCTCGTAAAACGAGAAGTGTTCAGAGCTCTGGTAGGTCGTGTTATCGAGCATGTCCATGCCGGTGTAGGCCGGTGCGCCCGCGTACTGGTTGAACAGCGCGACCATTTCCTCGCCAGGCACCGTAAAGATGGCGTCGAGGACATCCGTCGAGGCGGCGCTGATGGTCCGCGCGACGTTGGCAGTCGAACTGAAGGTAGTGCAGTTGGTTTGAGGAGTTGTCGCGCAGTCCGGCACCAAGATGCTGCTGCCGCTACGACGACGCGGGAATACGACGATCTTATCCAAAGCGTCGTCTGTGACGTACAAATCGCCGTCTTCGCCAACCGTCAAGCCTTGTGCACCTGCCGCGCCGGTGAGCGCAACTTGGAAGCGGGCAAGGCTCTCGCCGGGGTGCGCTGCATCGCGATAGTAACGACCGGTGCAGCCCGAAGCGAGGGTGCACAACGGAACGTCGGTCAAGGTCACGGTCTGGCCTTGTGAGGTCAAGAATAGGAAGTGTCCGGTGAACGGATCGTAAGCCGCCTCGAGCAATGAGCCGCTCGTCACCGGACGAGGCGCTTCGAGATAGCTGGCCGCGACAGGTTCCGTCCTGCCGTTGGTGCGGAATATGGTGCCGTTGGGGCCGGCGGTGGTGTCGTTCGGATCGATCACCGTGCCATCGAGACAGAGCTCGATCGCCTTCTGACTGCTCACCTGCTTGTGGCCGGCAAACGCGCGACGCGCGGGGTCGTATATGAGTCCGTCAGGGCTGACGTTGCTGATGTTGAAACGCCTGATTGCGACGAACTCGAGAATCGGCGAGCACACGCTCGGTTCACCATCGCAGTTGTAGAAAGGTTTGATCGTGCAGTCATTGGAGCAGCCGTCGACACACACGCCGCCACCTGCGCAGGTGCCGCCGATGGCACAGGCGAGCCCATCGGCGCTGCCACCGCGACACAGGCCAACGTCGCCGTTGTCGTCGCATTGTTCGCGGCCTTCGACGATCCCGTCTCCGCACGCTGTTTGATGGCAAGCGCCGCCTGCGGGCGAGCAGTCACCGCCGGGGCAACCGAGCTCGCTGGCGCAGCTATCGCCATCGTTGTCGCCGCCGTTGCACGAACGCGCTCCCGTCTCACATGCGTATCCGTCCTCAAGCGTGCAGTCGGCCGCGCAGCCTGTCACCGTCGCGCCGTCGTGGTCGCACTCTTCGCTGCCTTCCACGTAGCCGTCGCCGCACTGCGTAAGAGTGCAGGCTTCGCCCGGATCCGGGCACTTGTAGCCGGGCTCAAGTTGGCAGCTCGCACTGCAGCCAGCGGTTGCAGCAGCGCCGTCATCGCATTCTTCTTCGCCTTCGACCACGGTGTCGCCGCACATGGTCTTGCGGCAGTCACCCCCATCAGCGGGGCAGACATAGCCACGCTCCGTGTCGCATACGACGCTGCAGCCATCGCCCGAGAGCGTGTCGCCATCGTCGCACTCTTCGTTGCCGGCACGGAAGCCGTCGCCGCATGCGGCGGCCGTACAATCGCTGGTGTCGCACACGTAGCCGGGCTCGACCTCGCAAATGGAGCTGCAGCCGTCGCCGTTGGCTATGTTGCCGTCTTCACAAGACTCGTACCTTGCGCCGAGCACATTGTCTCCGCACAGCTCGCAGGGCGTGTTCTCTTCGAGACAGACCCAGGGCGAGACGACCTTACACATGGCATCGCAGCCCGCGGTCTTGTTCGCCGCGCCTTCGTCGCATTGCTCGCCTGGCTCGATCACGCCGTTGCCGCATTGCACGCAGGGAAAGCCAGGGAAAAAGCAGTTGAAGCCAGGCGTTACCGCCGAGCAATCAGCTGCGCAGCCGTCGCTGTTCGTGGTGTTGTTGTCGTCGCAAACCTCGTTGAGCTCGCGCAGACCGTTGCCGCACAGTGAGCATCCACCAAAGGTCAGATCGTCGTTAGTGCTGCAGAACCAGCCACTCTCGACCTGACAGGTGCGACTGCAGCCATCGCCGCTGACCGGCTGATTGAAGGTGGCGCTGAACCCGTCATCACATTGCTCGCCAAAATCGAGCAGACCGTCGCCGCACAGTGTGCAGGGCCCCCCCGGCACGTCGCAACGATAGAAGGGGGCAATGGTGGCGCAGTCGGCCGAGCAGCCGTCAGCGCTGCGCGTCAAGCACTTGCCGTCACCCAGGCCGGTGCAGTCTGCGTCGGCGTTGCATGCCGTGCCCGCGGCGTCGCTACACTGCTTGCCGTCGTCACATTTCTCGAGGCCGGTGACGGCGCCATCGCCGCAAAGGTTGCACTCGAAACCCGGAATCGGACAGTCGTAGGCATCATCCTGCTGACAGCCCGCGCTGCAGCCGTCACCGTCGATGGCGTTTCCGTCGTCGCACTCTTCCAGCGTGTAGACACCGCTGCCATCGACGCTGAGCGGCTCGATGAAGCCGTTGCCGCATACGAAGCACAGCTGACCGACGAGCAAACACGTCGCGCCTGTCTCCTTT
>JBBSJC010000233.1:0-11720 GCA_038257655.1 Polyangiales bacterium | reverse complement strand
GCGGTGGCGTTGATCGTCATCGACGTGTTCATGCGCTCCATCGGGATCTGATCGAACAGAGCGCGCATGTCGCTCAGGTGGCCGATCGGCACACCAACCTTACCCACCTCACCGCGTGCGAGCGGATGGTCCGAGTCGTATCCGGTCTGCGTGGGCAGATCGAACGCAACACTCAGGCCCGTTTGTCCGCGCGCCAGGTTCGTTCGAAAGAGCTCGTTGGACGCCTTGGCCGTGCTGTGACCTGCGTAGGTCCGCATGATCCAGGGGCGTTCTCTCTTGTTCGCGGGGCCTTGCGATACGGGCGACACAATAAGCCTCCTTCAGTTCGGGGCAGGGTTACACGGCAGGCGACAGCCAAAACCGTAGACACGACGATAAGCGCGGGAAGAGTATTTTGCAGCGCGATTGTCGCGCTTTTTGATTGCATGTAGCCGTGCTCGGTCTACATGGCAACTGGTCCGTTTTCGGGAGAAGAACAAATGAGTAAAACCAGCAGCGATTCATCGGACAAGCAAGCGACCAGCAAGCCCGGTTTGAGGGCCGTTGATAGCCCCGACATCGTGCCGGTCGGCGAGTTGCCACCGCTCGGTATCGTAGCCAAGCGCATGCACGGATACGCTATCCGCCCCGAGCGTCTTGGTGAGCCGACCACGAGCTTCGTCAACGAAGCGCTGCCCACCCCCGAGCCCGGACCAGGCGAAGTGCTGATTCAGGTGATGGCTGCCGGCGTCAATTACAACGGCGTCTGGGCAGGCCTCGGCAAGCCCGTCAACGTGGTCGCCAGCCACGGTAAGCCTTACCATGTGGCCGGCTCCGATGCCTCGGGCGTGGTGTGGCAGGTCGGCCCCGGCGTGAAGGGGGTCAAGGTGGGCGACGAGATCGTCGTGCACTGCAATCAGGCCTGTGGCCAGTGCCATTATTGCCAGAGCAGCGAGCCCATGGCCTGCCGTAACCAGAAGATCTGGGGCTACGAGACCAGCGACGGATCGTTTGCCCAATACGCGCTCGTGCAAGCGCAGCAGGTGTTGCCCAAGCCCGCGCACCTGACCTGGGAGGAAGCGGCGAGCTACGGCCTGACGTACTTCACCGCCTACCGCATGCTCGTCGATCGCGCGCGGGTGAAGCCGGGCGAAGACGTCTTGATCTGGGGCGCCGCCGGCGGCCTTGGCGTGTTTGCTGTGCAGCTGTGCAAGGTGCTCGGGGCCAACGCGATAGCCATGGTCTCGAGCGAAGAGCGCGGCAAGCTGTGCATGGAGCTCGGTGCCAAGGGCTTCATCAATCGCAAGGACGTGCCCGACTTCAGCTTCCGGCCCAATGAGACAGAAGCGCAAAAGAAAACTCGCTTTGAAGGCATGAAAGCTCTCGGAAAGAAAATCTGGGAGATTCTGGGAGAGAAAAAGGGTCCGGATGTCGTGTTTGAACACGTGGGCCAGCAGACATTTCCCACCAGTGTTTTCTTGGCCAACCGCTTTGGTCGGATCGTGATCTGCGGCGCGACCACTGGCTTCGACCTCAACTTCGATGTGCGCCACCTGTGGATGCACCAAAAGAGCATCATCGGCTCGCACTTTGCCGATGCCGGCGAGGCGCACGCGGCCAACAAGCTGCTCGTGCAGGGTCGCGTCCGCCCGGTGATGACGCGCCTGTTCACTTACGAGGAAATCCCGCTTTCGCACCAGCTCATGTTCCAGAACGAGCTGTACGGCACCGTGTCCTGCCTTGTCGGCGCACCCCGTCCGGGCCTAAAGAACCTGCAAGAGACTCTGGCCGCCATCGCAGGCTAAAGGGGCTTCACGCGCCTTGCTGCCTGGCGCCTCGACCGTGAGCCGACCATTCGCTTCTTCAACAGCCCCCAGACGGAATAAGAACGATCATGCAATCAGTTGTCGATGCCATCTCTCGTCTGTACGTCATCGCTCACGCGCGCATGAAGGAGCGCGTTTTCGAGAACGGTAAGGTTAGCGCCAAAAAATTGGAGCGAGACCAGGTGCCGGCCCATGCCCTCGCCTATCTCGCGACCGAGCTTGAAGCGTGCAAGCAAGTGCTCGCCTGGTCCGAGCGCGTGGGCGGCGAGTACGAAAAGCAGATCGCCAACACTTACATCGCGGACGTGGGGCGCAGCTTGCGCTCACACATCGACCTGGGCGCCTGCGAGAACGTGGGTGTGGCCGAGCTCGGGATAACCCAACAGGACTTGGCAGAGACCTTACTGTTGCCGGAAATCGTCAAGCTGACTGACGAGCACGCGAGCGCCGACAAGTACATCGAGATCGCCAAGAGCGCAGAGCACAAGGGCCTTGGCAACAGTGGCCTCGACGACGAAACGCTGGAAGATATCCAGAAGCAGTTCGCGAAGTTCTCCGATCAAGAGGTGATTCCACGCGCCCAGGACATCCACCGCAAGGATGTGCTCATCCCCATGGACATCGTGTCCAAAATGAGCGAGCTGGGTGTGTTCGGTCTAACCATCCCCGAGAGCTACGGCGGTTTGGGCCTGAGTAAGGTCGCCATGTGTGTGGTGACCGAAGAGCTTTCGCGCGGTTACATCGGCGTGGGCTCGCTGGGTACGCGTGCGGAGATCGCAGCCGAGCTGATCATGGGCGGCGGCACCGAAGCGCAAAAGCAACACTGGTTGCCCAAGTTGGCGAGCGGCGAAGTCTTGCCCACGGCTGTGTTCACGGAGCCTAACAACGGCTCGGACTTGGCTCACATCGGCTCGCGCGCCGAAAAGCAGCCCGACGGCAGCTACAAGGTCAACGGCTCCAAGACTTGGATTACGCACGCTGTGCGCGCCGACCTGATGACCTTACTCGTCCGCACCAATCCGGCCGACCCCGGCTACGGTGGTCTATCGATGTTTCTCGCCGAAAAGACGCGCCAGTCTGGTGAGCCGGGCGTGCCCGAGTTCGTCGATGAGGGTCTGACCGGCACCGAAATCAAAGTGCTCGGGTATCGCGGCATGAAGGAGTACGAGCTCGGCTTCGATAACTTCAGCGTGCCCAGTGATGCCTTGCTCGGCGGGGTCGAGGGTCAGGGCTTCAAACAGCTGATGCGCACGTTTGAGAGCGCACGCATCCAGACCGCCGCCCGCGGTGTCGGGCTGGCCGTGGCCGCCTTTGATGAAGCGATGCGCTACAGCCACGACCGCATCCAGTTTGGGCAACCGATCTTCAAGTTCGGTCGTGTCGCACGCAAGATCGGTCGCATGGTCGCGGCCATCCAGGCTTCGCGTCAGCTGACCTACTTTGCCGCGCGTCAGAAGGACAAGGACATCCGCTGCGATCTTGAAGCAGGGATGGCCAAGCTACTTGCC
Organism: Polyangiales bacterium; assembly: GCA_038257655.1. Classification (GTDB taxonomy): domain Bacteria; phylum Myxococcota_A; class Polyangia; order Polyangiales; family DASUME01; genus DASUME01. The sequence goes on along the minus strand of JBBSJC010000233.1, from coordinate 8,407 downwards.
ACGCGCGCAGCCTGGGAAGCAGCGGACGCGGACGTGCAAATCCACGGTGGCAACGGCTTTGCCGAGGAGTACACCGCGTCACGCCTGTTGGTCGATGCACGAGTGCTTTCGATTTTCGAAGGCGCCAATGAAATCCAAGCTGGTGTGGTTGCGCGCCGGTTGCTCGAGACCTGAGGTCTGTTCGACCTGAGATAGCGGAGATCTGACATGAGAAGCCCGAAAGATTTTTTCAAACCGCTGGCGATCGGTGCCCCTGAACCGCTGCGCGAGGTGCCCTTCAAGCCTTCGCGCATGATCCACTTTTTCGATCCATCGAACGTGAAGATGGCCGCCAAGGTGCCCGACATCGCGCGTCAGGTCGACGTGCTGCTCGGCAATCTCGAAGATGCCGTCGCCGCCGACAAAAAACTCGATGCGCGCGAAGGTTTCATCAAGATCGCCAAGGACGTTGACTTCGGAGACACGCAGCTGTGGACGCGCGTCAACAGCCTCGATAGTCCGTGGCTGCTCGATGATCTCACGCGCATCGTGAGCGAGGTGGGACACAAGCTCGATGTGGTGATGGTGCCCAAGGTCGAAGGCCCATGGGACATCCACTATGTCGACCGCTTGCTCGCACAGCTCGAAGCCCGCGCCAAGCTGAAGCGTCCGATTCTCATCCACGCCATCCTCGAGACAGCCCTTGGGGTCGCCAACGTGGAGGCGATCTCCGCGGCCAGTCCGCGCATGCAGGGCCTGTCGCTGGGGCCTGCTGACCTTGCCGCGTCGCGTCGCATGAAGACCACGCGCGTCGGTGGCGGCCATCCTGGTTATCTAGTGCGTGCGGACCCCGACGCTGAGAACGAGGGCGCCCCGCGCATCACTGCGCAACAGGACCTATGGCATTACACGCTCGCGCGCATGGTCGATGCTTGTACATCGAACGGCATCCTTCCTTACTATGGACCGTTTGGTGACATCAAAGACACGCTCGCCTGCGAGGATCAGTTCCGTAATGCGTTCTTGCTCGGCTGCGTGGGCGCCTGGTCGCTGCATCCGGTGCAGATCGAGATCGCGCGCAGGGTGTTCAGCCCGCCGGTCGACGAAGTGAAGTGGGCCCTGCGTGTGATCGAGTCCATGGGCGACGGCACCGGCGCGGTCATGCTCGATGGTAAGATGCAGGACGACGCGACCGTAAAGCAGTGCAAGGTAATGGTCAGTCTCGCACGCATGCTGGCCGAGAAAGACCCGGAGCTGAAAGCGAGCTACGGGATCTGACGGCTAAGAATCGCTACTAACCCATAGGATCATGATCATGACTGCCCGTCCTCGTCGTTCCGTTTTGTATATGCCTGGGTCCAATGCGCGTGCGCTCGAGAAGGGGCGTACGTTGCCTGCGGACGGCTTGATTCTCGATTTGGAAGATGCCGTGGCGCCAGACGCCAAGGCCCAGGCGCGCGAGAATGTGGTCAAGGCGCTTGACGAAGGCGGCTACGGTAAGCGCGAGATTCAGCTGCGCATCAACGGGCTCGATACGCCATGGGGCAAAGAAGATGCGCAGGCTGCGGCGCGCAGCAAGGCCGACGCGATCCTCATCCCCAAGGTCGAAAGCGCAGCCCACGTGCGCGAGGTCGAGGCGATCATGGAGCAGGCAGGCGCGCCGAACAGCATGATGATTTGGTGCATGATGGAGACCCCCCTTGGCATCTTGCGCGCCGAGGAGATTGCTAAATCGTCCAAACGGCTTGCGGGCTTCGTGATGGGTACGAGCGATTTGGCCAAGGACTTGCGTTGCGCACACACGCCCCTGCGTTTGCCGATGCTCACCAGTCTCGGTCTGTGCTTGCTCGCCGCACGCGCCTACGCTCTGAGCATTCTAGACGGCGTCTACCTGAACCTCGACGATGACGAGGGTTTCGCGGCCTCTTGCATCCAAGGCAAAGAGCTCGGTTTCGATGGTAAGACGTTGATCCATCCCAAGACCGTGGCCAAGACCAACGAAATCTTCGCCCCCAGCGAGAGTGATGTGGCCTGGGCTCGTAAGATCATCGCCGCCCACGCCGAGGCCACGTCCCAGGGCAAGGGCGTGCTGCTCGTCGACGGCAAATTGATCGAAAATCTGCACGTGGTCGCCGCCCAGCGTCAGGTCGAGTTGGCGGACGCCATCGCCGCACTAAGCTGAGTGGGCCGCCAGACCCTGGCGAAGAAAGAACGAAGCCATGAGCAACAAGACCCAAAAGGGAAACTTCTTCGAAGACTTTCGCGTAGGCCAAGTGATTCGTCACGCCACGCCCCGCACGATTACCGAAGGCGACGTATCGCTGTACACGGCCCTGTACGGAGCGCGCTTTGCGGTGAACTCCTCGGATGAGTTCGCGCGATCGCTCGGGCTACATCGTGCGCCGGTAGACGATGTGCTCGCGTTCCACATGGTGTTCGGTAAGACCGTGCCCGATGTGTCGCTGAATGCCGTCGCGAACCTCGGCTACGCCAACGGTAAGTTCGGCGTACACGTGTTTGCGGGTGACACGATCACCACGACCTCGACCGTGACCGGGCTCAAGCAGAACTCGAACGGTAAGACGGGCGTCGTGTACGTCAACTCCGTGGGCAAAAACCAGCACGGCAGCATCGTGCTTGATTACACGCGCTGGGTCATGGTCAATAAGCTTGACGAATCCAGGCCAGCGCCTGAAACCGTGCTGCCGACCCTGCCCGAGGCCGTGCCTGCCGAAGAGCTGTACGTTCCCCCCGCGCTCAGGCTCGAGAACTACGACTTCACCTTGTCGGGCGCCAAGCACGTCTTTAGCGACTACGCGGTCGGCGAGAAAATCGATCACGTCGATGGCATGACGATCGAAGAAGCTGAGCATCAGCTCGCCACGCGCCTTTACCAGAACACGGCCAAGGTTCACTTCGATCAGGTCTCCGCCAACGAAGGGCGCTTCAAGCGGCGCTTGATCTACGGCGGTCACATCATCAGCATCGCCCGTTGTCTGTCGTTCAACGGGCTTGCCAATGCCTTCAAGATCCTCGCTATCAATGGCGGCAGTCACGTGAGCCCGACGTTCGCCGGAGACACCATCTACGCCTACAGCGAAGTACTTGACCGCATCGATATTGCCGGGCGGCGTGATGTGGGTGCATTGCGCTTGCGGCTGGTGGCGACGAAGAATCGGCCCGCTGCTGGCTTTCCTTACAAGAAGGACGAGAAGTACGAAGATAACGTCGTGCTCGATCTCGACTACACGGTAGCGATCCCTCGGTAGACGCTCAGCTTTCCGCCGCCTGCAGGCAGATCGACCAAGCCTGCAGTGACGCTTGCACTTCAAAGTTACCGTGATTCTGCCGTTTTCTAGTGAGGCATGGATTTAGATGCCGAATCGCTTCCCAGTCGCGGCAGCGTGTTGCTTGCTGAAGACGACCCAATCACCAGCGCCATCTGCGCGCGCACATTAACCCAGGCTGGATACCAGGTTGCGGTCGCGGAGGACGGTCAGTCGGCCTTCGAGATGCTGCGACACAACGCGTTTGACCTGGTGATTACTGACGCAATGATGCCCAACATGACGGGCTTCGAGCTTGTGCGGGCGATGCGCAGCGACCACGACCTGCGGCGCACCCCCGTGCTGTTCGTGACGTCGCTTGGCGAGAGCAGCGACCTGACGCGCGGCTACCGTGTGGGCGCCGATGGCTATCTGCTCAAGCCGGTCAATCCGCCCGACCTGGTCGACGAAGTCGATGCGTTGCTGATGCGTGTTTTGCGCAGCCACGCCCAGCTCGGAACGGCCGCCTTATCGGGGCGACTCGATGTGATCTCCGTGGTCGCAGCCCTCGTGTTCCTCCATACGCAGGAGCAGAACGGCATCCTCAAGCTGTCGCGCACAGGCGCAGATGGTCAGATCACCGTACGCAACGGCGAACCTATCGATGCACGCGTGGGACGGGTCGTTTGGTACGAAGAAGCGCTGGCAGCGATGCTGGGCTGGAACACCGGCACCTTTCGCTTCGAGCCCTGCGACGTGAGCCGTGCGGAGCGCACTCTGAAGGGGCCGCTTGCAGAGCTGCTGATGCACGCAGACGGCATTCGTCGCGCGCCGTGAAGCTGACTGACCGCCGTGACATCTGACAACTCCTGCTAGACCGACTCGTACGTGAACTTCATCGGGCATCTGCACGTCGCGCGCTGGCTCCATGCGGAGCCTGCGTTTCTCCTGGGCGCGATGCTCCCGGACTTCGCGAGCATGGCGGGCGTCAAACTGGCTGAGCCGAGCAACGACCAGGTGCGCGCCGGGGTCGCCTTGCACCACCGCACGGACAGCGCATTTCATCATCAGCCGGGCTTCATCGCGTTGATGCAGGAAACGCAGCTGGCGCTGATCGCGCGTGGGGTGGCCCGGGGGCCAGCCCGAGCCGTGGGCCACATCGGGGTCGAGATGTTGATCGACGGGGAGCTTGTCCATGCGCCCGGCAACGCTGCCGCGTACGTGCAGGCGCTTGAGAGCTCGCCCGCGGTCGAAAGCGACGGGGGCCTCGCCCCCGAGACACGCGTGCGTCTAGCCTTCGTCCACAGCCGCCTGCGAACACACGGTGTCCCCTACGACTACCGGAACACCGAAGCAGTGGTCATGCGGCTTTCGCGCGCGCTCTCGGGTCGCCCACGCCTTGCAATCAGCCGAGAAGACGCGAAATCCGTGGCTCAGGCCCTGCCCGAGATACAGCGGCAGGTCGTTTCCAAGCTGCCGGCAATTCTTACTGCCGTTCGTGTCGCATTGGTTAACGAGGGTGTCATTGGGCAATAAAGGGCTGATATCATGGGCGTCTCCGGATGACGCTACCCACCGCCAGCATTCCGCCCTCGATCCCCCCGGGAGCCGCCCCGTCCCATGAGCTCGCCACGCGAGTCCTTGAGCTTCGTGCCGAAGCCGAGGCCGCCGAAGACAAAACATTCAAGGCGGCGCTGCTCTACGAAGTTGCACAGCTTACTGAGTCTGCCCTGAACACTCCGGCGCAAGCGGTGCAGGATTATCTCGCCGCTTACAACGCCGATCACAGGCTGCGTTTGCCGTTGTATGCGCTGCTACGCGTGTTTGAGCGCAGGCGCTCATACAAGAACCTGCAGCGTTTGTACGATGCGGAGCTGCGCTCGGCGCGTTCTCCCTTGGAAAAGGCCACAGCGCTCGTTGATCAAGGCGTGCTCGCCACGATCACCGCGGGCGACCTCGAAGTGGCGCGTGCGCGCTTTGAGCGTGCACTCGAGCAGGCTCCTGAGCTTGGCGATGCGGCCATGTTGCTCGAGTGGAATCGACGCGCCGCGCAAGACTACGACGGCACACAGGCAGCATCGTTGCGCCGCGCAGAGAGCTGCGATGACCCGATTCACCAGGGCGTGCTGCTGTTGGAAGTCGCGAGCATGCGCGAAGCCAACGGTGACATCGGCGCTGCACTCGAAACGTTGCGTGCAGCGGCGCTTGGCCCCAGTCGTCAAGAAGCTTTCCTAGCTGCGCTCTCCCGCCTGGCTCGCGCGCACAATCACACGCAGGATCTCGTCGAAGCCACCGAACGTATGGCTGAGATCGTAAGTCACGAGCTTGCCGAACGCATGGTAGACGAAGTGCCTGAGCAGGCGCATCTAGAGCGCTTGCGCGCTCGTGCGGTGGCGCTCTGGTACGAGTCTGCACGTTTGCGCTGCTCGAGCTTGGGCGATGCAGAAGGCGCCCTCGCCTGTTTGGCCAAGGCCTGTTCGATCCGTCCCGATGATGTGTTGCTGCGCCAGACGCGCATGCTCGCCTACGACATGCTCGAGGATCGCGAGCGAGCGGCGCGCGAGGCCGAGCTGCTCCTTGCGGAGGGCTACAAGGGCGAGCACGCAGCAGCGCTGCACTTTCGACTGGCTGAAGTTGCGCTCGTATCGGGCGATACCGACCGTGCGCGCGAACGTCTGATGGAGGCGATTTCCGAAGCAGGCGGTTCGACCGCGGCCGACGCCATCCTCGACGATCTGTTGCTCGACGAAGAGCGGCATCGTGATCGCATCGAACGACGTGAGGCGCGCGCTGCGACTTCCGATCCTGTGCGCGCTAGTCGCGCGTTGCTCGAGGCGGCGCTTATCGCAGCCCACGGTTTGCGCGACGGTAAGCTCGCAACCGACCTGCTACAACGCGCGGATCGAAAGAATCCGGGCAATCCGGACGTGCTGCGCGAAGCATACGGCGCGGCCCTCGATTTACGGGATGCGGAAATGACCGACTTCGCCCTCGATCGCCTGCTTACGCAGGTGCTCGATGAGGATGAGCGCGCGGCCTTGCTCTATCATCGCCTGGAGCGGACGGCATCGGCGACGGACGCGGCGGTCTGGATTACCGCCAACGAGTCCGCGCTTCTGAGCCGTCCAAGCCTTGCGACAGTCTGCGCAGTGCGGGCGGCAGAGGCGGGCGATTTTGGCTTGCTCTCGCGCGTGCACGAAGCGCTCGCGGAAGCCGCGTCCGGCGTCGATGAAGCCGTCGCCCATCTATGCGCCTCGGCGCGTGCTCAGCTGCGCGCAGGCGATGCGGCCGGTGCAGAAGATGCGCTACGCCGTGCGTTGTCGCGCGCTCCTGCGCAACGTTATGCGCTGACCCTGCTCGAAGAAGTGCTGCGCGATCGCGGCGAAAGCCATGAGGTCGTCGCCCTGTTGCGCAAGAGCGCAGAAGCGCAGAGCAACGCCAAAGACGCGGAGCTTTCGTTGCTGCTCGCGGGTGCGGCCGCAGAAGGCGCAGGCGATCTGCCACGCGCCGTACAGAGTTATGAAGAAGCTGCGGATCGCAATCCGACCTCGGTAGGGCCGCTTTGGGCGCTGTTGCGTCTCGGTCAGCGCATGCGCGATCCAGCGCTCGAGCTCAAAGCGCGCGAAGGGCTGGCCGCGCGCGAACAGGCCGATGCCGCGGCGGGGGCCGAGTCGCTTTTGCTGGCTGAGCATTACGATCTCGTCAGCAACGCGCCCCAACTTGCTGAGTCGCTGTTGAGCGCGATCGTCGCCTACCACCTGGCGCATCAGAACGCCGAGCCAAGCGCAGATCAGAGCGCCTTGCATGCCGCAGCAGCGTTGTTGATTCTGCGCGGCGCGAGCGCCGAAGGACGCGAACAGGCAGCAAGCGTTCTCATCAGCCAAGCCTCCGGCTCGGCGCTAGCCTCGATGTTGCGCGAGCACGGCGGCCATATGCTGCGCAGCGCGCAACCAGCGGCCAAAGCCCTGGATATGATCGAGCGCTGTGCTGCTGATGCTCCCGAGGATCGCTGGGCACTGCTCGCCCGAACGTGCATGCCGCACGCGGAGCAACTGGTGGACGTGCACGCTTCCGCCCTCGACTTGTTGGCGGCACGCGTCGAAGATCCGGCGTTTGCAGACGCGACGCGTGCCGAGGCGCTCTGGACGCGTCGTTTGTCCGAGCCAAAAACGATAAGCTCAGACCTCGCGCTTTCTGGGCTCGCCTCGGATGCGGCGCTCGGTAGCGCGGGTATCGCCGCGATCCTCGATTTAGTGGGACCTAGCGAAGCTGCACCGCGCGTGCGTGCGCTGACCGCGGCGCGTGCCCAAGCCGAAGCGGAAGAGCGCACGGATCTCGGTCATGCGTTGGCACGCGCCAAGCTGGCAAGCGGTGACGCGCTCGGTGCGGTGAGCTTGTGCGAAGAGTTGTTGCGGTCGGATGGTGAGGACCTAGTCGCTCTCGACACCTTACGGGTGGCCGCCAGGCAGTGCGGGCGCTTTGACGACGTCGTCAGCGCCTGCGAACGGCTCGCGCGGCATCTCGACGGCGACACCTGGGCCGAGCTGCTCGAAGAGGCTGCCGCCGTGCGCATGGACGTGCTCGACGATACGGAGGGCGCAGAAATGAATCTGCGCCGCGTGCTCAAACAGCGCCCGGCTCGCGCGATAGCGTACGGACGCTTGCACGATGTGCTGAGCGAGCGGGACGACGAGGAAGCACTGACGCAGCTCGTCCAGGCCCGCGCCAAACTGATCGATGCGCCTGACGAGCTCGCGCGCTTGTTCTACGAGCTTGCGCGCCTACATCGCGCAGCAGGCAACCTCGAAAGCGCGCTCGATGCGCTCGACAACCTTACGATGTTGGAAGAGCACGTCGGCGGTCTTGCGCTGCAGGTGGAGATTCACGCAGCACGTGAGGACTGGGCCTTGGCCGTCGAAGCGCTGCAGGGGCTTGCCGAGGCGGAAGGGGTACCCAAAGCGCAGCGGCGCTTAGCCAGGCTCGGCGCGGCCGACTTCCTTGAAAACCGCCTCAACAATCCGAGCGCGGCCCTCGAGGAGCTTGAGAAGCTCGACCAAGCCGGGCACGCGGACGTAGCGCTGTATATCCGCATCGCGGACGTGGCACAGCGTGTCGGCCGGCCGGAGCGTACGGTATCCGCGCTGTCGGCAGCCGCTGAGCTC
>JBBSJC010000232.1:0-11770 GCA_038257655.1 Polyangiales bacterium | reverse complement strand
GAAGGTGTGATGACCTGCGCCTTCCACCCCCAAAACAGCGTTCCAGGACGCGTGAGCGAGTGTTTGGGTCAGAAAGCAGGCGGGCTTGCCTCCATTGCAACAGCATGCTCCCCCCGCCCCTGACCCCGCGTGCCAACGTTCTGATCATCGATGATGATGCCGGCGTGCGCGACGTATGCACAACGATGCTGCACGTGCTCGGCTATCAAGCTCACGACGTGCGCAGCGGAAAACAAGCGATCGCCGCGCTCGATCGGGATGCCAACGTCGCCCTCGTGTTGCTCGATCTGCAGATGCCCGAAATGGACGGCGACCAAGTGCTGCGTGCTCTCAAAGCAAAACACCCCGCCCTGCGCGTGCTGATGATGAGCGGACGGTCGCGCGACGACCTGCAGCGCTACCTGCAGTCAGGTGCGGATGCTGTGGTCAAAAAGCCTTTTGGTCTGACTGAGCTCGACGAGAGCGTCGACACTGCCCTGAGCTCCTAGAGCGCCGAACACCTTGAATCCTATGAAATCCTGCGCCTTTCGCCGCAAAGCTCACGTGTGCAACATTAAACGCCGAAGCGTCTCGTCTTTGCCGAGCACGGCGGCGATCTCGTACAGGCCGGGCGCAGCGCTACGGCCCGTGAGCGCCACACGCACTGGCTGCGCGAGGTCCTTCATCGTCAGGCCCTTTGCCTGCATCCAGGAGTTCACCTGGGCTTCGAGCTCAGATTCGTTGAAGGGCTCTGTGGCGCGCACAACTTCTGCAAAGCCCTGCAAGAGCGGGAGCGCAGCAGGAGTGAGAAATTTTTTAACGCTTGCCTCGTCCAGCACGGGGTCTTTACGGAAGTAGAAGTCGACGCGTTCTGCCGCATCCGACAGGGTGCTAGCGCGCACGCGAATGCTGGCAAAAGCGGGTATCAGCCGCGGGTCGTCGTCTGACACTTCGAGACCGCGCGCGCGCACGAACGGTAAGGCATGGGCTGCGAGCAGCTGGGGCTCGAGCAAGCGAACGTGCTCCCCCTGCACGGCTGCGAGCTTTTTGAGATCGTATTTGGCGCCGCCTGCACCGACGTGGTCGAAGTCGAACTTTTCGATCAGCTCCTGACGCGTAAAGATCTCCTGATCGCCATGGGACCAGCCTAGACGCACCAAATAATTAAGCATCGCGTCGGGCAGGTAGCCCTGCTCTTCGTACTCGCGAATGCTGACCGAAGCGTGGCGCTTCGATAGCTTTTGGCCGTTTTGCGCCAGAATTACCGGGCAATGCGCGAACTTGGGCGGCTCGACCCCGAACGCTGCAAACAGCTGAAGCTGGGGCGCGGTATTCATGATGTGCTCTTCGCCACGCACCACGTGGGAGATCTGCATCGTCATGTCGTCGATCACGCAGGCGAAGTTGTAGAGCGGCATGCCGTCGCCACGCATCATCACGAAGTCTTGAATCTGACTGTTTGGGATCTCGAGCTGACCACGCACCAAGTCTTCCCAGCCGGTTTTGCCTTCCTTGGGCGTCTTGAAGCGGATCACGTGGGGCTTGGTCGCGTCGCCCTCACTTGCATCCCGCGCGCGCGCGCGCCATGGACTTTCAAAGGCAAACCCTTCGGCCTTACCGCCCTTGGCCACGAAGGCTGCGCGCGCGGCTTCTTTCTCTTCTTGAGTCGCGTAGCAGCGATAGGCGTGGCCGCTTGCGAGCAGCTTGTCCGCGTATTCGCGATACAGGGCCAAACGATCGCTTTGACGATAGGGGCCGAAATCGCCGTGCTCACTGCCGTCGGGCTGCGGGCCCTCGTCCCAGCTCAGGCCAGCCCAGCGCATCCCGTCGAAGATGGCCTGCACCGCCTCGGGCGTATTGCGCGCAGCGTCGGTGTCTTCGATGCGCAGCACGAAGCAGCCGCCGTGTTTGCGCGCATAGAGCCAACTGTAGAGCGCCGTGCGCACGCCACCGATATGCAAATAACCGGTGGGCGAGGGGGCAAAGCGGGTGCGAACTTGGGTGCGAGCGTCGGTCATAGCCCGAGGCGGGTAGCAGAGGCGGCCGGCCTTTCAAGCGCTACACTGAAGGGATGTCGAACGAACACGAAGCGCGCGCCGCGCGCTTGAACGCGCGGGTGAGCGCGGCAGCCGGTGGCGGAGAAGGCGGCGCCCATGCCGCGCTTTCATTCGTCGGTCTGTCGGCCTTTGGTGCCACGCCGATTGCCCGATACCAGATGCAGAACGGCCTTACTATCTTGATGTTGCGCGACGCTTCGGCGCCCGTCGTCAGCTACCACACCTGGTACAAAGTCGGCTCGCGCCACGAGGCGCCCGGTAAGACCGGACTTGCTCACTTGTTTGAGCATCTGATGTTCAACGAGACCGAGGGCTTGGCGCCCGGCGAGTTTGACCGTTTGCTCGAGGCGGCAGGTGGCGAGGTGAATGCTGCCACCTGGGTCGATTGGACGTTCTACTATGAAAACGTGCCGAGCTCGGAGCTGTCGCTCGTGATTCGGCTCGAAGCTTTGCGCATGTCGAAGCTAGTGTTGCGCGAGCCTCAGTTGAAGTCCGAAAAGGAAGTAGTCGCAAACGAGCGTCGCTATCGCGTCGACGATGACGTGGAAGGTGCGGTCAACGAGGCGCTCTACAAACACGCATTCATCGAGCACCCTTACCATTGGCCCACGATTGGCTGGATGGAAGACATTCAGGGTTTCACCACCGAAGATTGCGAAGGTTTCTACGCGACCTACTACGCGCCCAACAATGCGATCGTGGTCGTGGTGGGCGACGTCGACGAAGAGCTCGTACTCGCGCAGATCCAGGATCACTACGGCAGCATCCCCGCAGCGCAGATTCCCGAGCCGCGCGCTGTGGTCGAGCCAGAGCAGACAGAAGAGCGGCTTTTAAATCTCGAAAAGCCGACGCCGACCGAAAAGCTCTTGCTCGGCTACAAAGGCCCTGCGCTCGGCACGCCTGACTACTCCGCGCTCGTCGTCGCCAACGAGATCTTGTTTGGCGGCAAAAGCTCGCGTCTGTATCGGGAGCTGATAAGCGAAGGCGAGCTTGCGAGCGATGCACGCGGCTCGGTCTCCCCGGCACGCGAGCCGGGCTTGATGGAAATCTGGGTGTCGATGCGCGAGGAGAAGCCCGCCACGCTGGCGCTCGCGGTGGTCGAGGCAGCGATAAGCAAGCTTGCGCGTGAGCCGGCTTCGGACGCGGAGCTCGAGAAGGCGAAAAATCGCCTAGAGCTATCGTTCGTACACGGCATGGAGACCGCAAGCGGCAAAGCGGAGCAGATCGGGTTCTACGAGACTGTGCTCGGCGATGCCGGCCGCATTTTTGCGCAGCTCGAGGCTTACCGTCAGGTCGACGCCGCTCAGATCAGCGAGACTGTCGCACGTTTGCTCGTGCCATCGCGTCGCACCACCGTATTTGTGCAGCCCTCTGGGGAAGAACCAGAGGACGAGCCCGAAGAAGAAACGCCAGAAGAAGAGGAGGCCGCGTGAGCGCACCACGTTTGCTTGTCGAGTCGCGCCACGATCTGCCGATTGTCCATTTCCAAGTGATCTTGCTGACGGGCAGTCTGCTCGATCCGCAAGGTAAGGAAGGGCTGACGCGGCTGACCGCCCGGCTTCTACGACGCGGCACGAAACATCGCGATACGCGCGCTATCGAGGATCGTATCGACTCGCTTGGCGCGGAGCTCGGCATCGAAACATCGCCCAGTTATATCCGGCTGTCGGGCTCGGTGATCAAGCGCAGCTTGTCACCGATGCTGCAGCTGGTCGGGGAGCTTTTGCACGAGCCTTCCCTACCTGAAAGCGAGCTCGGCCTGCTCAAGCGCGAGACGCATGCTGCGCTGATTGAGCTGACCGATAGTGATTCCGCGCTCGCGAGCACCTTCTTTCGTCGCACCTTGTTCCGCGGGCACCCTTACGGTCGGACCAGCATCGGGCGACATCAAACCCTCGATGCGCTCACGCTCGAGGACGTGCAACAGACCTATCGTGAACGCTTTGCTGGGGCTGAGCGCATCGTCGCGTTCGCCGGAGACCTCACGCAGGCCGAAGCCGAGCAGCTCGCAGGCGAGTATCTGACTCAGCAAACGCAAAGTCACGTGCCGCGGCCGCTTGCGCCCGAGCCCCAAGAGCGGCCAGGGCGGCATCTGGTGATCGTCGACAAGCCTGAGCGCACGCAGACTCAGATTCAGATCGGACGCCTGGGTACCCATCCCCACGATCCCGATCACACCGCGCTCTCGGTGGGCAACGCCGTGTTTGGCGGCACCTTTACCTCGCGTTTGATGCGCGCCGTACGGTCTGAGCGCGGCTGGTCTTACGGCGCCTCGAGCCGCCTCGGCATCGACCGCGTGCGCGAGTCGTTCAGCATGTGGACCTTTCCTGCGGCCGACGACGCGGCGCCCTGCATCGCCCTTGAGCTTGAGCTGATGCAGAACCTGGTCGCCGACGGCATCACGGATGAGGAGCTCTCATTTGTGCAGAGCTACCTCGTGAAAAGCCATGCCTTCGCCATCGATACGCCCGACAAGCGCCTGGAGCAGGCGATCGAGCTGCAGCTGCTCGACCTACCGATGGACTATTTCAGCGGCTACCTGCAACGAATCCGGGAAATCACACGTGAAAGCGTCAACGACGCCCTACAGCGCCGCCTGGATCCCGGCAACTTGACGCTGTGTGTCGTGGGCACCGAAGGCGAGCTCGGAGCGCGTCTGCGTCAGCTGCCGGGGCTTGCGAGCGTCGAAGTCGTGCCCTTCGATTCGCTGTAGAAGCTGTAGAAAACGGGCGCCGTCGCGCATCACAGCTGATAAGCGCCCGCTAACTATTCGACATGGTGCAGGTTTCGATCGGATAGTTATTTGTCCACAATCGGTACTAGCTGCCCGCGGTCGCCGCACATCGCGATCACACCAGCTCACATAATGCCATGACGTTTCCGCGTCATTTTTTTGTCCTCAGTTACATTCATGGTGCTTTTTTACAGTCTCTACGTTCTAATAGTTCTTGTCTTCGTACCAGCACGGAAGCGGTGGTTGCCTCCGGGTGGGTACAGGGTTCAACAGGGGAGCTAGTCATGAACGTATCAAAAGTGCTCGTAAAGAAGTTGGCAGTTGTGGCGACCTTCGGCTTGGCAGCGACGCTGCTCAGTGGCGAGCACGCAGAGGCGGCTACGGACGTGACGACGTTCAACGTCGACGTCGTCGTGAACGCATACTGTGATATTTTGGCGACACCGGTGGCCTTCTCGGCGTACGACCCCGGCGCGAGTGTGGATCTGGACACGGCCGGCGGCGTCGGTGGTACCTCGGGCGTAATCAGCGTCGACTGCACCCAAAACATCAACTTCGCCTTCGCCTTCGACGGCGGCACCAACGTCGGTGCGACCACCGTGCGCGCCATGGACGACGGCGCCGGCGTCACGCTTGATTATCGCCTCGAGCTTGCGGCGACCAACGCGGACATCCCCGCGGGCGCCACGGTAGCCACCGGAGTCGGCGACGGTTACGACGGCGTGGCTCCTTTGACCGGCCTGCAGACCTGGACGATCGACGGCGTAATCCCGGCCTCGCAGAGCGTCGCCGGTGGCAACTACCAAGACACCGTCACCGCGACCTTGAACTACTAAGCACCTGCGAGCACCGCATTCGGCCAACCAGCCGCAAGCGTTTGGGTCAGGCATGCCCCTTCCGGGCCCATGCGCCTACCAAAAGCGGTGATTCGGCACGTCCGTGGAGCATCCGGTGAAACTAACGTCTATCGCAAAAAGCTCAATCGTCGCCACGCTGGCGGCGGTTGCGCTCGCGTGGACGAGCTTGGCAGACAACGCGACCGCCTCGACTGACTTCACGGTCATGAACGTGGCGGTGGCGGTAAATGTGCGCTGCAGCGTCACTGCCGGCAGCGTCAACTTCGCAAGCACCTACGTCTCCGGACAAGTCGCAAACCTCGACGCAGAGGGAATCATCATCGTCAGCTGCGACGCAGGGCGTAAGGTGAACATCAAGCTCAATCAAGGGTTGAATCCAGCGCCCGGCTCAACGGATAACAGTCCGCTGCGGCGCATGGCCAACGGGCCCAATTTACTCACCTACAACTTGTATGAAGACGTCGCGCGCACCGTCGTATGGGATAACCGGAAGAACTCCGTAAGGAGCACGCGAGTATACCCGTTTACTGCGATCATCTACGGGCGCATTCCTGGCTCGCAGATGGTCACGCCGGGGTATTATTCGGATACAGTGGTCGGCACGGTTAACTACTAATCGAGGGTGTGGATGGGACGATTTCTTCGCTATTTCGCGCTTATGTGCGCAGGCCTCGGCTTGTTTGCAACGGACAAAGCGCTCGCTGCTGGCTTCGATGTCGCGCCGATCTCGTTGACATTATCGGCAAAGACTGTGAGTGGCATGCTCGTGGTGACCAATCGCAGTCCGGAGCCGCTGCGCTTTCATGTGACTGCATTCGCTTGGGATCAGACACCGGAAGGCGAGATGGTCCTGACACCCACCCGGGATATTATGTTCTTTCCCGCGATGCTGACGCTCAATCCGCAGGAGGCGCGTAACCTACGCGTCGGTGTGAGTGCGAAGCCAGGCGCTACGGAAAAGACCTATCGCGTGTTCGTGCAGGAGCTGCCTGCCCTCGCGACCGCCAAGGAAGAGCTCTCGGGTAATGTCGCGGTGTTGCTGAAAATGGGCATCCCGGTGTTCGTTGAACCTACAGGCATGGCGAAGGTATCCCCCAGCGTCAGCGCGCTGCAAATGAAGGGCTCCAAGCTCGTCTTCAACCTGAACAACACGGGCAACACCCATTTTATACCGCAGAAAATCGTGGTGAAAGCAAAGGACGGCTCGACGGTTCTGCACGAAGAAGAAGTGAACGGTTGGTATGTGCTCGCCGGAAGAAAGAGCCGCTACGCCGTAACTTTGCCTGCAACGGTATGTGTCGGGATAAAATCTATCGACGTGGAGCTTCAGTGGGCTCGGGGGCCGACGACCGCCACGTTGGAGAATGCGCACTGCACACCGTAAAGTCGCCGCGCCCGTAGGCTCGCACGGAGAGCTGTGAAGGCGCACTGGTTGCTCATCGCTGCTGTGATTGCGATTGTGCCGGCATGGGTGCGTGCAGAGGCGGAGCCCTTTCGCTATGCCCCTTCGCCGCCTGAAGCTGTCAGTCCGAGACAGGCTGTCTCAGAACCAGAACCTGCACCGCCACAAGAAGGCGGGGAGGACGGGCCGCCTCCCCCGCCGCAGGAAGGTGGCGAGCAACAGCCGCCTGCTGCACCGCCCCCGCAGGAAGGTGGCGAGCAACAGCCGCCTGCTGCACCGCCCCCGCAGGAAGGTGGCGAGCAACAGCCGCCCGAGTCGCGCCCAAATCCAAATGCGCCTGCCGGGGCTCCGAGCCAACCCGACTTGCCGCAGGAAACGGGGGAGCAGCAGCCCGCGCCGCCCGCGAGTGCAGGCGACAATCCCGCTATTCCCTCGCAGGAAGGTGGCGAGCCGACTGCACCGGTCCCCTCGCAGGAAGGTGGCGAGCCCGCTGCACCGGTCCCCTCGCAGGAAGGTGGCGAGCGCGCTACACCGCTGCCGCACGGGAGCTCCGGCTCGCTTGAGGGTGGCCCGCTCGGCGATCAGCCGGAGCGACCAGCACCGGTAGCCCCACCCCCTGTCCCAGAAAGTGCGGAGCGGCCCGCGTCGAGACCGCGCGTGGCGGAGATTGCGCTGGAGCCCGAGCTGCCGTTCGCCATGGAGGCGCCATTTACCTTATGGGTCAACGGCGTCGACAAGGGCGAGATCATCGTTGTGCTCAAGGACGACGACGTGCTCGTACGCCACCAGGACCTCCAGGCAGCTGGCATCAAGAAGCTTTCGGGCCGGGACGAGCAGCTATTTGGCAGCCGCCTGCTCTCCCTGAAATCCGTCAGTCCTCCGCTCACGTATGAGCTGGACGAACGGGACATCGCATTGCGCATCGTCGCTCCGATCGACTTGTTACCGAAGCAGACACTCGATCTGGGAGGCCAGCGCGGTGATGTCACTTATCAGAACATGACCTCGGGCTTTTTCAACTATGGCATGCGCGTTAGCGACTTCGAGTCTCTTGACGTCTATCAAGAAGTCGGCGCAAGCCACGAGGGTAACCTTGCGTTCTCGAGCATGTATCTTTCGACCGATCACCGGCCGATTCGCGGGCTCACGAACTACACGGTCAATGAACGGGAGACGCGGCGAAGATTGATCATCGGGGATGCGCTCGTGCAAACCGGTACGTTGGGCTCAAGCTATCTCGTGGGTGGCTTTACCCTCACTAAAACCTTTGAGCTTGACCCCTATGCGGTCCGCTCGCCGAGGCTCGGCTTTGCGGGCAACACCCTGACACCTGCCAACATCGAGGTTTACGTCAATGGTGCACTGATACGCACGGAGCCGCTGCAGCCCGGCGCTTTTGAGCTCAACAACCTGCAGGTGGCAGGTGGCCGCGGGCTTGCAACCTACGTGATTCGCGACGTATTTGGCCAAGAACAGCGCATTTCCATTCCCTTCTACGTCTCCGGCAGCGTGCTCGCCAAGGGTTTCGAGGAGTTTACTTATACACTTGGCGGGTTACGCGAAAATGTAGGGACGGAAAGTTGGGGGTATGACCGAATCGCATTCATGGGCACGCACCGCAGGGGAATTACTGACCAGCTAACACTAAGCGGACGCCTGGAGGCGAGCGACAGCTTAATCACCGGCGGACCGGCCTTGACCACGTCGACGCCGATAGGTCAAATCGAAGTGGAGCTTGCTGCCAGCCATGAGAGAGACCAGGGGACCGGCCTTGCGACCTTCCTGTCTTACACGTTCTTGAGTCGCTACTTCAGCGCTGGGATGGTCGGACGTTTGGTCAGTGACCGCTACTCGACCCTCAACGTGAGCGCCGCGCCGGACCGGGTTACCCATAGTGCATCCTTCTTCCAGTCGACGCCGATCGGCAAGCGCATGTCGGTGTCGAGCCGTGCACAACTCGCGCGCAATCGGGACAGCGGCAAGTCGTGGTCAGTGGGTGGGTCGCTCGGTGCGCGCATCATCTATCAGTTGAATGCATCGATCTCGGGTGGTTATGGTGGCTACGAGGGGCAAGACGGACAGTGGGACATCTTCGCGGGGGTAAGCTACGTGTTTGCCCAGAAGTATTTCGTCTCCGCACAAACGCGCGTGACGGGCGGTGATGCTGCGCTGGATCTGACGACCAACAAGTCCTTGCCGATCGGGAGTGGCTATGGCTATCGCGCCAGCGCTACCTTCGACGAAATCAGCAGCGCCAATGCGCTAGTGCAGTACCAGGCGCCGTTTGGGCGCTACGCGGGCGGCTATACTGTCTTTGATCCAGGCCGCGGGAAGCCCCTTGCCCATCACTACACGCTCGATGCCGCTGGTGGCATCGCGGTCGTGCCCAAGGTGGGCCTGTTCGCTACCCTTCCCGTGTCGGATGGTTTCGGCGTGATCCGCGTACGCGGTGTGAAGAACGTTCGCGGGTACATCAGCAACAAGGAGATCGGGAGCACGGATCGGAATGGACTGCTCGTGGTGCCGAACTTACTTAGCTACTACGGCAACCAACTTAGTATCGATCCTGGGGATGTTCCGATCCGGTACACCTTGGACATCACGGACATGACACTTGCACCGCCGCAGCGCGGCTTGGCTTTGGCGGACTTCGAGGTCACAACGCAGCATTACTACCGCGGCGTGGTCGTCGTCGATGATCGCGGCAAGGAGGTCATTCCGCAGTTCGGCCAGGTGCGTATTCCAAGCCAAGATGGCGAGATCATTTCCCCCCTGGGCCCGCAAGGCGAGTTCGATCTCGAGGGCTTATCCGCAGGCTCCCATCAGGCATTCATCGACTACACAGGCGGAACCTGTGAGATGAAGCTCGAAGCGCCGGAGGACGACAGCCCAGTGGTCGAGCTAGGCAAGCTTGTCTGCTCGCTGCCCTGAGCCTGCGGGACTTGTGGAATACACAGAGCTCTGCGATGATCAACAGGTCATGGCAAGGGGGCAGACGAACTGGGCGGGTGTGCTCGGGATGACCGCGATCTTCGTGGCGGTCGGCATTACCACCACTGCGGTGGCCGCCACCCGCTGTTCCATCGTCAGTGCTTCTGGGATGAGCTTCGGAGGCTACGACCCAGGGAGTCGTAGACCGCTTGACGCGACAGGCGCGGTCGCTGTCCAGTGCAATGAGCTTACATCTGGAGAGGTAATCTCGATCGAGCTCAGTCGCAGTCGTACGGGAGGTTTCTCGCCGCGCACCATGATCGGTGTCGGCACGGGTGTGCGCTTTGAATACAACCTGTATATCGATGCAGCGCGCACTCTGATTTGGGGTGATGGCAGTGGCGGCACTGTCGTCTATCGAGGACGTCCGGTCGAGGGCCGCACGATCTCGGTGCCTATCTACGGCCGCATCCCACCTGCTCAGAGCATTCCCGGTGGTAAGTACGATGACGTCATTGTCATCACATTGAACTACTAAGGCGTCTGCTGCGGCAGCAAGTAAGACGATGCAGCGTCGTCAATGTTAGGTGTCTGCGGTCCTTGCCGTATCATGATGATCCGTGCGGATCCTCGCGGTCATCGCCTTACTGTTTATGACTTGCCCCGCCCGCGCGCAGGATGCGCCCTGTGATCCGCAAGAGCAGAGCTGCGGTTGCGACGAAAACTGGGGGTGTTTCGAGCTTGTGTACATGGCGAAGGGTTCCGTGCTCGGGGTCAAAGCGACGGTTACCTACGTCAAGGAAGACGGGCGGGACGTACCCGCTATCAGCTTTGTCACCGCGTACAAGACTGAGCGATACGCAACGCGCGACCAACTTGCGCTTCATTTTGCCGGAACGGGCACCCTCGGTGGTGGCACTGCAGGTAATGAGGTGGGTGGCAGCGCGACAGTCGACTTTGGATGGCGTGGCATCGTTTCAAAGACGAGTGGCCCGTTTTTGCGGGCAGGTATGACTGGGATGTCGATCAGCAACGATCGCGTTCGACTCTCCATATTCGAGCCGCTGCAGGCCCGCGTAGGATACCAAACCCTCGATGTAGACAAGCTTTGGGAGGCAGGCATGACACAGGGCCTAATCGCGCTCGGCTCCTATGAACCGGGCAACTCCGTTCGCAAGCTGTCGGAAGCGGTCGAGCTAGGCGGCTACCTGGCCGTGCACAACCGGCTGTTTCACGTCGATGCGAGCTTCGCGCACCTGTTTCCGCAAGCAACCGATTCCGGCGGAGATCTCGACCTCGGGCGTTTAGCCTATTGCGACTACCGACTGGTGGTTACGCTTTGCGCCGATCTGCTTTATGTGCGCGGCGACGCGGATAGCGATGGGCGTGCGGATCGGCTGACGCAATCCCTCTATACGGGGTTCACCATCGGTCTTTCGCCTTGAAGCGGGTGGTCCCGATTTTGAGCATCACGCTGATATGGGCGACAATGCGGCCATGACTACGACTTGGGGCGCCTGTGTGCTCGTCTCGCTCGCAGCGTTCACCTTGGGTGCATGCGATGCTCAATCCACTGGCAAACCCGTGCCGAAGAAACTCGATGTGCCGCCGCTCAAGTGCACGATCGACCCGGGTAATCCGGGCCCACTGCGCCGGGGCGGGCAAGCCCGCGTGCAGATCGAAGGTCAAGGCGTGTCGATCAAGGCCCAGAACGTGAACGCGTTGTGCGGCCCCTTGTTCAACACTGATGTGCCAGCGCTCAATATCCACGCTGGTGAAGGCATGTTGTTTGAGAGCTGCCTGCCCGATG
>JBBSJC010000231.1:0-11776 GCA_038257655.1 Polyangiales bacterium | reverse complement strand
TACTGAGCGCGTGGCGAAACTCGCGGCGATTGACGAGACCCGTCAACGAATCATGGCGGGCACGATGGTCGAGGGCTTCCTCCTCCTGTTTGCGGCCGGTGATGTCGCGCAAGATGACCGTGACTTCATGGGCGCCACTCGGCATCTGACGCATCTCGTAGACGCGGTCGCCCTGCTGGGTTTGGGCACGAAACTCCTCCAGCGTGAGCTGATCTTTGGCGAGCGTCGCTGCAATGCCCTTCACTGCGCGCGAGGCTAGTTCCGCTGGCAGGATGTCCGCGAGCGCTCGGTTTGGAAGAGTCAGATTGTGCACGGGCCAAATCGAGCGCGAGTCGCCACGGTGCACGTCGAGCACGCCGCCTTGTCGATCCACACGCAACATCAGATCGGGCACTGCTTCCAGTAAGGCGCGATGACGAGCTTCGCTCTGCTTGAGGCGCCGCTCGGCCTGGCGCCGCTGCTTTTCCATGACGATCGTCAGCAGCATGAGCAGCCCCGTGGCCATGAACAGCCCAAGGAGCTGCAGATCTTCGATGCGAGCCGGACTCATCTGCGGCAGCGGCCGCGCTACGCCCAGACGCGGCAGCGCCACGACAAGCACGCCCTGAAGCACGACAACGACCGAGAACGCGTAGAGACCGCGTACGCCGAGGAATGCGATCGCCAGCCCCGGAATCAGGGGCGCAGCGAACATGAGCGGCGCGCTCAGGCCCAGGCCCTCAACGTGTGCGACCGTCGCTAGCAGGACCGTCGTCGTCAACGGCGTGACGGAGCCAGCAAGCCATTCGTTGCCGGTGAGCTTGTAAAGAATTGCGCCGCTGATGCACAGGCCCACACCGATCAGCCCCGCCACCCGCAAGGCCAAGGGCTCGCCCGTCGTGAGCTCGCGGATCGCCATGATCGCCAGCAACAAAGCAGCCATGCCAAAGGCAGAGAGCACCACCATGCGCGCGCGGCGACGCTCTTCGTCCTGGCCCATGCGTTGTGCCGGGATGAAGCGGTCTGCGAATCTGAGGCCCGCGCGAATCACGGGACCGTGCGATGCCGACGACATTGAATCGCCGATTCTACAGCGACGAGGCCCCTGACGAAAGCTCAGCGCCCCTGCATCAGCTCCATCCCGAGCGCCATCGCGCGAGAAAAATCACCGCTCATCTGCAGCTTACCCATGATCGCCTGAGGCTTGACCTTGCCCGAGCGAATCTCTTCGAAGGTCTCGTAATCGACCGTGACGGTAAAGGTGGGCTTGGTGGGCGGCGTGCCGCTGCCGATGGCGATTTTGATCAGGATTTGTTCGAAATCAGGCGTGTCTTTGAGAATCTGATGAAAGAGCAACGGCTCAGCCTTGAGGCGGTTGAAGGCGGCCATCGCCTGGGACGCACGTAGGCGAGCAATGCGCTTTTTGAGTTTCGGCGCCGCCGCCTTGATGTCGTCCTCGAGCTCTTCAAGCCCCACTTCGAGCGCCTCGAACGGTAATGCCAAGGCCAGCACGACGTCACTGCCCGACGCCTTGTCACTCACGGTCATCACGCCGTCGCTTATCACGAGGTACAAATCGGCGCTGACGTTACCCTCGAGCACGATGCGCACGGCGGCCTTGATTGCGAGCAGATCCGCATGGCGTTTTTTGGCTTCTGCGTCGCCCTTATCCGCCGCAGCGCGCATCTCCGCGATACCCGCGTTGAAGACCTCAGGCATGAACTTGGAAACGAATTGGACAGGATCAGTGGTCACGTTTTCCTCCGGCTAAAGCGGCTGATGTCGCGCTGACTGCGCTCACGCGGCGTCAGGTGCGGCGGCGACGCCAATCGGCAAGCTCTGCCTCTTGTCGTGCCGCGTACTGGTCTTGAATGCGTATGAGCTCGGTGTACGCCCGCGGCATGCGTTCGGCGAGTGCGAGCAGCACGCGACCGGCCGCTTCGGCGTCGGCCCAGGCGCGATGGGCATCGCTCAAGGGGATGCCCAGCTTCTCGCAGACGTCGCCCAAACGCTTGCTTTTTTCTTCGGCCATCAGCTCGCGAACCCAAACGAGGGGATCGACCCAGGCCACCTGGACGTCCGCCGCGGGAACCAGCGCGCTCACGACGCCCGCACGGGCCAACTCCATGCGCAAAAACTTGCGGTCGAAGCTCGCGTTGTACGCCACGGGCAAATGGCCCTTGAGCACGTCGCACAGATCGTAGGCGATCTGCTCAAAGCGTGGCGCATCGGCCACCATCGCATCTGTAATGCCGTGCACGTTGATCGCCTGCTCGGGAATCAGCATGCCCGGCTGGATGAGCCAGCTCTTGGTCTGCGTCAGCTCGCCACGATAAAAACAGGTGACGCCAACTTCGACCACCCGATCGTGGGCTTCATCGAACCCCGTGGTCTCGAAATCGATTACGGCGAGCGGCAGGTCGACCCACGGGATCTGCGGCTCAAATCCCGGCCATAGCCCTTCGACTTTGGCACCGAGCTGCAGCAGGAGATCGGCGATGCCGGGATAATGGCGCCCCGTAGGGAAGCAGCCGCAAACGTCGATCTGTGCTCCGCGCATCGTGGCGCGTAGCTGGACATATTCTCAGCGCTGCGGCAAGGGTAGAAAACGTTGCGGTACCTGTCCTGCGAGCAGTATGTTCCGCCCGAGGCGATGCAGATGAAATCCCGGCAGATTCTTCGATTGTGGCCCGCTGCCAAAATGCGGAAGCTGCACTTCCTAACTCGCCTCGCGCTAGTGGTGCTTTTCGCCTTACAGGCACTAACGGCGCAGGTGCAAACGGCGCGCGCAGATAGCTCCGTGGTGGTGCTCGGCGTGCGCTCTCTCGATGGCGACGACGAGCTTGCCCGTCAGGTATCGCAAGGCCTGCGCGATGGCGCCAAAGCGGTACCGGCCTGGACGATAAGCGAGCGCGACGTGTCCCTCGCCCAAATGAGCCTCGCCCATGGCTGCGAAGAACCTGACGCGCGTTGCATGGCAGATATCGCTCGCACCCTCGAAGTTGACCGTCTCATCTACGGCACCATGTTGCGTAGCGATAGTACGGTCGACGTGGCGCTATTCAACTTCGATGCCGTCACCGGCCAGGTCGAATCATCCATCACCGAGAAAGTGCCGTCTGATGCGCTCGTGGGCGTAGCGCTCAAGGGCACGGCAGCCGCGCTCGCCAAGCGTCTGGCGGGCCTTGAGGCCAAGGGCGCGTTGCGCGTGCGTAGCAACACGCCCGGAGCCCGTGTGCTGCTCGACGGCAAGGACGTGGGCGTGCTCGACGGGCGGGGCGAGCTGCTTTTGGCGGGCATCCCTGTCGGCAAGCACGACCTGAGCGTTGCCCAGGGCGAGCTTCGCGCCGCGCAGAACATCGAGATTCGCGAAACGGAGACCACGACCGCTCAAGTCATGCTGGCCGGATCCGGCCAGGGTGCGACCTCGGATGAAGCGAACGAACAAGAGTTTGACGGCCAGACCAAATCGCACGAGAAGGCGCCCAACCTACGGCGCATTTTGGGCTGGAGCGCCGTCGGATTGGCAGGCGTGCTAGCTGCCACCACGGCTTACACCTGGGTGCGCATCGGTCGCATTAATGAGGCCGACGACCTTCAGATTTATCGCGACCAGTTCAGTAAGTCCGACAACGTCTGTAACGAGGCGCGCGACGGTACCCTGCAGCGGCGAAACCCGGGCTTTGCACCCCTCGAGAACTCAGCGTCTGACCTGTGCGACGAGGCTGACACGCTGGAAGTCCTGCAATACGTGTTTCTTGGCGGCGCCTTGGCGGCGGGCGGCGTCGGTGCCTACCTGTTGTTGACGGACAAGCCCGCAGCCGCGCAGCACAGCGTACTCATCCAGCCGCGACTGGCCCGGGGACGAGGCTTCCTCTCGGCGACCTTGCGCTTCTAACCGATGCGCATCGTAGGCGGACGACTGGGCGGACGGCGTTTTCCGGGCCCTCCTGGGGATGTCACGCGCCCCACTTCGGAGCGTGTGCGCGAAGCTATCGCGTCGGCTCTCGACGCGCGCGACGCGATAGCCGGTCGGCAGGTGCTCGACCTGTACGCGGGCACGGGGGCCTTGGGTTTCGAGGCGTTGTCGCGAGGCGCGGCGCGGGTCTTGTTCGTGGAGCGCGATGCGCGCGTTGCCAAAGCGATCGAACAAAGTGCCGACAGCCTGGGCGTGCGATCGGAGGTTGCGATCTTGCGCGGAGACCTTACTCGCGAGCGCTGCCAGGTCGATGTCTTGGCACGAGGCCCCTTCGGGCTTGTCCTGCTCGACCCACCTTACGCGGATCTGTCCCCGGCAATCGGCGTGCTCGAAACGCTCTGCGCACGTGGTCTGCTGGCGGAAGATGCCGTGGTTCTGCTAGAGCATGCGGCGAAAAGCATGCCGGCTGTGCCTTCTGCTTTGGTCCCATTGTCCCGCTATCGCTACGGCGACACTGCCGTCGTACTGCTCGCGGCACGCGCCGCCCCCGAAAAAGGAGACGACCGAACATGAGCGTCGCGATCTATCCAGGCTCGTTCGACCCACTTACCAACGGCCACGTCAGCATCATCAAAGGCGGGCTCGTCGTCGTCGATCGGCTGATTATCGCGGTGCTCGGCAACCCGAAAAAGCACTCGATGTTTACCGTCGACGAGCGCATCGAAATGATCCGCGAGCACGTGGGCGACGAGCCACGCATCGAAGTGGACAGCTTCGATGGTCTGCTCGTCGATTACTGTCGCAAGAAGAATGCTCAGGTCGTTTTGCGCGGCCTACGCGCCGTGGCCGACTTCGAGTACGAGCTGCAAATGGCCAACATGAATCGTCATCTGTACGAACAGATGGAGACCGTATTCTTGATGGCTAACGATGCGTACTTCTACGTCAGCTCGAACATCGTCAAAGAAGCGGCGTCGCTCGGTGGCGATGTCTCGGCGCTGGTGCCGCCCAGCGTGAGCCGTCGACTCAAAGAAAAGCTCGGTCGATAGCAGGACTCGCGCAGCCAGCCGGCCTCGACCAGCTCGCGCAAGACTGGAATCGAGGCCACAGACACACGCCCGAGGCGCAGCTCATCGACGTGCACTTCTTTGCGCTCGATCGCACCGCGCACGCGCAGGTAGCCAGCGAGATAACCGGCATCGCGCGCCACGCCGCCGCCGCGATAGGTGCGCTCGGCGATCGCGATGGCAGCCTCGGCACTGAAGCGATGCTGCGTATGCAAGCGCTGCGCGGTATCGCCGAAGCCTGCGCCAGAATACAGCCACTGCGTAGCCATCACGCGCGCGGCCAAGGTCCGCATGCGGTCGCTGCACAATACGCCGAGCCGCTCTTCGAGGTAGATCGCAAGGCCCTCCTGATCGGCAAACGAACCGGCGAGCCCCACGGAAAGCAGGCGCAAGGGTTGCGCGCGCGCGTTGGCTGCGACGACGAGATGACCGAACACTTCGTGCGCCACGATTCGGCGCGCTTCACGCAGTGAAAAGCTACGCGCCGCTAAAAACACGGTCCGCTCGCCTGTGGCAGCAAGCGAGGCCAGCCGGGGCTCCACACGCACTTCGCAATCGAGACCGATACCGAGTGCTGCGCGCGTAATCCGCTGCGCCACGGAAGCCTCACCGGGCAGAGCGCTCGGCGGCAACATGCTCTCACTGGCGCTGGCGTCCGGCAACGTCTCGAGCAGCGAGTGTGCCACGGCCGTCAGAGGCGCCTCACCATCCCGCGTCTGCACGCGCTCGTCGCCGCGCCCATAACGGCGCGCGCAAATAGGCCGTACCCGCGCAGGATCGCCCCAGGCATCCAAGATAGCGAGCTCAAGCTCCAGTTCTTCTAGACGCTCCAAATACAAGTTGGCGAGGCCCGAGCCGAGCTGTCGATCCGATGCGAGCGTGCGTGCCGCGTCGATCATACGATAAGCGTCCGCTTCGATGCGGCGCCGCCCTTGGATGGGCAGAGGTATGGGAACGTCCCCCTTCTGCAGACACTGCACCAGACGTGCACGCTCGCTCGCGGCGTTGTCTGGGGCAAGCGAGGGCAGCGGTCGGGTCAGTTGTGCCGCGCGAGCCAATATCGCATCGAGCATCAACACGTTCTCAGGCAACCGCGCCACTTGCTCGAACGTAGCACGATGCAACGCGCGTCGTGTGTTACCTTATGAAACAAGAGCCCAATCGCTGCCCTGGGGGTCACCAGCATGAACGAGATGGTTGCGCGCATTGCTTCGCTGCAGGACTACGACCAGTATCGTGATCTGCATTGGGAAGGTAGTTTCGAAGACTACCTTCAAATCGTACGAGAACGGCCGCAAGTGACGCGTAATGCGTTCCAGCGCCTCTACGACATGGTCATGCGCTATGGCGAAGACGAGTACATCGACAATAAGAAGCGCTTAAAGCGGTATCCGTTCTTCTCGGATCCGATCGATGGCGGCAAGGATGCCGTGTTCGGTCTCGATATTCCGCTCATGCGTCTCGTGCACGTGCTGCAAGCCGCTGCGCAAGGGTATGGTCCGGAAAAGCGCGTGATCTTGCTGCACGGTCCAGTCGGGTC
The DNA here is from genome assembly GCA_038257655.1 of Polyangiales bacterium. Lineage (GTDB taxonomy): Bacteria > Myxococcota_A > Polyangia > Polyangiales > DASUME01 > DASUME01. The sequence continues at coordinate 5,271 of JBBSJC010000231.1, read as the reverse complement.
GTCGAAGAGCACGATCGCGCGTCTGTTGAAGAAGGGCGCAGAGGCCTATTCGCGCACGCCGGAAGGCGCGCTTTACACCTTCAAATGGGTGAATTTGCAGGACACGGGCTTGGTCTCCGCAGTCGAAACCGACGGCGAGTTTCCCTGCCCGATGCACGAAGAACCCTTACGCTGCATCCCACCTGAATGGCGGGATAAGGCGATCTCAACGCTCAAGCTCGGCAATGACAAGCATCGGGTCAAAGTCGAGGGCAACCTCGATCCGGCCTGTCGCTTCATCTTCCAGCGCTTGATGGAAAAGCACTCGGGCGATTGGTCCAAGGTCGTCTCACAACACCTACGCGTCAAGCGTATGGTGATGAGCGAGCAGGACCGTGTCGGCATCGGCACATTCCAGCCCAAGGACGAGAAGAACCAGGACTCGACCGAGCTTACGGGCGATATCAACTACCGTAAGATTGCCGAGTACGGCTCAGACTCCGATCCGCGCGCCTTCAACTTCGATGGCGAGTTCAACATCGCCAATCGCGGCATTGTCGAGTTCGTCGAGGTGCTCAAGCTGGACGTTGCGTTCTTGTACGATCTGCTCGGCGCCACGCAGGAGCACAAGGTCAAGCCGAAGAAGTTCGCGCAGACCGACATCGACGAAGTGATCATCGGTCACACGAACGAGGCCGAGTACAAGAAGCTGTTGTCAAACGAGTTCATGGAAGCGCTGCGCGATCGCACGATCAAGATCGACATCCCCTACATCACGAAGATGAGCGAGGAGATTCGCATCTATCAAAAGGACTTCTCGCAGGAGCGCCTGCGCGGCAAACACATCGCACCGCATACGCTCGAAGTAGCTGCGATGTGGGGCGTGCTGACCCGCCTCGAAGATCCGAAGAAGCACTCCTTGTCGTTGCTGCAGAAGCTCAAGCTCTACGATGGTAAGAACTTGCCTGGCTTCACCCAGGACAACATCAAGGAGCTGCGCAAAGAAACGCAGCGCGAGGGTCTCGACGGCATCTCGCCACGTTACGTGCAGGACAAGATTTCGAACGCGCTCGTGCGCGACGGAGTCGAGGGCTACATCAATCCGTTCATGGTCTTGAACGAGCTCGAAAAAGGCCTCGACAACCACTCGCTGATCTCGAATCCGGATCAGCGCAAGCGCATGATGGAGCTTATCGGCGTCGTCAAAGGCGAGTACGAAGAGATCGTCAAAAACGAAGTGCAGCGCGCGATCAGTGCGGACGAAGAGGCGATCGGCCGCTTGTCTGCCAACTACATCGACAACATTCGCGCTTACGTGATGCGCGAGAAGGTCAAGAATCGCTATACCGGTCGCGACGAGGAGCCGGATGAGCGTTTGATGCGATCGGTCGAAGACAAGATCGACATCCCGGAGAGCCGTAAGGACGACTTCCGTCGCGAGATCATGAACTACATCGGACACCTTGCGCTCGAGGGCAAGAAGTTCGAATACCACACCAATGACAGACTGCGTCGCGCGCTCGAGATGAAGTTGTTCGAGGATCAGAAGGACTCGATCAAGCTGTCGAGCTTCGTCTCCAACGTGATCGACAAAGAGACGCAAGACAAGATCGACATCATCAAGGGCCGCTTGATCAAGAACTACGGATACAACGAGGCAAGCGCGACGGATGTGCTCGCGTTTGTCGCGAGTATCTTCGCGCGTGGAGACGTAAAGGACTAACGAATGTCCCTGAAGATCGATCAGGATCACGGCCGCTTCCGCCACATCGTGCGCGGGAAGATTCGTCAGAACCTGCGTAAATACATCTCCCAGGGCGAGCTGCTCGGCCGTCAGGGTAAGGATGTAGTCTCGATTCCCATCCCTCAGATCGATATTCCGCGCTTTCGCTACGGCGACAAGCAGCAGGGCGGAGTCGGTCAGGGCGATGGGGAGGCGGGCGATCCGCTCAGCCAAGGACAACCGCAACCGGGCCAAGGCAAAAAGGCCGGCGAAGGCCCGGGCGAGCACGCGCTCGAAGTCGAAGTGAGCTTGGCGGAGCTTGCCGAGATCTTGGGCGAAGAGCTGGCCTTACCCAACATCGAAGACAAGGGTAAGAGTCGCATCATCAATCAGCGCGAGCGCTATGTCGGCGTGCGCAAGGTGGGGCCGAACTCGCTGCGGCACTTTCGTCGTACCTATCGCGAGGCGCTCAAGCGTCAGATTTCGATCGGCTCCTACGACCCCAAGCGGCCGGTGGTGGTACCCGTGCGCGACGACATGCGCTTTCGTTCGTGGAAGACCGAAACGAAGCCCGTCGCCAACGCGGTCATCATCTACATGATGGACGTGTCTGGATCGATGGGCGATGAGCAGAAAGAGATCGTGCGTATCGAGTCGTTCTGGATCGATGCCTGGCTCAGTCGTCAATACAAGGGCATTGAGACGCGTTTCATCATTCACGATGCGGTCGCGCGCGAAGTCGACCGAGACACGTTCTTTCGCACGCGCGAAAGCGGCGGCACGATGATTTCGTCCGCTTACAAGCTGTGTACGGACATCATCGAGGCGGACTACCCGGCCCACGAGTGGAACATCTATCCATTTCACTTCTCCGATGGGGATAACTGGAGCGTCGACGACACGTTGACCTGCGTGAATCTGCTCAAGCAGAAGCTATTGCCGGTCTCTAACGTGTTTTGTTACGGCCAGGTCGAGAGCCCTTACGGTTCGGGCCAGTTCATCAAGGATCTGCGCGAGCACCTGAAAGCGGACGACCGGATCATCACGAGCGAGATACGCGACCGAGACGGGATCGTGGGCTCGATTCGCGATTTCTTGGGCAAGGGAAAGTAAGGAGCAAACATGCCCAAGTTCGTGCAGAACACGGCACCTTCCAGCGATCTAAGAAGCGCGCAGCAGCTGATCGAGGGCTACGCCAAGGACTTTGGTCTCGACTTCTTTCCCACGTTGTTCGAGGTGCTCGATTTCCGGCAGATGAACGAAGTCGCCTCGTATGGCGGCTTTCCGGTGCGTTATCCGCACTGGCGCTTCGGCATGGAGTACGAGCAGCTTTCAAAGAGCGCCGAGTACGGCCTGTCGCGCATCTACGAAATGGTGATCAACAACACGCCTGCCATTGCCTACTTGCTCGAAGGCAACAGTATGGTCGATCAGAAGCTCGTGATGAGCCACGTGTACGCCCACGTCGACTTCTTCAAGAACAACTTCACCTTCCAGACCACGAATCAGGGCATTGATGGCCGCACCAATCAACCGATCCGAAAATGGATCGACACCATGGCCAACCATGGTTCGGTCGTACGGCGCTGGGCCAATCGGATCGGGATCGACAAGATCGAAGAGTTCATCGATACGTGCCTGAGCCTCGAGAACTTGATCGATCCGAAGAAGCCCTATCAGCTCAAGGATAACTCCTTCAAAAAAGCGCCGGACGATCCCTTTGCGGACAAGGCCAAGGCGGAGATTCCCTTACTACGCGTCGATCGTGAGTACATGGAGTCCTACATCAATCCGGAAAAGTTCGTCGAAAAGCAGAAGAAAATGATCGAGGCCCAGGAACGTGAGGAACGTAAGGTTCCAGAGCGTCCTGAGCGCGACGTGATGGGCTTTTTGATCGACCACGCGCCGCTCGAGCACTGGGAGCGCGACATCCTGCAGGTGGTGCGCGAAGAGGCTTACTATTTCCTGCCCCAGATGCAGACAAAGATCATGAACGAGGGCTGGGCCACGTACTGGCACTCGCGTCTGATGACCGAGCGCGTGTGCGACGCCTCTGAGATCATCGAATACGCAGACCGCTGCGCGGGCGTGCTCGCCACCTCGCCCGGTCAGCTCAACCCGTACAAGCTCGGTGTGGAGCTGTATCGCCATGTCGAAGAGCGCTGGAACCGCGGCATGTTCGGCAAGGAATGGGACGAGTGCGACGACCTTGCCACGCGCCGCAGCTGGAATCGGCGCACCCAACAAGGGCAGTCGAAGATCTTCGAGATCCGCAAGAACTACAACGACGTGACCTTCATCGATGACTTTCTCACGGAGGATTTCGTCGCGGCGAACAAGATGTACAGCTTCGGCTACAACGAGAAGCGCGATCGTTGGGAGATCGAGACCCGTAAGTTCAAAGAGGTGAAGGAGAAGCTGCTGTTTGCGCTCACGAACGCAGGCCAACCCTTCATCGACGTGATGGATTCCAATCACGAAAACCGCGGCGAGCTGTTGCTCAAGCACGACCATCAGGGCCTGGACTTACGGGTGGACTACGCGCGCGAAGTGCTGGTTGCTTTGCAGCGGGTGTGGAAGCGTCCGATCGAGATCCACACCGCCGTCGAAGGCAAGACCACCCTGCTGCGCTACGACGGGAAAGAGCACGCACAGCGCGTTATGAAGGGCTGAGCTTTGCCGCGCTGCGCCAGCAGCCCTGTGCGCGCGGGATCCGCAGGCGCTGTCCCGCAGCGCAGGCGCCTGGTAGGCTTACCAGCATGGCCCAGCCGCAGCGGACACTCGCGACTTACTCCGATCTACGGGCGCTGTCCGACGACAGGCGCGCGGAAGTCTTGGGCGGAGAAATTGTATTCTCTCCCGCACCTCTGCCTCGCCACTCCCGGGTACAACGGGCTGCAGGGCGCTTTTTGGGTGGCCCCTTTGACGATGACGACGGACACGGTGGCCCCGGTGGTTGGTGGATCTTTGTCGAGGTGGACATCGCGCTGGGTCCCCACGACATCGTCCGGCCCGATTTGGCGGGCTTTCGGCGCGAGCGTCTGCCGCGGCCGGGCAAGATACGCCCGATCGAAGTCGTTCCGGATTGGGTGTGCGAGGTGCTATCGCCCTCAAGCGCCGCGCGCGATCGCGTCACAAAGCGGCACCTCTATGCGCAGGCCGGTATCCCTTACTATTGGCTGATCGATCCCGAAGCACGCGTGCTCGAGGCGCTGATGCTGCGAGATGGTGTGTGGGTCGAGTTTGGGGTCTATGACGATGCCGCCAATGCGCGCATCGCGCCCTTCGAAGCTATCGAGCTCGACGTGGGCCGGTTATTTTTGCCGCGCGAGGCGGATGAAGAGTAAGCGGCGTTCTGATTGCGGCTTTGGCATCGTGCGCAAATAACTGACCCGTTTCAACGCCGATGCATCCCCGTCGTCAGTGATGAAAATTCTCCAGATACGGGGAGTATCCTTGCGAATTTTCATCACTGACGACGGGGCGCCTCGACGCCGTTCCGGGTCAGTTATTTGCGCACGATGCCTTAGCGACCGCCGCGAAACAATCAGGTCGGATCGGCGTCGAGG
>JBBSJC010000230.1:0-11778 GCA_038257655.1 Polyangiales bacterium | reverse complement strand
TAGGTCATGGTTCTGCCTCCGGGATCGGACGCTGCGCCTTGCAAACGCACCGCACTGTCGAAGTTCATGCGCGGCGCTGTGGGCGATAGGATAGTCGCGCTGGGCGGGGCTGTGACGGTCGGCTGCACGACGGTCACCGTGCGCGTGGCCACCGATGTTCCGCCGAGACCGTCGCCGACGGTCAGCGCAAGCGTACCTGTACCCAACACGTCAAACGAAGCCGTCGCGGTGCACCCCACGGCACTCCAGGAAGGAACCAAGCTGTACGACCAGCGTAGCCGACTGCAATCGACACTCAGCATGCTGGACGAGCTCCCGTTGCCAGCCAATTGCAAAGGCTGCCCGCGGGAGATGGTAACGTTTGTGGCTGGCTGCTGGATGGTGGCGGCGATATCTGCTCCCTGGCAGATTGGTGCGATGCTCGAGAGCCAGCGCGGGTCTTCCGTACGCGCGATCAAGCCCGAGAGGCGTCTGCTCGAGCCGCCGCAAGACAGCTTCTCCATGCGCTCCTGAGGATGCAGCGCAAATGTTCCACGCTCACGACCGATCACGCCCAACGCGGTGGTCGAAACACCATTCGTGCAGACAGGTTGCAGCGCAGTGAGCCTAGCCACGGAGGCATTACCGTAGTTGGACCAGACATTGAACTCGGACACCCACCAGCCCGCAGGACAGCTATCGGTTTGGGCACCGCCGCCGTTGCCGCCGAAATAGGCCGACTCCAAGCGACGAGGCGAATTCCCTGCCGTGCAGAACTGAAGCTTGATGCCATCCACCAGCCAACCAGACCGCGAAGTGATTCCGCAAATAGCCACGTCGCTAGGCTTGGTGGAGTCGGCGGCGTTGTCAGGAACATAGTCAAAGAGATCCGCGACGAGTGCAGCCGAGGGGATTTCCGCGGCCCCCGCCACAGGCACGAACTGATCGGGAGCCGGGCAGTTTGACGTGCGGATCGCGGAATCGAATGGGTTCGCGTCGCAGGCGTTCGTGATGCCGTCGTAGTCTGTATCGAACACGTGTGCCTTGATCCACAGGGCGTTCTTGATCGCCGATTCGCGCTGGTTTGTGCTCATGCCCGCCATCGCACCGATCGGAGCAAGATCGCCGCCGCTCGTGTTTCCCTCGACGTTGCGGTTAGAGGGGTCGTTGGTGCCGCCAGGACCGCTGCCCCGACGGCCATTTTGGTTGGTGCCAATGATCGCCGGAAATCGTGCAAACTCAGTCCCCGTTGCCCCTTCCCAGAACGTCGGCCCCCCCGAATCTCCAGAACGCGCTTGCACAAAGCCCTTTGTGGTGCCGTCGCGTCGGATGTAGCCGTCGCGAGACGTTGCCGTGATGGAGTTGATGACGGGAAACAGAAAGCCCGCTAGGCCGAAGTCCCTTCGTACACCGGACAGTCCGACAGACTGGAACGACCGTAAGGAATACAGGTTTGGTTCCGTCTGGGTACCGCGCATTTGGGTCTTGGCCCCGACGACGAACACCTGGACCGGCGCGATGCCATTTTGGTTCATCCACTCCCGGGTCACACCGGTCAGTTGAAGTAGAGCCACATCGTGCATCGCCGGCCAGTCGTCTTGACGACCTCCCGGCATGGCTTGCTGAGCCTTGTTCAGCGTGTCCCACCACTGCGGCAAGTAAGGGGCCGAGAGGAAGGGACTGAACCAAGTCTGGGCCACATTGAAGCTCGTGCCGTCATCGTAGTTGACGGACGCCGGGCTCCCGCAGTGCACAGCGCTGATCGCGAGGTTCGGTGCGATGATCGTGGCGGTACACCCGTTCGAGTGTCGCAGCACCTGGCGGTACTTCCCCGCATTCGGCGCCGCCCACTCGGCCGCGATCGTGACCGACGGATCGTTCTCGACTAGCGCCTGCGGATTGGAACCGAGTGCTGCGTCCGTCGCCTCGTCGTAAGCATCCGCCTCGGTACCGCAGCCTTGACTCAGTGTTCCCATGATCGCAGCTAGAGCCAACCCCGCCACAGTGCGTCCAGGCCCCCTACGATTCGATATCTTCGACATGTCTCTCCTTGCAGGGCATTCGGCGCCCTGGCAGGTAAGAGTCAGTCCGCCATGTAAATGTGACGCCCCACCGTGTCGGAGTACGCTATTTCGCCCGGATCGCGCATTGTTGCTCCGTGCGGAACGCATGCCATCGCGTGCCGAGGTTTACACGCGCTTGGCGGGGGTCACCTATCGACAAGGGGACATGAGCAAAGCTCGCAGCCGCAGGACGCCGCCTCACCCTCGAAAGAACGACGCCTGCTGAAACCGTAAGCCATCGATTGCCTGCTCCGCCCGTGCTTCCGAAAGCGCGCCGATGTACTCACCGAGTTGCGCCTTCTCCACGCTCGACACTTGCGATACGACCAGCACGCTGCGCTTGGGTAAGTTACCTTCCCCCTCATCCAGCAACACGTTACCGGGTTCGTTCGCGCGCTTCAGATTCGTCGTCAGCGCGCAGACGATAACCGTGTGAATGCGCGAGCGGTTGAAGACATCGTCCTGAATCACCAGGTGCGGGTGGGCGCTGCCGGGTACCGAGCCGCGCGCTTCGTCGGGCGCAAGCCAGAACAGGTCGCCGCGGCTGATCGTGTTCGGAGTCGTGGGCATGCTTAGTAAGCTCTAGCCTGAGGAGCTGCACGTGGCGAGGACGGGCTCGGCAGAGACCTCAGGCGCTGAGGAATATAGGTCGTCACGGCAGCCCTACGAGGCTGGTATCGCAGCGGAGCCGGCGAGCAGCCCACCATCCAGCACGAGCTCCGCACCGGTCATATAAGCTGACTCGTCGGCGGCCAGGTAGACTGCTGCCGCGGCAACTTCCTCCACGGTGCCAAAGCGACGCAACGGCGTGTCGCGTACAAAGGCTTGGGCACGCGTTTCGCGCCCTTCACCCGTACCCAGCAGGTGTTCCCACATCGGCGTCAGGATCGCGGCAGGATGCACCGAGTTGCATCGGATCTTGAGGCCCTGCGCCGCGCAATAGAGCGCCACTGTCTTCGAGTGATTGCGCACGGCCGCTTTGCTCGCCGCATAGGCGGCAGCTCCCGGAATTCCCACCAGGCCCGAGCGCGACGAGATATTGATGATGCTGCCTTGGCCTCGCGCGCGCATGGCACGAATCGCATGCTTGCAACCGAGGAACACCCCATCGAGATTGGTCTCATGTACCGCGCGCCACGCGTCGAGCGAAGCGTGCTCTGGATCGTGGGCGACTGGGCCTCCTTCGAAGCCGGTAATTCCTGCATTGTTGACCAGCACATCGAGTACACCCCACGTCGCCAGCAACTTCTCGATCGTGCTCATCCAAGCCTGCTCATCGCGCACGTCCAGGGTCGCGTATGCGGCGCGCGCTCCGAGTTTGGCCGCTTCGGCCGCGCCCTCCGCAGCGCGGATGTCTGTCAACAGGACGCGTGCGCCCTCGGCGATCATCGCTTGCGCCATCGCAAGCCCGATGCCACGCGCCGCACCCGTGATCAGTACGACCTTGTCCGTCAGTCTTGGCATCGAAACGACCCTTACCTTTCCGCTCGGCTCGACCTTACCCTGGTTGGCGGCCAGCGCCACATTTGCTCCTGATGTCGCACTTGGCTTGCACTGCAGACAGATAAGCGGGTGCATCAGGTGGAGCCGGGCAACGCTCAACGTCCAGACATCGGAATCAACATCAAGTTCCGGTGGACCTTCAACGTAGATGATTAGCGTTTCCGTGCCAACCTTCGTGGTCGAAGCCACGAAGCCAGCTACGGTAGGGACGAGCCTTAGCACTTGGGTTCGGCTCGCCCCCCGGACGGATCCCGGCGTGCGGCACTCCCGCACCGGGCTCTTGCCTTGAGTGATGACGCGAAGATGCCCGTCAGGGTCTTTGTAGCGGACTCGGGCAAACGGCGCCCACTGCACGACGCGACGAGGCGCTGCATGCGCGTCCACGCGATCTTACTTTTCTGACTTCGACGAGACCGAACTCGATCAGTCGCGTCTTTTCAGAGCGGTAGCCCAACCCAGAACGAGTTGTTGGTCGTCAAGCGACAGGGTTGCGCAAGGTGGTGCTTGGCGGAGATCTTCAGCTGTCAATTCGAAAGAACCGTCCCCAATTGCGCAATTCCAATTGCGCAATTGGGCTTTCCCGCGTTGGCGGTAGGGACGGCGCGGGCACGCTCTTACGGTCGGGCTTCGTCGAGCCGACGCGACGGTGTGTAACCTCCCCGGCTTTGGGGTCTGCGACGGGCTACGCAGGGCGCACGGGGACACAGATGTCGAGCACGATCTTGCCCTCAGGATGCTGCCGCGGATTCTGACGCACCACCTCGTAGGGAAAGCCATCAGCGGGCTGAAACCCGCTCTCCGGGAACCAATCGCGCATCACCGCGTTCCACGCCTCGGCGATGCGCGCGGGAGCAATCTCGAACCGCGCCACCGCGTGCTTGCCGCCCGGGATCGACATCGTTCCCACGTCGCCCTCGCCGCGCGTTCCGGGAGGAACCGGCATGCACACGCTGAGTCTCAACTTGTTTGCGTCGGTGATGGCCGGACTGTCGTGCGCCACGCACATGAGCTCAGTCGTCGGCGTGAGCAGGTCGCGCGCGGCGACCCACTGACGAATCGACTCGCTCAGCTTGGGCATGAGGTCTACCTGGCCGTAGGGACCCACGTGGCGAACGTAGGCCACGTAGTGTTCGGGCAACTCTTTGACTTCGATGTGGGCGATCAACGGATCGGGGCTCGACATGTGATATCTCCAGGTGGGTGTGTTGGCCTGCAGATCGAAGTAGCAAGTGAAGCGAAAAGGCGCTTCGCAAGCGTTGCGGAGCGATTTGCCGATCTTGCGATCCGGGGTGTCGAGATTCTGATGTCCGCCCTGTCTAAACGTGGTGGCACTCATTGCAAAGGCGTCGCGAAAGGCGCGCGCGAACGTGGCGGAGCTCGCAAATCCCGCGTCCAATGCCACCTCGGTGATCGATGCGTGGGGTTCAGAGAGCAGCCGCGACGCTGCACGCTCGAGCCGAGTGCGTTGCACGAACTGGTTGAGCGTCTCGCCGACCATCGCCGCAAAGATGCGATGAAAGTGGTACGGCGAGAAGTTTGCGAGCTTGGCGAGGTCGTGCAGCTTCAGCGGCTCGTGCAGGTGACGCTCGATGTGGTCGACCACACGGTTGACGCGGGCCATGTAAGCACGGCGCGCCGCAGCCGCGTCAGAGCCGATCATGGCGAGCATCCTCTCATCTTCACGACTCCTCAAAAAGGCGATGGGGCTCGCCCGCCCGCTCTATGAGCGCTTCGAGTAAGACCGCCAACATCGCCTGCTCGTCGTCGTCGCGCACGATCGGCTCGGCGCCCACGATCCGCGCTCGAACCGCCATCAACGTGTCGCATAGCGCACGCAGGCCCCGCACTCCACGCCCTGGACCGGCCGCAGAAGCGGTGACGCCAACCACTTTTCCCTCGAGCTCACCCGATCCGATCACCCAATCGACGGCGTTCTTCAGGGCTCCCGGCAAGCTGTGGCCATACTCGGGCGACGCGATCAGCAGCGCGTCCGAAGCGTCGATGGCATCGCGCCACGCGGCCACTGCGGGGTCGACAGGTCCGCTCGCGTGGTCCGGATTAAACAGCGGCAGATGGCGAATGCCATCGAAGATCTCTACGCGCACGCCGGAGGGTGCGAGCCGCGCAACCTTGTGAAGCAGGGCAAGGTTGGCCGAGTCCGATTGCAAGCTCCCGCAGACGGCAAGTACCTTCATGCTCTGCACCCTAATCGATCGCTTGGCCCGTCCCCGCTTCTTTGTCTCGGTCGAGCTTCGCGCCGTCGGCCACCTGTTCGGCGAGTCGCTCTAGACTCGCGGTCATTCGTAGCCAGACACCCTCGATCGCAGCGCCAGCGCCAAACGCGCTCAGCTACACTCCGCCTCTCACTCCTAACAAAGGGCGTGTCCATGTCCGATCTGGTTCCCGATCCGGTAGCCGCCTTCGTCGAGCACGTCGTGCGACAGCTCGCAAAGCACGGCTATCCCGACCGATGCGTATCGTTCCCCATCGAGCGCATGTACGAGTCAGCGGCCGCGAAGGATCTGAGCTTCAACACCGTCCTCGATGCCCTCGCGCAACGCGGCATTGCACACGAAAAGACGCCAGAGAAAGTCATCTTCTCGCCTGCCACGAGCGCACCTTCACTCCCCGATCCGAGCGCGTTTGCTGGCCTCGACCCTGCGATGTTCGCCGGCCTCTCGACGGAGCAACTCATGGCCGCAGCACAAAACGCGATGCAGCAGATGGGCCCCGAACAACTCTCCGCCGTGCGCGCCATGATCGAAGGTATGACGCCAGAGCAGCAAGCGGAGATGGTCGAGCAGGCGCGAAAACTCGGTTTGGCGTGAACAAAGCTCGCCATCGCACGGCCGATGCCGAGAGGCTCCAGCTCGGATACTGTCGGTGGCTTTCGTCGCCCTCTAGCCCAGGGCGTGCACGACGAAAGATCTGCGTCATCGCAGCGCTGATCGTCGTACACGTAGTAGACCGGCGCGGCCGGCGCGAACCTGAGCGCAGCACAGGCACCTCGCCCTCCATTCGCTCGTGACAGACACGCCGTACGCGTCTTACTCCACCCAGTGCAGGGTCCATTCTATGGTCTGCGTGATGGGTATACTTAGGCCGTACATCTGACGCACGCTCTTTTGCTCATTCGAGCCTTTCAGCTCCTTTGAACCAGGCGTGCGCCGCAGGTTGAGCAGCGTCGCGTCGAGCTGCGACGGAAGTATGCTGATCGGGTCCTGAAAGTAGGTCTCTTCTGACTTCCAGCCGTCTTGATACGACCAGGTGATGGACGCTTCGTCCAACTTACCATCCCGCGGACCGCAGCCCGCAGCCGCTGGATTCAGGATGACCTGCACGCGGTCAGCCATGTCGCGAACCTCAGGCGGCAGCAGTGACGGGTCGATGCCCTCGAACGCGGTACTCCCATCGATCACGACGGCGATGGACTCACGAGGGTCCATGGTGGGCGTCTGCCACGATTCGTTATATTGGCGAGTGGTCTGGCTAACTCGGGTGCCAACGAGCTCGGACCCCTCCACAATCTCTTCGGTCTTGCGTCCGAACCCATAGCTTTGCTGGCAGGTCTCGGCGCCAAACACGGTCCCTTCCTGGTCTTTTTCGCTAATGATCTCGATCGTTCCGCTTTGGTTCACCGAAGCGCGTTCGATCTCGAGGACGCTGTCATATGCCTCGTTTCGCGTTGCAGCGCCCTCGATCGTCCACGTGATCGTGCCGACGAGCCCCGTCGGTTCGACTTCGATCAGATCTTGCCGCGCGTACGCCGAAGGGGATGCCCCTTCCAACGCCCACTTGGTGCTGATGTCTACCAGCGCATCTGCGATGCCGAGTGCGGCCCCCACTGGATTTGCCAGAGCGGCCGCGGCGCCGGCTTTTCCGGAACCCCACAGCGTAGACAGATCAGGAAGGCCACCACGGCGCAGCTTTACTTTGAACACGGCCTTACGCATGCGTTCCCGGCCCACCGTGGCTTTGCTAGGCTGGGGAAGGATGTCGAAGCCGACCGAGTCCGCGACGGTCGTGTCGCTGAGCCGACTCATCTTATTCTCGTAGCGCGACACGATGTCCCAGCTTTGCCCCTGTGGCCACAACACCTGCGAGCCACCACCCGAAATGATGCTCCATGAAACGCGCCAGTTCTCGGCGTCGGATGCGATGTCGCGGGCATCCGTGGGCGTGGGAAGGTTGAGTGAGTTGAAGCAATCTGCGAGTGCCTGCTGTTGAGCGCTGTTCTCCGCGCTGCCGCTCTCCGCGACCTTCGCTTCGTACTTTTCCGGGTCGACTCCGGCGGTGGCGATAAGCTCGCCCTTCTTATAAGCCGCGTCTTTAAGCGGCTTTTTTATAGGCGAGGGTGTCTTCAGATCGAGCTTGACGTAGCCATAGCGAAACTGCTGGATGAGCTTACCGACCTTGGCGAGCGTACCGAGTGCGGAAAGCCCATCGTTCAACTTACCACCCGTTACGGAGCCAAAGCTCGCCTCGAGACCTGCGCCGAGCGTCGCCCCCGTGAGCTCGCCCGCACCGATCTGACCGACCTGTCCCAGCACGCCAGCTTGCTTCACGAAATCCGAGCATGGCGTGGCGCTGCCAGGTGCGTGCGAAAGGATCGGCCCCTTGGCCATCGATGCAGCAGGCACGGTAAGGGTGCGATCGAAGGCCGCGATCAAAAGCTCGATTTCGAGTGCAGACAAACGAATGAGATTGGGATCTTCCCAACCGGTGGCGATGTTTGCCGCCGGCTCCTGTCTCTGATTCATCGCAGCGATGAACAAGACGGCAAAGCTTTCTGGCGCATCCGGATTCTCGGCCGCGTTTGCATACCAAGCAGCGAGCAGCTCCACCCAGTGCGCCTGCGGTGAGATGCCTTCGGGTGTCGGCCAACCAACTTCATCGAGCAGCTGAGCGAGCTCGCCGAGCGTGAACGTCGCCATACTCTCGCGGTCAGCCGCTTCCAGTGCGAGATCGATGGCGCTGACAGGAAACACGAAGAGCGTTGCGGCAGGCGCTTGCGCCTCACGTTTGACGTTGGTGTCGAACTTCGTGGCAATGCCGCCTTCGGCCAGTACGTCCAACGTAGCTTCGTACGATGCGTCGAATGTCGTCGTGTTGAGGAGCGCATCGGCAAGCCCAGGGGCCACACCAGGTACGTCGAGAGATGGACTTGGCGCGAGAGGGTCGCCTGATACTCCTAAGCCGACCACACCGCCGTCGCTGCCCACACCACCGCTGCCGATGCCTCCTTCGCCTCCCGTGTTCGCGCCAGCGTCTTCTGTAGGTTTTGTGCCTCCGCTCGAGGAGCCGCAGCCCGCAATCAGGAGCAGCGCGATTAATAGAAAGACGATGCGACGCAAGCGAGTCATGAATAGCACCAAGCAGTTTCTCCCCATCTAGCGATGAGGTCACGAACCAGAGCTGCAAAGCTTACGGTGTCTGACGGTCGACGCGCAATCGCGGAACAATGGTAGCCGTGTACGCCGCTTCGGACGTTCAACGGGGTATCAACTAGGGCTCGTCCCCAAAGGCGACGAGTGACGTACGAGGCGCGGAGGCGGATCTTCCTTTTTACTTTTCGCGCCTACCGTGCCGCTTCGACGACGGCAGCGTTGGGCCATCCCGACGTGCAGCGGCTCGTGCGAGGTCTGGGCGAGCAGGTGGATGTGGGCAAAAGGCGGGAGGCAAAAGGCGGGACGGACTTCGTCAATTCGCGTTCTAGAGAAAGCCGAAAAAAGCCCGGCACAAGGCCGGACTGACTACAGCAGCCCGTTTCTCATACTAACCCTGCCCGCCGCGCGCGAAGAAAACGAAGGCCGTACTCGACCGCTGCGCAGTTGGACAGCATGGGATTGTTCTAGATGGCGAGACAGTCATACTCGCTGCACCAACCCGCTCTCAGCCAGACTAGCGTAGCTCGGCCGCGAGCGCGGTCCATAGTGTCATGCCCAGGGCGGCTTCGGCGAACGCGTAGAGCGCGAAATCGCGCAGGTAGTTGCTGACGCGAAAGGTCTCCGCGAAGGCTTCGATCTCGAAGCTAGTTCGCTGCGCCCAGGCCCCACGGCGAAGCCACAGTGCCCCGAGGCCCACAAGGATAAGAGCGCAGCCTGTCGCGTACGCGGCAGTTGACTCGTCGCATCCGAGCGACCTTGCAAGGTGCCAGACCGGCAGGATCAGTAAGGTAGAAAAGCAGCCGACAAACGTCTCGGCGCGAACCCTATGGGACATCGACGACCTCAGCCCCGCGAGTAGTCAACACGCTCACCAGTGTCGCAGATCGCGCTCGGCTTTCCGAGCGTGATCTTGAGACGCTCGAAGCTCTGGGGGGCGGTCAGGGTCCGTCGCTTTCAACCGCGGCCGCCGAATTTTTCGCAGTCGAGCGATGAGTTCTCGCTGTTGGACCAGTCTATGGGTTGTATCGACCAGCACGGAGGCACCGATGAGCAAGTTCGCTCGCACCATTCAGCATTCAGAGCAAGAATCCCTGCAGCCGACACAGGGTAAGGCAGCGTACGGCAGGTCCGTAGCTCCCTCGCGGCGTGCGATCTGGACCGGTCGCGTACTGAGCGGACTTGCCATGGCATTTTTGACGTTCGACGCCGTCGTCAAGCTGCTCAAGCTCGGCCCCGCAGTCGAAGGCACGCTCAAACTCGGCTACGCCGAAAGTGTGATCGTGCCGCTGGGCCTGATCCAGATCACCTGCTTGCTCGCGTACGCACTGCCTCGCAGCGCGGTGCTCGGTGCCGTGCTGTGGACAGGCTATCTCGGCGGTGCCATCGCGACCCATGTGCGCGTGGGTGCTCCGCTCTTCAGTCACATCCTCTTCCCGGTTTACGTGGCCTTACTGTTGTGGGCCGGGCTGTGGCTGCGGGATCCGCGCGTGCGCGCGCTTCTGCCGTTCCGGGCAGCCGGAGGGCGCGCACCTGACGCTTAATCTAGGCGGCTATGAGGCCCGGTTCGGCAAGAGCACGATCGAAGCCGTGTGCGAGACGCTGACCAACCTTGAAAAGCGGCCCCGCCCTCGCCCAGTCCCCGCCTTCCCCAAGCGATCACCCCGAGTTTCGCTCGAACGGTTGTGGCCACAGTCGGCCTAGCGCGCTACCCCCTGTTACCGTATGCGCTTGGCATGGCTACAGCCGTGCTCTGTCTGGCGCGCTCTCTCACACCTTAGGTCCCCCATGCAACCGTATCGCTTGATTCGAAACACCGTCTTGGTCGCGCTCGGTATGGCGCTTTGTGCTTGCGACACCGACCCGACAGGCGGGAGCAAAGACGCCGGCACGTTCACCCAGACTGACTCGTCGATCACCGGCGACTTCTGCGATGGACAAGAGGTCGGCAGCGTTGAGCGACGCGTGCGCTACCAAATGCCCAGCGTCAAGGCCGACGCGGAGTGCCTGCAGCAAAATCAGACCCGCACCTGCGGCGACGATGGCAGCTGGTCCGTGTGGAGTGGCGACTACACCGCCGAGAGCTGCAAGGTGGATGGCTTTGCCAGCTGCGACGGCATGCCCCACGGCACCACGCAGACGCGTCCGCGCTTCGAAACGATGACGGTGGTAAGTGGTGCCGCCTGCAACAAGCAAGACCAGACGCGCGCCTGCGAAGATGGCACCTGGAGTGATTGGTCAGGTAAATTTACTTTCGAGACGTGCACAGTCGACGGCGCTACGAGCTGCGGCAGCAGTGCCGATGGCACGAAGGAAGAGCGGACGCGTTACGAGGCGCCGCTCGTCGACTTTGGCACGATGTGCAAGTCCGAGCAGCAGACACGCGAGTGCAAAAAGGGTACCTGGTCTGCGTGGACCGGCACCTTCACAAGCGAAAACTGCCGCGTGCGCGATGCGATGAGCTGCGGTGACACGCCACACGCCGGCACCGAGCAGCGGGACCGTTGGAAGGCGAGTCTGGTCGAGGTCGGTGAGAGCTGCGAATCCGAAAAGCAGACCCGCACCTGTACTAATGGTGCGTACGGTGAGTGGTCAGGCACGTTTGCTGCGACCATCTGCGATGTGACAGGTGAGCGCCGCTGCGGCGAGACGCTGCACGGTCAGAAGCAGACTCGCAAGCTATTCGAAAGTGCTTTGGTCGCCTACGACAAACAGTGCGTGTCGCAGGACCAAACGCGCCTCTGCCAGGATGGAACGTTGGACGAATGGGAACCACCCACCACATTCACTGCCACGAGCTGTAAGGTTAAGGATCCCCTACCCTGCGGCACCGTGCCGCACAATGGGCT
>JBBSJC010000229.1:0-11791 GCA_038257655.1 Polyangiales bacterium | reverse complement strand
TGCTGATCGCATGTTCGAGAGCCGCTCGCCCCTCTTCGAGATGACTGGTTGCGAGCAAGGCCTTGGCTTGGTTCAAGAGCGCGTCTGTTTTCGCTTCGCCGTCGACGAGCGTCGCAAGGGTTGCCCACTCGACGGCTGCTTCGAGATATCGACCTGAGCATTCGAGCGCGTGCGCGCGCGCGTCGTGCAGAAACGGCCCGTCAGCGGCAGGTCCAAAGCGGATGGCGATGGCGTACAGCTCCGCCGCCAAGCCCAATGCCAAGTGCGCTTCGGCCTCTCTAGCACCATCACTCGCGCGCTCGCCGGCTAGGGCGAGCTGCCCCGCGCCCACCAGGTGACGCACATGCTCAGCTGGGCCTGCGTTGCGCTGCACAAGCTCTGCCACAAGCGCTTCATGCGCAGCGGTGAGCTCCTCTTGATTTAGATGGGCGGTAAGCGCTGCTCGAACGCGGTCGTGTGCCAAGTCGTAGCGTCGCGCCTCTCCCAACGCGCCCTGTACGCGCAGGAGTCGATGATCGAGCAACGGAGCGAGGGCATCGTCGACCTCTCCGGGAGTTTTTGTGCTGAGCGTGCTCAGGCGGCCCAGCATCGTCTCGGCGTCGAGCGCGACGAGCAGCGCAAGCAGCCTACGCAATAGGACGTTGCTCCTCGGCGCGAGCTCATCGAGCAGGCGTTCGAGCGGTCGCGCAGCGTCGCGTTCGTTCCAGGACCCTTGCGCGAGCATGCGGCCGCACAGATCCGCTAGGAAGGGGTTCCCCGCACACGCGGCTGCAACCTTACTCGCCTCTTCGTGACGGCCAGAGAGTCTGGCGATAAGCGATATGAGTGCCCGTTCGCCGAGATTGGCAAGAGTAAGGTGACGGTGGGGTTGTGTGCGCTGCCACCAGCGAGCAAACGGAACGCTGTGCGTATCCTCGCGCACGGCCGCGATCAGGGCGACGTGGGGAGGGCCGATCGTGCACAAGCGCTGGAGCACGGCGACCGAATCGGCATCGGCCCACTGTAGGTCGTCGCATAAGATAACTAGCCCGCCAGCAGCGGCCGCGACCTGAGTGATCATAGCGACCAAGGCGTCGATCGCTTCGGCTGCGCGAACTACGGTTCGCTTGTCGCCTGCGTGCGGCTCCGTAAGCACCGGGAACAGCGCGCTCGCCAAGCTAAGATAAGGTCGCGCGATGCAACGTAAGTCCTCGTCGCGCTCGAGGAGCGCAGCCAGACTGTCGACGAGTCCATCGACCGCGTTGAACGCTACCCGATCGCTGAAGCGCGTTCTGGATTCCAGCACCGTCCACTGCTGTGCTCGGGCACGAGAGCTTGCCCAATCGAGCAAAGCGGTCTTACCGACTCCGGAGGGACCGCCCAGGGTGACGAACAGAAACATGCCATCGCGCGAGTCGTCAAGTGCCTTGACAAGCTCGGCTTGCTCAGACTCACGGTCGAACAGAAAGGTCCGAGCGTCCTGTTCGTTCTGCGTAGGAAAAAGCGCGCCCTCCTCGCCCGGCACCAACCCATGGGCTTGGGCCAGGGTCAGGCGCTGCGCAGGGTCTTTTTCCATCAGCCCCTCGATCAGCTGCTCCAGCCACGGGGCACAGAACGGTGCCACCACCCGCAGCTGGGGAGGCGCTGCGTGTACGTGCTGTCGCAACACCTCTTCATCCGCTCCCCAAAACGGTAGCTTCCCGATAGCCACCTCGTACAGCATCACACCGAGCGAGTAGAGATCGTTGCTCGGCGCGGTCGCTCCGCCCTGAATGTGTTCGGGGGCGACGTAGGCCACGGTGCCGTGAATCCTTCCACCAGAGCTTTCGCCCTCCTGACTCAGAATTCCAAAGTCGAGCAGCTTGACGCATCCCTGTGTATCTACGAGCGCGTTGGATGGTTTAAGGTCACGATGTACGAGCCCGCGTGAGTGAAGGTAGGAAAGCGCGGCGAGCAGTTGTGGAATCAGCGGCCGCAGCCGCTCGCAGCCCGCGTCATCGAGCGGGGCCGGACTGTGACGCTGGGCCAGGCGCGAGCGCGCGCTCGCTGGGGCAAGGCCCGTCGCGATGTCCGTCACGCCGTGCTCCGATTCGAGCGCGTGGGCGGCATCCGTGATCCGACTATGGATCGTGTTGGCACAGGCCGTCTTCGGCTCAATATGCTCGCCGCTGGCGCTCGCTTCGGAGGTCTCAGGGCCACGGCAGTAACGAGAAAGCTCGACGCCCTCTATCAGCTCCATCAGCAAGTACAGGCCGTCTTGGTCCGTACCGAGCTCGTAGGGCGTGACGATGTTCGGATGGCGCAGCGCCTCGACCGCGCGGAACTCGTGTTTCAACGCGCGTTGTAAGCGGCTGCCATCGCGCCGGATCCGCTTAAGGGCCGCCAGCTGTGCGCGCACCTTGTCTTCGACGAGCAGTACGGTACCCATTCCGCCCGAGCCGAGCTCGCGGATCACGCGGAAACGCTGTTCATAATCGTACGGCTCAGCCAACGCTCCTCCACACGACAACGCACTGCCAGAGCCTGCGCAGGTGTGCAAGGGCCCGCGCTGGGCTGGGGACTGGGGCACTCGGTCAAAATGAGGCCGTGCGCCGCGACGTTCGGATGCGTTCTAGCCGCCTTTGCCGCGAACAGTAAGATTAGGCAAGCGTTTCGTTGGTGGTGGGTTACTTCGTGCTAGCCACCTCTTAGAACGCGCGGATGTCTTTCGGCTGTTTCCAGTGCCGTGGAAAACAATTTCGCGAATCACCTTCACACCCGAGCGCCACCCGTCTCGATCCAGCTACGGAAGCCGATTGTCCGGCCGGTATGGAGACGAACATGTACAAAAGCGCGATTTCTCTACTTCTGGTACTGTCGGCGGGCTGCATGGGGTCGGTCGAGGAGATGGACGAGCTCGGTGTTGAGCAGAGCAGCCTCAAGATTGGGCCGATCGTGCCGATCTGTCATGCCATGCTGCCTCCCAGTGCGGCCATGGACGACGGATTGAGCTATCGGTTCGACGCCACGGCCCGCTGTCCTGCCAGGGAGTTCATTGCCACCGGCGTGCCCTCGGACCAGACCGTGGGTGTGCACGTGGTAATCAAACCCGACGAGTCCACCAACAACGACCCCCTCGCCAAGTACCCGGACCACCACACGCGCACCACCTACACGATCAGCGGCAAGACCTCGTTCTGGTTGCCCCAGGGGAATTTAGGTGGCCGTTGGGTCGAGCGCTGGGCCGTGCTCGCGCAGGGTACGCGCACAGGGAACTGGATCTCGCACTCCTTCGGGGACGACTACGAGGACATTAAGGTGGCCGTGCGCAGCGAGGAGGTCCATCAGGCCTGCCTACCCCTCTTTCGTCCCACACCAGATGGCGGCTGGATTCCCACGGGTGCTTTTGAGTGCACGCCCGAGAGGGTCATGGGCAGGCTAAGCGCCACGCTCAATTTCTTCTACGATTATGTGGACGAGCAGTAGGCCTGGCCCCTCGGCGCAGTGTTTATGGCTCTACCTACTAATATTAGTATAAAGCCATCTCAGACTAGGACCCCACGCACGCGTGCCGAGTATCGGAGCGCTCAGCGGGCGCCGCCGGATGACGGACGCGAAGAGGAACCACCAGGCAGCCCTGGGTGCTCCTTCAGTAGCCTCAGGAGACCGTCGTAAGTGTAAAACATAAACTTGTGGGGCCCAACTAGCAGGCGACTCCCGTCGCTGAGCAACGTGGGCACCCGCGGAGCCAAGCGCTGGCCATCGACCCAGGTACCGTTCTTTGAGCCCGCGTCGGTAACGCTGTAGCGCCCACTGGACTCGCGTGTGAAGAACGCGTGGTACTTGGAAATGCGAGTGAGCGGCAGACAGACGTCGGTGTTCGATGCCCGGCCCAAACCAATTTGCTCGGGAAACGCCGCACCCTCCTTCTTCGCGATCAGTACGACCTCGCCGAGCACCTTCTGCGCACCATCGGCCCGATCGAAGCCAGTCTGTTGGCTCTCGACACGTCCGAAAGCGGTGCGAAAGGCCCGCTCGGGGTCAGCATCGTCGCCGTTGGCCCCGTAGCGGATGAGCACGGGCGTGCCGACCGCATGATAGGGAACAAGGCCAGTCGTACGAAACTCGCTCAGATACCGGCTGAAGGTTCGCTCGCTCACGGGACAGGCTCCTTGGAGCCGGCTGGCACCTGCTGTCCAAGCCGCTGGGCCAGTCGCTTTGCGCAGCCCTCGGCCCCCCACCGTCGGTACGCGTCGATCGCGCGTCCGAGGGCAGCGCGCTGCTCGTCCGCTCCGTGCATCAGCGCCACGCGCTCGTGTGCGAGCGCTGCGAGGTTGTGATGTCCGTAGCGTTCGGCGTACTCCAGGGCGTCCTGAAAGCCGTTCTTGGCCTTACGGTGTTGGTCCGTGACACGAAGCACCTCCGCCTTGGCTAGCAAGGACTGACCAGCGAAGTTCTCGGGTCGCGCAGCGGCCCATTTGGCGAGCTTCTTGAGGTTGCCGCGCGCGACGCCAAGGAGCTGCTTTGCATCGTCCCGTGGGTCGCCCTGCTCGATCACGGAGCAGGCCGCGAGCGTCTGGTACAGAGCGAGATCAATCAGTGTCACCAGGCCGAACTGGGCCAGCTCGTACTTGCGGGCGCGCTCAGCTCCGCGCAGGGCAAGGCGCGCATCGCCGAAGTGACAGCCGAGCACAGCTTGCATCAGACCGTAAGCAAAGTTGGTGGTGGGCAGCGCCGCGCGTTCGGTCTCCTCGAGAAACTCCTGTTCAGTCGAGTGCGCATCGTCCAGGCGAAGCGCGTCTTGATTTTCCCCCACCAGGCAGCGAATCGCGCGCAGGCGCCAATACGTCTGGCCTGCCATGTCGACGTTGCCCTCCTGTTCGGCGACGCGCACGCCTTCGAGACACTCCGCCTTCATTACGGAGAGTTCTTGGCCCGCCGTAAGCGTAAGCATCGGGGTGCACACGCCGCCGTAGGTACGAAAGTTCAGATCACCGTTGGCGAGCCCGAGCTCTTGCGCCCGTTTGAGGCCCCGCTTTGCCTCATCGAAGCCCATGGAATAGATGCCCACATTGAAGTGGTGCAAGTGCGCGATCTTGGCGTCGAGTGCCCGGTTTTGAAAGCGATCATTGAGCAGCTTGGCCACCGTGCTGAAGCGGAAGGCACGGGGGTACTGTTGAAAGCCGGCCGCGAGCACGAGCGCATACCCGATGCAGCCGTACGCTGACAGGTCCGTCAGGCCCGCCGTGAGTGAGATCGTCGCCATACGGATCATCGCAATCGACATCAAGGTCGGATCGCTGAAGAACGCAGCCGGTGTCATCGCCATCAGGATCTGCATCTGACCGCGGATACGCTCGTCGTTCGTGACGGGTAGGTCCATCATGATCCGTGGATCACGGCCGTAGAGACGCAGCTCGAACACCGCCATATCCCGCAAGAGGAGCAGGTCATTGCCCTTGGCGGGAAATGCGAGTGATAGCCGCGCAAGCCCCTCGCGTGCCGTTGCCACCGCCTGCGCGAGCTGATTTTTAGCGGTCTCCACCATGATCCGCGCTTCGTACGCCTGCGCCAATTCGATGGGGTTCGCGCTGTTGGCGACGAGGCGCTCAAACACGCGCCTTCCGCGCTCGTCGTCTTGCGCCAGGTAGGAGACCTCCATGTCGATCAGATCGATCGCGCGCTCGCGTTCTTTTCGGCTGCTCGACGAAAGCTTTTGGGCGTGGCGACGACCGTACTCGAGGTAATGTCCGGCGGCCGCGTACGCCGTCGCCAGCTTGGTCGTTCGCGCGGCTTCTAGGTTCGCGCGCGCGGCTTCTGCAAAATCGGACTCACTCGCAATGGCCTCGATGCCTAGGTTGAAGTGATTGGCAAGCGCCGTGCTCGCGACTGACAAGTCGTCTTCGACCCGCGATCGCTCGAGCTGTCGCGCGAGCTCGAGGTGCGTGCCTGCAGCCCCGAAGGGTAAGGTGCTGGTGTAGCTGCCGTCCTTGAGCCCCTCGACTACCGCTTCGCGCACGCGGTCATGGTAGGTCTCCACGGCACGGCTGCCCTCGCCGCCACTGTCCGTACGAATCAGCTGCTCGGCGCGCAGCAAGCGCAGGGCGGTCACAGAGTCCGCTCGGCTGACGTCACACACACGCGCCAGAACGCGCGCAGGCAAAGGCACGCCAGCTATCGCGGACACTTCGAGCATCTTGCGCGCAGAGCCATCAAGCTTAGTGATGCGCTCGCGCAGCACGCGATCGAGGCGCAGCTCACGGGGCAACTCGCCCACGCCGACGTAGCGCGAAAGCTCCTGCAAGAAGAGTGGATGGCCCGCTGCTTCGGCCAAAAGATGGGAGAGCCGCTGCTCCTCATCCGCGGAGCTGGCCTGGGGGCGCAAGCGACGCAGGAGCGTCAGGGACTCTGCTTGCGTCAAGTACGACACGCGCATGCGCTCGAACAGACTCTGCATGAGCGGATCGATCGGCGGCTTAGTCTCGGCTTTCGCGCTCGTTTCGTCGCGCTCCCAGCGATTGGTGGTGCGACAGGTGGCGATAAGCAGCATCGGAGGCGGCAGAGCGCCCCCGCACAGCTCGCGCAAGAGCAGGGAGCTGTCTGCGCCCGCCCACTGCAAATCATCGATGAAGACGACAAGAGGCGACTCGACCGCAAGCGCGCGAAGCAGCTGCCCGAGCTGTTCGATGGCTTCGGCCCACTGCTCTGGTTTGCTTTCGTTCACCGCAAGCGGCGGCACAGAAGCCGCCACGGCCGGCACCCGATAGAGCACAGGAAACAGGGCTGCGACCAGATTGAAGCGAGGCGGCAGCAAGGTCGCTGCCTTGGCGTCATCGAGAAGCTTCAGGTGACGTGATAGCGAATCGATCACTGCATCCACGCCCTTGAAGGGCACGAACTCCTGTTCGTAGCAGCGTCCGCGCAGCGCCGTGAAGGAGCGGCCCCGTTCTTTGTTGCGTGCGAGGAAGTGCTCCACGATTTCGGTCTTGCCGACGCCGGGCTCTCCCTCCAACAGGATGGCCGCGAAGCGTCCCTGCGCGGCGGTCTCGAGGGCCGTATCGAGCCGTTGAATCTCTTCCGCGCGGCCCACAAAAACGTCCACAGCAGGCTCGCGTCCACGCGCCGCGGCCGAAGTCGCTTCACCACTTCGGCGAGACAGCACGGTAAGAACATCACTGCCGCTGGGGCGTGCTTTGGGGTCGCGCGCGAGCAATGAAGCACACAAGTCGTCGAGATCCTGCGGACAGCCTTCAATCAGCGCGCTTGGCCGAGGTGCATCGACCTCCTGCTTCGCCTTAATCACGTAGTTCTGCGGCCCTTCGAAGGGCAGCCGACCTGTGAGCGCGTTGAAAAGCATCACGCCGAACGCGTACCAATCGGAGGCTTCATCGACGGCCGCACGCTGCGCCTGCTCCGGCGGCATGTAAGCGGCCGTTCCGTACACTCCGTCGCCATTTTCGTTGTCCGAACGGCGCAGCGTGTCGGTGAGACCGAAATCCAGCACGACCACGCGCCCGCTCGGTTCCACCATCACGTTAGACGGCTTCAGATCGCGATGAACCAGCCCGTGCTCGTGGAGTGCTACCACGGCTTCGGCGAGCTGACGCAGGCTGTCGCGCAGCTTAGTTTCGTCAAAGTGCGCTGCACCACGCCGGTCCGTCGACACGACCACGGCGCTCGCGTCAACTTCGACTCCCGCTTGCGTGAAATAGGAGTCCGGTCCGGCCACCGACATCGTGGACGTTGCATCGTCTTCCCCTTCCACTTTAGACGTGCGCTCTTTGCCGCGTACGTGACTTCGAAAGTCGTGGCCCTTCACGAACTCCATCGTGAAGAAGCACTGAGTGGCGTCGGAATACAACTCTCCGAGCTGCACGAGGTTGGGATGCTGAACGTCCGCGAGTCTTCTGAACTCGTTCTTGAGCCAGTAAAGGTGCTCTGGCGCCATCTTGCGCAGTGTCTTGGCAGCCAAGTGCGTATTCGTGTCGTGATCGAGAACCTCGTACACGATTCCCATACCGCCCTCGCCAAGACGGTTTTGCACTTCGAAGCGCGCCGGAAACAACTGCACAGGCATGCTCACTTTGGCCATCAATCCCCCCGACGAACGATGAGCGCGTGCGCGACGTGCACGTTCGCAGCCGATGATCGTAAGTCGATTAGCTCATCGCGCGAAAGGCCCATTTTCGCCCCGGTATTTACGGTCGCATGTAGGTGTGCCTGGTGTAGCCGGCGCAGGTCTGCGAGAGGCTCTCTAAGGTGCGCCCTGACTCTAGCCGCGTGCGTCGACACGCCGCTGCCCGACGGCAACGAACAGGTACATCAGTGCCAGAAACGCACTCCCCATGATCGCAGGACCGAGGCACTACGCGAGGGCATTCGAGCCGGGGTGCTCGGTGGGAGTGCTGACGGCAAAGCTTGTAACGCTCCGACGGTACGTGCTCGCGGACGGGGTCGTCACCAACCGTAGCCCTCGCCGCAAGAGTAACGACATGGGCCTGATACCGCGGTCAGGGCGGGGTGGACGCGTCCACGACGGCGAGCTGCAGCCGGAGCTCGAAGTGGGCGTCGCCTTGGGCAAACGGCCGGCCGTTCCAGGCCTCGAACCCCGGAAGGTGGGCCGGCGCGAACCCGCTGCGCGGCAGCCACGTGAGGTACAGCCAATCGAGCGCGCGCTGCTCGAGCTCGATGGGGCCGGCTAGCTCGAGCTCGGCGACCCGCATCGCCGGGAACTCGATGAGACCGACCTCGCCCGCCACGGCCACGGGTCCCGGCAGCGCCACCCCGACGTCGTAGCGGCACTTCGCCAGGGGCACGAGCTCCGGATCCTCCCACATGTATCCGAGCCACTGGGCGTCGGCGAGTCCGCGGGCCTCCGCCCACGCCTCGAGGCGCGCCGCGGCAGCCACGACCCGGCCGGCCTCGAACGGATTGTGGACACGGATATAGGCGACGTGGCGAGGCGGCTGATCGCGCAGGCGGACGGCGAACCCGTCCGGGTTCTCCCCGGGCGGCAGGCGCTCCAGCTTCAATTGCTTCCGCTGCGACCGGCGGTAGGCGTCCAGGTCGAAGGCTCGGGGCGCCACGCCAAACTGCTTGCGGAAGCTGCGGGAGAAGTCGGAGCTGGAGGAGAAGCCGCACGCGAGGGCGACCTCGGTGAGGGAAGTCCCCTCGCGGTGGGCCATGAGGTACAGGGCGCGCTCGAGGCGCACGCGCTTCACGAACGCATGGAGCGTCTCGCCGACGAGGCCGCGGAAGATACGGTGGAAGTGGTGCGGCGAGAAGCAGGCGGCCCGCGCCACCTCCTCCAGGTTCAGGGGCCGGGACAGGTCCTCGAGCACGTGGTCGATGGCCCGGTTGACCCGGCTCACGTAGTCGAGATTCGCAAGATTTGGCAAGTCAGGCACGGGGGGCACGGTCTAAACGTCCGGTCATGAACCTGGGAATATTCTCCATCAGCCTGGCGGTCAAGGAACTCGAAGCGTCGCGCACCTTCTACGAGAAGCTCGGCTTCGAGGTGTGCGGGGGCGAAGCTAGCAGCAAGTGGCTCATCCTGCGGAACGGGACCTGCACGATCGGACTCTTCCAGGGGATGTTCGAAAGGAACATCCTCACGTTCAATCCCGGCTGGGACGCGGCGGGCCGGCCGGTGGCCTCGTTCACCGACGTGCGGCAGCTCCAGCAACGTCTGAAGGCGGGGGGCGTCGAGCTAAAGACCGAGGCCGACGAGGGCACCACTGGCCCCGAAAGCTTCGTGATCGAGGATCCGGACGGCAACCCGATTCTCGTCGACCAGCACGTCTGACGCGGCGGCTCGGCCCCCGGCGTTGTCGCCGGCCGGTGCGAGGAGCCAAGCACCTCCGGCGCGACGTTCACTGGCTGGGGGCTATGCAACGCGAGCACGAACTCAGGCATTCGCATTACCATCAACGATGAGTGGCCACATACAGAAGGTATAGGCAACGAGTTGAATAATCGCGTCCGCGGTATGGTGCTCAACGTGGCCTATAACTTCACCGTGACAAACGAGAAGGGCGTGACGCGTCAGCCCTTTGCAGGGTGCATGGGAGCAGCGCGCGAAAACTGCATCCGTGGGATTGCAGCGCATGAGTTCGGACATGCACTCGGCTTCGCCCACGAACAGAATCGTGGTGACACGCCGAGCACCTGCAAGTGTCCAATAGACAACCCCAACTGCGACATTGCACCTCAGGGAACGAACGGGGATACGTTCCATGGGGCGTGGGACCTTACGTCTATCATGAACTACTGCAACCCCGCCGGAAACAGCGGCATGCTGTCGAAGACAGACATCGCAGGTGCGGTAAGATTTTATGGCCTCCCAGCGGCCCCATCGCTTTGCAGCTTCATCGGAGACTACACGCGGACCGCAATGACCTGTGGTGAGCCGAGCGCACAGGCTCAGTGCACGCCTGGCGACGTTAGTGTCTCCTTTGCAGAGACCGAAGGCCCCTATGTCTGCGGCCCGGCAAACAACCGGTGGGCCCGCACCCAAGTCACTCGTGGCTGTCGATCGACCAGCTATGTCGCCTGTGACCGACAACGTGTGACTTCGGTCGCGCGCAGCGCTAACAACCTGGACCTGTTCATCGTGGGTGGGGACGGTCGAGTCTATACAAGCTGGCAGGTGTCCGGAGGTGCCTTCAGCGGAGCGAGCGACAGCTGGCGCCCGATCGGTGGCTTCTTTCCACCTGGGTCTCCCGTCAGCGCGGTCGCTCGCACCACCACCACGCTCGATCTGTTCGTTATCGGCTACGACGGCCGTGTCTACACGAGCTGGTGGAGCCAAGGCAGCGATTGGAGCGGTGTCAACAACAACTGGCGCGCGATCGGTGGTTTCTTCCCAGTAGGTGCGCCCGTGACTGCCGTCGCGCGCACCGCCAACAATCTCGATCTGTTCGTAGCGGGCGGCGACGGACGCATCTACACGAGCTGGTGGTCTGCCGGAGTGGACTGGAGCGGCGTAAACAACAACTGGCGCTCCATCGGTGGCATCTTCCCGACGGGCACTCAGGTCACTGCTCTGGCGCGCACTCAAAACAACCTCGACCTGTTTGTCACCGGCAATGACGGCAGCGTCTATACAAGCTGGTGGGTCGCTGGGCGCGATTGGAGCGGCATCAATGGATGGATGTCGCTCAAGGGAACCTTCCCCACGAGTGCCACCGTATCCGCCGCGGCCCGCACATCCAACAACCTAGACCTCTTCGTTACGGGGAAGGACGGTCGCGTCTACACGACTTGGTGGACCAACACCTCCGGTTGGAACAACGGGTGGATCTCGCTGGGTGGCTTCTTCCCAGAAGGCTCAGCGGCCCGCGTTGTCTCCCTGGGCGCCGACAATCTGAACTTATTCATCACCGGCAATGATGGTCGCCTGTACACCTTCAAGAGTAAAGTATGGGTTCTTGCCGGAACCGTCCCTCAGCAAACAGAGTCAAGGCGGTGGCGCCGCGTTCAAGGTCATGCTTGCGGCTGCGCGCCTAGTTCGCGGGGCTCGAAGTGTCATGCAGGTAGCGCGCAACCGCTTCTAGCCCCGCAAAGCTCGGCGGGCGATAGGTGTCTGATTGAGCGACCGCGACGGCACCGACGGCCATCAAACCGTCTTCTCCCTGCGTGACTAGTAACAACGCATGAAAGCCATCGACTAAACCGAGTGTGCCGCCTACTTCGGCGTGCTTCTCAAAATAGGTGCTGAGTGTCTCGGTGGCGACATCCATTCCGTACTCGGCGGCAAGCGCGCGGATGTGCTCGCCCAATGCAGTGGGCAGCTCTTCTACGCCGGTGCTCGCCACAGGATCGATCACATCGC
>JBBSJC010000228.1:0-11808 GCA_038257655.1 Polyangiales bacterium | reverse complement strand
TGTACTTCGGCGAAGAGACCGGACAGCGCGGGGAGAACCGCTACCTCTTCAACTACATCGACGCGATATTGGCGCTCGATCCCGATTTTCGTGCGGCGTATCTCTGGGCCTCGGTGGCTGGGCTGTACCACACGGGCACGGTTACCAAGGAAGATGGATATCGCGTGGTCGCGTATCTTGAACGCGCATTGCGACGCTGGCCCGACGACGGGGAGCTGTATTGGGAGCTCGGTTCCGTGCTGCGCTTCGAGCTTTCCCCGATCGTTGCGGATCCAATCGAAAAGCAGCGCTTGAACGAGGCCGCCATGGAACCGCTTTCCACGGCGGCGCGGTTGGGCGCAGGACCACCGTGGCTCTCCGGCCTCAACGCACAGTTCCTGCGCAAGCTGGGCAAGACCGAGCAGGCCATTCGTCACATCGAGGAGATGTATGATGTCGTCAAAAACCCTCACGAAAAAGAGCAGATGCGCATAGAGCTCGCACGCCTGCGCTCAGAGAGTTATTCGGTGGCCTTCCAGGCGGCGAACCAAGAACTTACGAAGTCACGCATCGACAATTACCCTTACGTGCAGAGCAACTTCTTCGTGCTGCTCGGCCCACGCATCGACGACGCACGAAACGCGCTGTTGAAGCGACGTTTCCGCCCCGACGACGCGACCATTCAGGCCGATCAAGATTCCCAGGACGAGCTCGAGGACGAGACGCTACAGTAGGCCGCTACGGCGAGCCCACTGGATCAAGCGGCATGTACAACGGAAGCTCAGGCGGAGCCTCAGTACTGAGAAGCTGATGGGGCCGCAACCCTCTCAGATCCCCGACCACCATCCCGTTTTCATCAGTAAACACAGTCTCTTTGCCGTAGAACGTATAAACCTGCACACGTCCGCCGAGCGCCGGGTCATGCATATCGCGCTCCCGCAACAGTGTCACCGGCTCGATCTTCTCGAGCTCGCGGATATCGATCGCAAGCTCTCGCGTCTTTTCGCCCACCTTGAGCTTGGCGCGGCGGATCCACATCGAGAGAAGGCCGCGGCCGGGACCTATCACCACGCGTGGTTTGCCTCCCAGTAACTGTTCGTAGACCACGGGCCCTCGCCCCTTGCGGCGCTTGATCGTGACCGGGTCTGTGCGCAGCTCATAAAGTCGCGTATCGGCGTGCCCCAGTGCATCGGGGATACCGGGCAACGTCATGCGTTTCCAAATGCGCAGCGGTAGTCCGTCGGCATCGTAGAGGACCTCCATGTCCGCGGTGCCCATGGGCCACTCCTGTCGAACGACTGCTTTCGTTAGACAAGTATGTTGACGAATCTCGTAACCTTCCACGATCGACTGATCGGGATGGTTCGGCCCCGAGCGCAAGCGTCCTGCACCGACTAACGCTCCGCGCGCCTCCGGCGGCTCTGCTTCGCAGCGCGGGTACGCGAGCTCTTGCACGCTATCGACGGGGATGTGCTTGCGCTGAAAGCGTTTGCAGCCGCTCAGCTGCGCGAGCGCGGCACAAAAGACGAGGGCCACCCCAAGCGTAAGGTGGCCCCTGTGCAGATAGGTGGTCACGTCACGTTTGCTCAGTGTTGCGCGCCTTCGCTCGCTTCGTGTCCGGCAGGCTCGTGAGCCGCGCCCTCGTGTCCGCCGTGTCCTATGTGGTCCCTTACGATCGTCGGAGTGTGCATGCCGCCGCCGGGCGCAATTTCGCCGGTAGAAGGCAAGACCTTGGTGCCGTAGGCCTCGTCCCATTCACCGCGATGCATCGTGTCGTTCATCGTGTAGACGAAGAACACACCCATGAAGATCAAGGAGCCAACGAAGAGAACGCTGTTGAAGCGCGCGTCTTCTCTCAGGTGCATGAAGAACAGTGCGACCAAGGCGGCCTTCATGGTGGCGATCAGGACCGCTACGAAGAAGTTCCACTCACCGAGATGCACTTCAGCGACAGCGACCGTGAGCAGCGTGAAGAAGATCAGCGCTGCGAACACCTTGAGATAGAGCGAGACCGGATGAACGTGCACATGGACCAGTCCGTCGTCGCGGTGTTCGTGCTGCTCGCCGTGGTAGGAGCCGTCTGGTGCGTGCTGATGTGAGTCACTCATGGGCTGCCTCAGTCGATCAGGTAGAGGAAGGGGAACAGGAAGATCCAGATCAAATCGACCAAGTGCCAGTACAGGGCGACCAGATCTACCGGAGTCCAGAATTCTTTGGTGAACTCGCCGCGCGAGTTGCGCACGACGAGCCAGAACATCACGCCGATGCCGATCACCACGTGCAAACCGTGGACGGCCGTCGCCATGAAGTACACCGAAAAGAAGAACTGCGTGCCGGCGGGGAACACCGAGGCGACCGTGTGGCCATGGGGGTCAAACCACTTACCGGGCAACAGGCCCGCGTCGAACTTATGCTTGTACTCAAAGTACTTCACGACCATGAAGACGAAGGCACAGGCGATGGTCACGAGCAGGTAGAAATTGACCTTACTGCGCTCGCCGAGCTGGGCGGAGCGCACCGCGAGCACGGCCGTCAAGCTGCTGAAGAGCAGGACGATCGTGTTGGCCAGACCCATGTAGCGGTCGAGCTCGTGGGAACCTACCGACCAGGCCTCGGGATAGAGGAAGCGAAAGCCGAGGTAGGCCATGAACAGGCCGCCGAAGAACAAAAGCTCCTGGGCCAAGAACAGCCACATGCCGAGCTTGGCAGCGTCGAACTGCTGAATCGGTGTGTCGAAGTGGTGCGCCAAATAGGCGGGGCCATGGTGACCGTGACCATCGCCATGGCCGTGGGCTCCGGGCCCCTCGCCAGCGTGACCGTGTACTGTCCCTGCTTCACTCATGAAACGCTCCGTGTCGCAATCTGCGATCGCTCTGAACAGTTGCGATCAGTGGATCGAAAGCTCTTCTTCGGTGGCGAGATGGTAATCGTAAGGTCCGCGCCGGATCACAGGCGCAACTGCGAAGTTGTGGGGATGCGGAGGGGTCGTCGTATTCCACTCGAAGCCCACCGAGCCCCACGGATTGCGCGGCGCCTTGGCGCCGTTGCGCAAGGACTGGATGAACATGATCAGCAGCACGAAGAAACCCGTGCCGAGGATCAGCGCGCCGACGGTGCTGAAGCCGTGCAAGGGCCGGAAGCGCTCCAGGTAATCCCAGTAACGACGGGGCATACCCTGCGAGCCGAGCACGAACTGCGACATAAAGGTGATGTTGAAGCCGATGAATACGAGGAACCAGCCGATGCGCGCCATGGTCTCGTTGTAGAGCTTGCCGGTCATCTTGGGCCACCAGTAATGCAGGCCGCCCACGAAGCCCATCACGGTCCCGCCGACCATCACGTAGTGAAAGTGCGCGACCACGAAGTACGTGTCGTGAAGGTGAATATCGACGTTCAGCGTGCCGAGGAACAACCCGGTCAAACCGCCGATAGAAAACAGGAAGAGGAAGCCGAGTGCCCACAACATGGGCGAGGCAAAGGAGATGGATCCCTTATAGAGCGTGGCGGTCCAGTTGAAGATCTTGACGCCGGAAGGGATGGCGACGAGGAAGGTCAGCGCGCTGAACACCATGTTCGAGTACTCGCTCATACCGGCGACGAACATGTGATGGGCCCAGACCAAGAAGCCGACGAGGCCCAGGGATAGCGAGCTCATGGCAACGAACATGTAGCCGAAGATTGCGCGCCGGGTGAACGTCGCGATCAGCTCATTCACGATCGCCATGCCGGGCAGGATCATGATGTACACAGCCGGGTGCGAATAGAACCAGAAGAAGTGCTGGAACAGCACGGGATCGCCACCGAACTTCGGGTCGAAGATGCCAAGTCCGAAGGCGCGCTCTACCGTGAGCAGTAGCAACGTAATCGCGAGCACGGGCGTCGCGAGCACCTGGACGATGCTGGTCGCATACATGCCCCATACGAACAACGGCAGACGGCGCCAATGCAAACCGGGCGCGCGCATCGTGTGGATGGTGGTGACGAAGTTCACGCCGGTCAGGATGCTCGAGAAGCCGAGGATGAACACACCCAGGGTCGTCGAGATCACAGAGCTCGCGCTGCGCGCACTGTATGGCGTGTAGAACGTCCAGCCCGTGTCTACGGCGCCTGTAACGATGCTGTAGATCAGGAACAGCGCGCCCAGGAAGTAGATGTAGTAGCTCAATAGATTCAGGCGTGGAAACGCCACATCCTTGGCGCCCAACATCAGCGGCAAAAAGAAGTTGCCGAGCGCGCCTGGGATGGTCGGAATGATGAACAAGAAGACCATGATCGCGCCATGCAGCGTGAAGGCCTTGTTGTACTGCGTCGCATCCATGATCGTCTGGCCCGGTGCCCACAGCTCGATGCGCACGAGCAGGGCAAAGATGCCGCCGATCAGGAAGAACAGCATCGTCGACGCCAGGTACATCAGACCGATGCGCTTGTGATCGAGCGTGTACAGCCAGCTCTTGAGACTGGTCTCGTGCGTCAGGTAGTTGGGCGCTTCTTGCGTCGCTGCTTGGGTACTCATGATGACCTCGGTCTCACACTCACTTGAGCGACTTGATATAGGCGATGACGGCGTCGAGCTTGGCGTCGTTGAGCACAAACGGCGGCATCGTCGCGTTCGTGTAGCCCTTTACGATCTTGGCCTGGGGGCGCAGGATCGACTCGCGGATGTAGTTCTCGTCGATGTTAACGGACGTTCCGTCTTCGAAGTGTTCAAGGCGTCCAAAGGCTCCCTTGAACGTGGGGCCGACCAGCGCCGTACCGTCCACCGAGTGACAAGCATTGCAACCATTCTTCTCGTAGAGCTGTTTGCCCCAGAGCTCAGGTGCGATGTTGGGCACGCGATCGAGCCCCTCGATGTACCTCTTGTAGTCCTCAACGGATACGATGTGCACTGTCGCAAGCATCAGGCTGTGGCTCAGGCCGCAGTACTCCGTGCAGAACAGATCGAGCGGCTCGCCGCTAAGCTTTCCATCCGCGCCGAGGGTGGACGTGATCTCCGTGGCCTCGAACCACAGGGACGTATACATGCCCGGCACGAGGTCGCGCTTGACGCGAAACTCTGGGATGAAGAACGAGTGCAGCACGTCCTCGGAGGACATCACCATCTTCATCGGTTGGCCTATCGGCACCACAAGCTCGCCCGGGACCGGCTCTGACTGACCGGGATAGTAAAAGTCCCAGGCCCACTGCTTACCCTTGACGCGCACCTCGATCGAACCTGCCGGTGCGACCATCGCCTTAACGTATCCCTTGAACCCGTAATGGAACATGGGGATGAGCAAGATGATCGGCGCGAACGTCCAGAACAGTTCGAGGATATCGTGATGTCCCGGCGGCGTAGCTTGCGGGTTCTTCGATGCCCGGTACTTGATCAGGAAGACCACGGACGTGCCAATGATGGCCACGAACAGGACCACGCTGAGCCAGAAAATATAATAGTAAGTGAGGTCGACCTCGGCAGCGAGGGTCGACATCTGGCGGGGTAGCTGAACGGTCGCTTCTTTCATGACGTCAGACCTGGTTCAAGGGGCGACTGGATGCGGGCCCGGAAACTTGTTTGGCGGCGATTGTTGCGCGGCGGCGCTTTTTCTCGCGTGACCACATCAGCCCCAGAAACGAGCTGATCGCGATCACTGTGATGACGCCGCCGATTTTCATCACGTTCTGCGCGACGATGACGTACTTGGCGCCGATGGGATCGTACATGTAGCAATAGAGGATCACCTTTTCGATCGTGGAGATCGATCGGCCCTGGGAGGCCTCGAGCAAACCCAAGCGCACGTCCTTGGGATCGAAGGTCAGACCGTAGAGATAACGCGCCATCTGCCCGTCGGGCTTGAGCATCATCATCGCGGCAGGATGCGCGTACTGATCGTTGCGCTCGTCGTAGCGGTACTTGAAACCTACGGCCTTGGTGACCTTGGCAATGTTCGCAGCGTCACCGACAAGAAAATCCCAGCTGCCGACGCTGTTCGCGTCAATGCCGTCGCGCGCGTAGAGACCGAGCATCTGACGGCGCTTCTTGGCAGCGGCGGCCGGCGTATCGCGCGGATCGATGCTGATCGTGAGTCCGCGATACTCCTTGCCGAGCGTCCAAGGAATGCCCTTGATGCTCTCGACGGTCGCGCCGAGCACCATGCTGCACACGACTTTGCAGGTGTGGTACGCGAGCGTGAACGCGACCGGACGCTTGCCGTCGAAGTAGTCCCCGAGACGCACAACCTTACCCGTGTGATCGCGGAAGACCGCGTCCTTGGGCAAGGGCTTGTCAAGGTGCTCCACCACGTCGACTTCTTCGAGCTCCGCCGGCATGACCGCCACCTGAGCACGCGCCGCTCCGCCCATGCCCATGCCCATGCCCATCATCGACATAATGAGGCAGCAGGCAAACGCGACGAGGCGAAGATGGCGGTACAACAGCGACATGACTAGTGCGTAGCTCCAGGCTCCGCAGGTGCAGCGGCAGGTGCGGTCGGAGCAGGTGCCAGGCCAGGTGCGGCATTGGCATCAGCGGCCGGGGTAATCCCAGTAGCCGACGTGTCGGGTTGCGCCACTGGGCCGATCTTACGGTCTAGCTTGGTCCAGCCGCGTACCTCTTCCAACCCGGCACCGTCTTCGCCCATGCCGCTTTTCGGCGTGATCTCTGGCGAAGCTGTGCGTCCGCGCTGCGACAGAGCCTCCATCGCGCGCTGCATCGCTGGCGCATCCTGCACCGCCTGCTCGCGGGCACGCATCGCCTTCACTGGCTCCATGCCGCGCGTCAGGACCTTGTCGTGAACCTCCGCGGTCATCACGGTGACGAAGTACGTGTCGAGAGTGAGCTTGATCGCCACAAGGATGGCCAGCGTCAACACCGTGTAAAATACGATGGTGGCGTTGCGTGGCGGGCTGTCGTCGTAACCTTTGGTTGCCATGGTGGGCGCTCCTTAGGCGTTCACAAAGTGGAGGGAACGCGGCAGACGCGGATCCCGGACCGGTACGATGGAGTCTTTGCTCAGGCGATAGAACACGAACGAGAAGTACGTTCCGCCCACTGCGGCAAGGCATGCGATGTCGACCAAGCTCGGGCTCAATCCATGGCCGTAGTAAGGCATCACGAGCCAGTAGATCATGACGAAGTGGAAGAAGAGGATGATCGCAGCGCCTACTCCGAGCGGCGTCAGCGCGCGCTTGGCATTGCGCGACAACAAGACGAAGAACGGGATCACGAAGTGACCGAAGACCACGGCCATGGTCCAGGCCTTCCAACCGCTACCGCCCTCGTCCCAGCGCAGGTGATAGTAGGTCGTCTCCTCGGGCAAGCTCGCGTACCAAATCAACATGTACTGCGAGAAGTTCACGTAGGCCCAGAAGATCAAAAAGCCAAGCATCAGCTTGCCGAGATCATGGAAATGCTCGACGTTTACGGCGTTGTGAAAGTGGCCTCTCGACCGC
This sequence comes from Polyangiales bacterium, assembly GCA_038257655.1. Classification (GTDB taxonomy): domain Bacteria; phylum Myxococcota_A; class Polyangia; order Polyangiales; family DASUME01; genus DASUME01. The sequence continues at coordinate 4,401 of JBBSJC010000228.1, read as the reverse complement.
AGGGACAGGCCCATCAACACGGTGACGGCAAACATCGACACGATGCACTGCGCGAAGAAGTTCACACCAAAGATGGTCGAAATCCACGACGGCTCGAGGGACATTAGCCAGTCGAAGGCCGCGAACGTGGTGGTGAGCGCAAAGAGAATCATGGCGACCGGCGCCACGCGGTGGGAGCTAACCGTCAGCGCGGGATCACCTGACGCGTCCTGACGTACTGAGTTGGTGAAGAGCTTGCGTGAGACCAGGATCCACACGAGGAAGTACAGCGCGGCGCGGATGTAGAAGAATGTCCGGTTGAGGTACGGAATCTTCTCGGCGAGCACGCGCGCGTGCGCCACATGCTCGGCCTCGGGAAGGAACCCCAAGATCGGCTCGTGCTTTGCCGCGGAGAGCGGGCCTCCGCGCACCTCGTCGTGGCCTGCGCCGTGTACGGTAGTGGGATCACCCTCGCCTGCCGTGTTGTGTTCGGAGGCGGGCGCGACGTGACTCGCCCACGGGTAGAGATCGTCCATCGAGAAGAGGATCGGCACGAACAACAGCGCAAACAACGCCATCGGCCAGTGCAAGAACTCGGTCGTACGGCGGATCGAAACGCTCCATGCAGCGTTGCTCAGGTACTGAATCAGCCCGAAGAACACGCCACCGAGCGCGATCGTCAGGAACGAGATGTACGCGAACAGGTAGGAGAACGCGAAGCGCTCGTGATCCTGCAGCGCGCAAAACGCTGCCGCAACGATGCCTGCACCTGCGACGGCTGCCGAAACCTTCCAGGCATTGGCCCAGGCGCTCTCGGGATCGAGCCGGTAGGAAGGGCTCTTATGGGTTGTTTGCGGCTGGCTCACTGCTCGGCCCCTGGGTTGTTCGCCTGGCTCAACTGAAGCGCGCGTACGTAGGACACGATCGCCCAGCGGTCATCGATGGGAACCTGCGCACCGTAGGCAGGCATGTTGTTGTATCCGTAGGTCACCGTCTGAAAGAGCTGACCGTCGGTCATCTGACGGAGCTTCTCGCTGTGAAAAGACGGCGGCTTGAAGCTTGGATTGTTGCCGCGCTGAATTACCATGCCCTCGCCGTTGCCCAGGCCGTCGTGACAAGGCGTGCAATAGACGCCGTAGCGCTCTTCGCCACGCTCGAGCAGCCCCTTCATCTTACCGTTACGCTCGATGATGACCGACGGGATCGTGTCGATGAAGCCCTTACCATCTTGCGTGCGGCCCTCAGAAATCGCGGCGCTCAGCTCCATTTCCCGAGCCACCGTGCCTGCGACCGGCGGCCGCATGGTGCGATGATCCGAAAAATAGGCACTGTACGACTGCGGGTTGTAGCGAGGCTGCTGGTACATGTTGCGCAGGATGGCCACGGGAGCCTCCTTGCTCGTCTGCCCTCGGCAGCCGGCGCTCAGGCTCAACGTGGTCAGCGCGACCAGCGTGAGCGCGCAGATCTGCGGCTTCATACTTCTTCCTCCACCAGCTCTACGAACTTGGGATGCAGGCCTTCCAGGAAGCTGCGGGTGCGGGCCGCATCGAACTTGGGGTCCGCAGCTTCGACCGAGATGAAAAACTTGTCGGTCGAGAAGCCCTTGAAGCGCTCGGACTCGAACACCGGATGGTTATGCCGGGGCAGCTGATTCAGTCCAAGCATGCCGAAGAAGCAGCCGAACGCTGAAAACAGGATCGTCAGCTCGAAGCAGATGGGGACCATCGACGGGATCGAAATCGGAGGCTTGCCGCCGATGATGATCGGGTACTCGATGCCGTTGGCCCAAATCATCAGGCCGGCAGCCGCGGCCAAGCCGGTGAGTCCCATGACGAGCACGATCCAGCCGAGGCGAGAATCGGGCAGACCCATCGCAGCATCCATACCGTGCAGAGGGTAAGGCGTGTGGACATCCCACTTCTGATAACCCGCGTCACGCACCTTTTCGGCGGCATGCATGATCGATTCAGGACTATCGAACTCCGCGAGGATCAGCGCGGGGCGCTTCTTGGTCTTGTTCGTGGCTTGAGCAGTCGACATGTCGAGTCTCCTCACTCAGCAGGGACGGGGGCCGCAGGCGCATGAAACTCGCCGTGCTCCTCGCCCTCATGATGGTGAACTTGGGCGTGGGGCAGTACGCCCTTCACTTCGGCCATGGCAATCATCGGGATCCAGCGCAAAAACAGCAGGAAGAGCGTGAAGAACAGACCGAGCGATCCCATGTAGATACAGATATCAATGATCGTTGGGCTGTAGTTGCCCCACGACGAGGGCAAGAAGTCGCGGTGCAGCGAGGTGACGATGATCACGAAGCGCTCGAACCACATGCCGATGTTGATGAAGATCGACACCACGAACATCACGGGAATGCTGGTGCGCAGACGCTTCGACCAGAACAGCTGGGGCGAGATCACGTTGCAGGTGACCATCGACCAGTAGGCCCACCAGTAAGGTCCAGTGGCGCGGTTGATGAACACGTAGCGCTCGTAGGGGTTGCCCGAGTACCAGGCGATGAAAAACTCCATCGCGTAGGCGTACCCAACCAGCGTTCCGGTCAAGAGCATGATCTTATTCATCAGCTCGAGATGCTTCATCGTGACGAGTTCTTGTAGACCGAACACCGAGCGCGAGATCAAGAGCAGCGTCATCACCATCGCAAAGCCGGAGAACACGGCGCCTGCGACGAAGTAGGGCGGAAAGATGGTGGTGTGCCAGCCAGGGATAACACTGGTGGCAAAGTCGAAGCTAACCACCGAGTGCACCGACAACACGAGAGGTGTCGAGATGGCGGCTAGGATCAAGTACGCGCGCTCGTAGTTGCGCCAGTGGCGGTTTGAGCCACGCCAACCGAAGGCGAACACGCCGTACACCATGCGTCGCACGCTGCTGGTGGCGCGATCACGAAGGGTCGCAAAGTCAGGGATCAGCCCCGTAAACCAGAAGAGCAAGGACACGATGAAGTACGTGTTGACGGCGAACACGTCCCAGATGAGCGGACTCTTGAAGTTCGGCCAGATGCCCATCTGATTGGGGATAGGCAGCATGTAGTAGGCGTGCCAGATGCGGCCGACGTGAATGCCGGGAAAAATCAACGCGCAAATAACCGCGAAGATCGTCATCGCCTCTGCAAAGCGGTTGATCGACGTACGCCACTTTTGACGGAACAGGAACAACACCGCGGAGATCAGCGTGCCGGCGTGGCCGATGCCGATCCACCAAACGAAGTTGGTGATGTCCCAGGCCCAAGCAACGGGGCTGTTGTTACCCCAGGTGCCGACGCCAACCATCGCCAGATAAGCGATGGCGAGGCCGAGCACGCCGGTGAAGCTCGCGGAGAGCAAAAAGAGAATCCACCAGCCACGCGGGGCCTTGGTTTCAGTGACGCGACTGACTGCTTCCGTGATCGACTTGCTAGTGGTCGACTCCGGTAGGAGCAGCGTCTCGCCAATGGCTGCGATAGGAGCGTCGCTCATCCCTGCATCTCCGGGTTCGGATTGCGAATTTTCGCCGAGTAGCTCGTGCGCGGCTGCGTGCCGATTTCAGGCAGCAGCTTGTAACTGCGATCGAGGCGGGCTGCCTTGGACACCCGGCTCGAGTTGTCGTTGAGGTCGCCAAATAGAATCGCGCCTGCGGGACACGCCTGCTGACACGCCGTTTTGATGTCGCCATCTCGCATCCGGCGTCCGTCTCTTCGTGCTGAGATTTTGGACTCTTGGATGCGCTGCACGCAGTACGAACACTTCTCCATCACGCCGCGCATACGCACCGTGACGTTCGGGTTGTATTGCATGCGACGGGTCTCAGGCACCTGGCCTGTGAAGTCGAGGAAGTTGAAGCGCCGCACCTTGTACGGACAGTTGTTCATGCAGTAGCGGGTGCCGATGCAGCGGTTGTAGGCCATGTCGTTGAGGCCTTCGGGGCTGTGTGCCGTCGCATTGACCGGACACACGTTCTCGCAAGGTGCCTCTTCGCAGTGCACGCAGCCGACCGGCTGGAATGCGACCTGAGGGTCGTTCTCGTTCTCGCCCACGAAGTAGCGATCGAGACGTAGCCAGTACATGTCGCGACCGCGTGCGACCTGCTCTTTACCGACCGTGGCGACGTTGTTCTCCGCCTGACAGGCGACGAGGCACGTGTTGCAGCCAGTGCAGGCATTCAGGTCGATGGTAAGGGCCCACTTGTGGCCCTCGTACTTGACCTCTTCCCACAGCGGCAAGACGCTGAGCATGACCGATTCGAACTTGGCGAACTGGGCGTTCTGCTTGTACTCGGCCAAGGTCGCATCGAGCGCTATCGGACGCCCTTGCATGCTGTGCGTCTCTTGTGTCTGAGACAAGGCATAACGCGCGCCGGTATTCGCGATCGAGAAGCCGGAAGAAAAGCCCATGGTTTGAGCCGTACGCAGGGGATAGACGTCGAAGC
>JBBSJC010000227.1:0-11808 GCA_038257655.1 Polyangiales bacterium | reverse complement strand
GTACCCCTGGAAGTGCAAGCTTGGGACGCACTGGGCTCGTGCGCGCTCGACGGTCCGAGATGATCCTCGACGAGAGCGGGCTCAAGAGATCCGCTGCCGCTGCGCTCCAAGCTCCCATCGTCGACGTGGCGATACGGACGTTGGGCCTCCGATCCTGGTCGGCGCCCTGGTCGCACGCGCGTCACGACCTCGGCGGCAGAGTAGGAAAGCCGGCCAGCAACAACGCGCGAGCTCGAGCGCGATCGCGCTGTGCGAATTGTTCCTCGACATAGCGCTCGATCTCACGACTGCGCTCCGGCTCGCTCTTACCATGTGCGACCGTCAGCTCACGCAGGCCGATCAGGGCTTCCAGCGGCCGCAAGAATTGCGGCGCGCAAATCGGTCCCATGGAAATCGCGTGTGTGGTTTACGGATTGACGAGCAGTCGGGCCGCAAAGACTTCCAGCACGGATCCGTCGGAGAAATGGACAGAGAGCGCGAACCAGTTTCGCTCATTGCGCGCCGTGTTGCCGCTATCGGGCAAGCTAGGCCCAACGAAACGGCACTCGTCCAGCGCGCCGGTCGGGGCTGCCGTGGGGAGTGCCTTGCGTCCGGACAGTGGCGGCGCGCGCCAGATGTGAAGGCGAAAGATTTGCGACCCGTAGCTCTCCATTCCACATCGAGCGCCCCAGGACGATGCTTTCACTTGTTCGACAAGACGCCCCACGCGTTCGACAAGGTGCACAAGTGGAGCACGCGACGCGAGGAGATGGAAAAACGCGCCGCATTTGCCTTGCTTGCGAGTCTCACGCTTCACGATAAGCAAGCCGAGGACGCACCGTTCTTGCAGTGCCTACCGCTGATCGAGCTCGCCGCTACCGACCCGCGCATTCGCGCGATCGATCAGTTTGAGCATGGTGTCATGCAAGATCGGTGCGGTGTCAGGACCTAAGCTATTGCCTTCGCCGTATTGGCTTTCGTCGAGGCCGTACGGATGCGGCGCCGATTCGTCCCACTGTGTTTTGGGAACGATGTAGCCCACCGCGTCGTTGGCCAAACCGAACACGAAGTCGACCTTACCCTTCATCAGCTCGCGCCAAGCGGGGGCTTCCTTGACCTTGCCGGCGTGATCGGCACCTTGTGGGCTCTCGACTCCCCCGTTGGCGATCTCGGGGTAGAGCTCACCAGGAACCGTGACGATCCAAGCGCTGCCGATCTTGATCAGATCCATCTCGCTCTTGATGCGAGGATCGAAGAAGGCGTCTCCCACCACCTCACGCGGCAAGATGCCCGCGAGCTGCGTGGCAGCCCGAAAGGTTGGATTGTCGACGGGAAGCTCGACGCGCTCGACATACAGCTCGATGCCGGGTTGCTCGAGCTCTTCGACCGGCGTGCCTTCCATCATATCGAGCGCCGCGCTCGCGACTCGGTAGCCGAGGGCGCGCGCCTTATCATGGGATGGTTCAGTGAAGTCTTGCTTCAAGTAATCATCGCGAATGGCCAGATCATCGACGGGTGCGAGCAGGCCGCCGACGGCGCCATTGATGTAGAGCGTGGTGCCGTTCGTGCCCGGACGGGCGACCTCGTCTCCATAGCGAAGACCTTGATCGATGCCGTCACGAAGATACCCAACGTAGTCGGCGGTGACCTCCAGGTTTTTCGACCACAACACCTCTGGATGGTTGGCCCAGGTGACAATCTGTCCGATGACGCGCTCGTCCTTACCGATCAGCTGAAGCGCGCGTAAATCTGGATCGAACACCTCGGGCAAGCGTGTGTCGACCATCAGACCCTCAGGGTCGAGCGCCGCTTCGAATAAGCGCAAGGTGGCCGGTTCGAGCGCGTCCACAGCCAGCGCCACCGCCTCAGCAGCGCGGGCTTGGACGAGCTCCATATACTCGTCATTGATGCCAGTCTGGGTGAAGCTCGGTCCCCATATCCCCATCAAGTCGGGCACCTCGTGGTTGTGCGTAGAGGTCACGACCAGGTGATCGACTTTCAGCGATGCAGCTAGCCGCGCGCGCACCTCTTCGACGTGATCGAACATGAAGCCGATGGCATCGAGCGCTACGAAGCCGAGCCTCGTCTCGCCGTCGTCGATCACGCATGCAACGGCATAGATGTCGTCGTGAATGCTCTTGGCAGGTCGATTCTGACTGAACCCCGCCAACCAGAAGGGATCGAAGCGACCGTTGCCGTTGACATCTTCGTATGGCTCGCCATCGTCCTTTTTGCCGTTGTCGTTGGTGTCAGTCCAGGTGTCTTCGAGCGGGGGTGTGATCTTGGTCTTGCCGAAGCCGGCCCTCAGACGTGCCTTCCCAGGACCGGCCGTGCCCGAGTCGTTGCCGGGCGAGTTTCCACCGTCGCTGGCGCCGCCGTTCGATCCGGCGGTTCCGGCATTCGTCGAACCAGTCGTGTTGTCATTGCCGCCGCCATTCGTCTCACCCGCGGGGTCGCCCTTGCCGCCCTTGCCGCCCTTGCCATTGGACGAGCAGCCGCTGCTGCAACCAAGCGCGAACATCAGCGCTGCATAGAAGGTCGCTCTACGGCAACTTAGCATTGTCTGCCTCCACGAAATGAACGCGCGCTTCTTGGTTTTCCGGGGCTGCAGGCGAGCGCAAGGCTGAGAAACAGTGCCGGGATGAAGAAGCTACGGCGCACGTTGCGAGCAGGAGAACACAAAGGCTCGAGCCCGTGCGACTTACGCCAACTTACACATGCGCGCGGCTCAGGCACTCCTTCTTGAGCGTCTGCGTGTTGGCCTGCGACGCCAACCGCTTCCGATGCGAATGCTTGCGGACCGCGAACGCCATCCGAGCGGTCCACGAACCGCGAGATGACATGACGAACGGTACCCATCCTGACCATGCGAGGCATTCGAGGCATGCCAACATATCGAGCGGCCGGCCTGGGGGGTTCCGGGAAAACGTATCCACGTAGTCTGTCCCGGTCTCCACCTCCACGCGCGTCTGCACACCATTCCTCGGGACGCTGCACGCGCAGCCGCCGGCCACTACGTCAAGTCGTCGGGCAGTAAAACGATGTGCCCTGAATACGGAACCTTGGCCGCGCGTTCCGCCGCAGCGAGGAGCTTGCTTACCCAACGCTCTGCGGTCACCGGGTCGTCGGCTGCGATGTATGCGTCGATGTCGCGCCCGCAAATAGTTGGGGAGAATCGGTCACGGCAGCACGTCACACCGTCGATGCCCGCCGATGACGTGCGGCTCAAAGAGCCATACGACTTGGCAGCAGGCCGGAGTCAACAGGCTAGGGACTGGGTTGCAAAGGGCTTGCCGGCTTTGCCGTCAGCCATGACGCGATTCGCCGAGCGTAAGGTGAGTGCGGATAGCGCTTTTGAAAGGCAGCGAAGCGTCGCTCTGCATCCTTGGCACGCCCGATTCGCCACATCGCTTCGATGAGCAGAGCCTCTCGTTCTTCGCGCAGGGTTCCCTCCGGATAGTCGCGCTCGTGTTTAAGGGTTAGGTCGACCGCGCGTTGGGCGGTAGTCGTCATCGCCTGCTTGGCGCCGCGCAAGAGCGTTGCCTCGTCATCCAAAAGCGCAGCATTCGGCACGCTCGGTGCTGGCCGCCGACCACGTCGCACTTCAGGCCGGAGCCCATCCTTGGGCATATCTTGCGTCGCGCCCAAAGGGGGTGAATCGATCGAGAGCGTCGCAGGTGGCGGCACAGGTAGGGTGGGTGATACGACCTGTAGCGTCGGAGACGCGGGCGGGGGAGCAGACTTACGCTCGACGTTTGACCTATCCGGCCAGCCAAGCGCAACCCAAAGCGTCCCTCCAATCAGTGCGATCGTCGCGAGCACGGCATACCCCTTCGTAAACGCCAGCTGTACCGGCTTTGGGCCTGCGGGCAGCTTCGTGCCATCGAGCTCCGAGGTCGCACCCACGCTAGCGTTCACGCCCGCTTTGATCCTAGCCAGTTGCTCCTCGTTCGGCGCCAAGTTGTGCCCGTGACTCATCAGCTCGCGCAGCTCCGGCGCGATGCTTTCGTCGTCTTTCCAAGGCGAGGAAGGTTTCATTTCGCAACCCGCATGGTTTTGCTGCTCGCTAGGTTCAGCTTTCGACGCACTAAGGCCTCCACCTTGCGGCGCGCGGTATGGAGTCGCGAGTAGCAAGTGGTGACGGGGGAAGTGAGCCCCTGGGCAATCTCTTCCATGCTCACATCACCGAACTCATAAAGCACGAACACCGTGCGCTGCTCAGGCTCGAGCGCCTCCAGTGCCTGCACTAACTCCGCATGGGCCTGCTTGATCCAAACCTCGCGATCCTGCGAGGCAGGGATCGAAAGTTCGGTCATACGCTCCACCTCCGGTTGGCTGCGCACACGTGCCCTGCGCCTTGCCGTCGACGCAACGTTCCAGCAGATGCCGTAGATCCAAGTGCGAGCCGAGGCGCGCGCTTCAAAAGTGGGTAGTTGCTGGACGATCGCGATGAATACTTCTTGGCTCAAGTCCTCGAGTTGGTCCTCGTTTACACCCACGTGCCGTAACACGCGCCAAACGAAGGCGGCGTGTTCACGGATGAGTTCAGTCGCATCTTGTTGAGTCGGCAAGCTTTGACCTAACCACGTGCGGACACCGAATGAAATGTCCGAGACGATCAAAAGCGCGCTGAAACGCTCAGCGCAGCCCAAGTGGCCAGCAGTGCGGGCCGAAACAGCAGGCGCTCCTGCCCATTGGCCTCTTGGTAGGTGAAGCGCGTGGCTGGTCCGAGCGCGGCCGCATGGAGCCCCAGGGTAAGGTACCAACGCATGGTCAGCGCGTAGCGGGTCTCGAGCGCGACCATCGCACCCCCGTAGCTGCGTCTGACCTTCTTGCGCTCGGCCAGCGTGCTCGCGAGGCTGCTGCGCGTGCCTAGTACCGCGCCCGCGCAGCTCTGCCAGAGCCAATCGCCGATTTCGAAGACGCGGATGCAGCCCATAAGCTCGGCTTGCATGGCACGAAATTCGACCTGACCTTTCGCGTATTCGGATTGCAACGCGACGCTCCCCGGGAGCCAGTAGGTGCCCGACAGTAAGGCAGACAGCGGCCCCACGCTTACCCAGCGCACGCCCAGCCTGGCTCCTGGGCTTAGGCTCGGCTGGATGCCGCCGGACAGTGTAACTCCCGCCACAGGTTCGAACAGATACGCTCGCCGCGCCTTTTCGCGCTTGAGCTGGGTGCCCAACGCGGGCCCAGAATCTTCGGGCGATGGGGCAGAGCCCCTTAGAACCGGTGTCCTCGCGATAGGGTCCACACCGTGCGTGGGCGACGTAGGCGGTTCTATGCTGTGTTCGGCTTCGAGCTCCATCACCATACTTAACACGAGCAAGATGGATGGCGTCATCGCGCTGCAATCCGCCTTTTCGCTGAGTATCTGGCGCTCGCCCAACGTCTGCCCGCGCGCGCTCTCCACGACAATTCTCACTTGCCAGGAGCGCGCTGTGACGTCTCTGCGCACATGACCCTGGATCATAAGATCGGCCTCTGGCGAAGGCCTTAGCTGGGCGCCCGTCAGCGCCTGAACTTTGAGCTCGAGTAGCTCGCTCGAAATGCATGACTCGGCCCCTTGTTCGCGCGTCCACGTTAGACTGAACGTGGATGGCTGCTCATCCTGTGCGCAGCCTATTAGTGGTGTGATCACATGCGTACTTAGAACGAGCCACAGCCACCCCCAGCCACACCGCCACGCGTGGCCCGCGCGCTGGCGTAGTAGCCTTTGCGCTTTTCCTTGGCGGGTGCGGGCTCTCACCTTAGGCTTGGCCTCGATCGCGGCTGTGCTGCGGCAGGGCTCTCACGGCTCCGGCCGACCAGGCTCACCAGTTTGGATGTCGCCACTAGCCATGCTCATATCGACTTGAAGCGTCCAACAGACCGATGGCCCACGAAGTAGATCTGACCTGAGCGCGACGCGGCCAAACGATCAATCATAGAGACGCCCGTATACGCGTGTTTGCGGCATGTTTGACCATCCGCGGATAGCTCAGTGATTGATCCGTTACCGTCGAGCTTGGTGTCTCCCTCGAGTGTCACGACGAAGACGCGCCCGTCCGAGGGAATGACCGTCATGCCCAAGTTTAGATTGCTTTCGAGCGACCAGGCCCAACTCGGATCGCCATTGGGCGCGAAGCGCTGTACCCACGCTCTTGCTGCGTCCTTGACCAAGGCAATCGTAAGGTTGCCCTGGTCGTCGAACGCGAGCTCGTGGCCAGAAAAGCCGTCACCCATCCAGTCAAAAGCATCGCTCCAAGCCTGATTGCCGTTCGCCTCGAAGCCGGTGACGTGCGTGACGTAAAATCCGAAGTCCGATGGCGTATTCAGAGCTTTCACGAGGGTGATCAGTGCGGTGCGCCCCGATCCGTCGACTTCGATCGCGTGTGTGTTGTCAACCCCAGCTACGTTGTTTTGGGACCAGACCACGTCCCCGCTCTGGTCGACCATGGCGACGAGGCTACGTGCCAATTCTCCGGGTGCGGGTTTGCTCAAGACTCCGCTGAGCACCAAGCCACCCTCAGGTGTACCCGCGATCCGATAGCCGATCATGGACTCGAAGCGAAGCGCGGAGCCGGTGAGGTTCACAGCTGCGTCGTAATGCTGGGTCCAACTCTGGCTACCATCGTTGGCGAGCAGAACGGCTTCATCCTCGCGCAACGCGATGCTCCAGGCGAGCTCGAAATAGTCAGTCAGCGGCCACACTTGTTGACCGAGGACTAGCCCGTTGGCAGCGATGTGACCCAGCCACGCTCGCGGCGGGGTGCGGTGGATCGGTTCAAACAAATAAGCGAGCAGCCACACGCTGCCGTCCGCTGCAACCTTGAAGTCCGCAACATTGTAGTTGCAGCCCGCTATGCCCGAGCAGATCAGGTCGACGATGTCGACTTGGAAGTCGACTGCGAGCATCCCGCTGACTTCTGCGTCGCAAAGCTTGGGGGCCTGTGACGCGGCGCCCTCACTGGGTGCAAGAGGCTCAGCCGCGTCTGCGCTTGCGGGCGGAGCGTCACAGGCGGTCCCCTCGCCCGAACATACGCCGAGGTCGAGCACGCGATTGACGCTGCCCACGGAGACGTTCTCCTCGCTTCCGCAACCGTTCGTTAGCACGCCCGTCATGAAGGCGAATGCCCACGTCAGACCTGTTCGTGCTCCCATGCTCATCGCTGGCCGATCTTTCATGAACAACCTCCAAGTTGCTCTCCAGTGAGTGTCGCAACACTGCGAAAGCTACGAGACTTTTTTCGAACGGGCTTCGTCAAGAACCCCTTGTAGAACCCGTGTCGGTCTTCGGAACTTCGGAATCTCCCCGCAACCCCGGAAAGGAGAATCGTGACGGACTACGTTGATACGTTATCCCCATCCCGACGTAGCCGCGCCAAGACGTCGTCGACGAGCGCCGCCTGAAGTCGCGCCGGACGCCGGTGGACCAAGTCCGAGGGCGGCTGCCTCACGCAGGTCGGGCCGCATCCAGTCCTCGCCCGCGGTTGCCGAGTAGCCCTCGTTGAACACGAGGTAGATGACCTCGAGCACCGACGAGAGCCGCGCAGCCAGCTCGGGCCCCCGCGGCACCTCGAACGGTACCTGAGTGTCTGCCAGCGCCTTCTTCGCCCGCACGATGCGCTGGGCCACGGTCGCCTGCGCTCCACCTATGGAGCGAGACTCACCTCCCCCGCGCGATCATGATCCGCGCCCTCGGCGTGAGCGCCGCTGCTGCAACACAGCTAATCGATCGCTCCTCTCAAGGAGATGCAGAGCTGGTTCGAACATTAGTCAAGGCGAGACGTCCCTACAACCTTACTACAAGGCTTCGGTCGCTAGCCCCGCGTCAACGTGCGTCGGCGTTGTAGCTCGCGCTCGACTTCCGCTTCGATCAGGTCTTCGGTCACACCGCCCGTCGACAGGAAGATCTGTCCGGCATGCAAGGCGAGCGCGAAGCCCCAGGCGCCGAGCGGCCACACAAACCAGAGCGTCTGCGGGCTATAGGCCAAATTGATCGCGACGAGCGCGGCATTGATGAGCAGAAAGACAGTAAGGTGCCAGAAGAGCCCGAGCTTGCTTCTTACTCGCTGCGTCGCGCGGCCGCGGATCTCTTGCCGCAGGCGCAGCATGTCGTTTTCATTCTGAGCCATGAGTGACCTCGTTTGCGCGCACACGCAGAAAGTATGGCGACGCGGAAGGAGAGACAGTCACACTCGCGGGTAGGGGCGTCGATGCCAAAGGGCTGTCGCGCCACGCCAATGCTACTTGGGCAAGCTCGCACGACGAAGAGAACGGTCACGGCGCGGCTTGGGCGAGTGAAAAACTAGCCATTGGCCGCTTTGCGAAAAAGCGAGTTACGGTAGGGACGAGCCTTAGCACTTGCTCCGCGAAGCACTGCGTCCAGCCGGCCCAGGCGTGTACGGCCTGGCGCGTGAGCGCGGGATTGCGAACAGCATGGCTTACCGCTGGGTTGACGCAGCTCGTAAGCTTGGGGCCATGCTGACCAATCCCGACGTTCTGAAGACCGTAGCGCGCTCGAAAAACTCCGCGTGGTCAGCGAAGCGTCGCGCTTGAGTGACGAGCAGCTCGCTGACTTCTTGCGGCGCGAGGGCATCCACTCGGGCAGACGGCACCCACCGCGCAACGAGGCGCTGCGTGCGCGTCCACGCGATCTTACCTTTCTGACTTTGACGCGAGAGCGTGCGGCGCCAGATTCGGATGACCGCCAAACGAAACGCGGTGCTCGCGTGCGCGTTGCCAGGGCACACCGTAGTAGTTCGACGACGTGGCAGACCACGTCCGACCGTGCGCGGGAGAATGTGAATTGTCGGGTGGCCCCCTGCGCGCCGGCGCACGCTGGGGGGCGGCGCGTAGGCTTTGAGGTCCGGCTGATGTGCCGCTGACGGGTGGCCACGCCTCGCGCCCAACGACCAGCCTCTAGCGACCAGCCTGCCAAGCCCGGGGGAACTCTGATGACCGTAGTCGTCGCTGCCCCGCACGATGCTGTCCGCCTTCAGTCCGCAGCCGTGCCTCAGCTGCTGATCATGAGCAGCCAACTACGAACGGAGCGCCGGCAGCCGCAAGCTGATAGGCGCCTGGTCTTAGTCTAACCCGCCGTGTGCCCGAGCGTCTGCACTCGCCTCGACGTTGGGACTCTTACCCTTCTTCAAACTGGGGTGCCGTGCCGCCGATGTGATCCCAGGGCGCCTTGGAGCCCACGAAAATGTGCCGCTCGATCTGCACACCGGGATCCCCATCGACGCTCCCGAGCGTAACGCCGAGCACCGTGCCGTCGTGGACGCCGCATAGCGTCGAGCCGCACTTACCGCAGAAGCCAATCTCCCAACCGGCGCCGCTTGCATAGCGAGAGAGAGCACTCACATCGCCGCACCAGTGAAAGCTTCCAGGTTGCAGAAAGCCAAACGCGGAGCCCGACCCACTGAACACTTTGCGGCAGCGTGAGCAGTGGCAACTCTGGGCGCGGATCAGTGGTTCGCGGATCTCGTAGCTGAGCGCGGCGCAAAGGCAGCTTCCAGTCAGTGGCATCTCGGCATCCCCTTGGACGTTGATGAGCTCGCCCTGGCACCCTTAGCGCACCCTGCGCTGTCTGGATAGCAAGGAGCTACATAGGTGCCCGTCCCGGCATCTGCGGCCCCCTTGCTCTGCGCCGGGAGCGCTGGGAGAATCCCGCATGATCGAACATCTGAAGGCGCTCGCCCGCTACAACTGCTGGATGAACGGAAAGCTCTACGCCGTCGCGGCAACGCTCAGCGACGCTGCGCGCAAGCAGGATCGAGGCGCATTCTTTGGCTCGATCCACGGCACGCTGAACCATATCCTGCTCGCAGACCGAACCTGGATGCTGCGCTTTACGGGCGACCGTTCGCGCTTCGTATCGAGGGATGACGGGGGAGCAGAGATGCCGGTCGCGGCGCTCAGTCAGATCTTATACGACGATTTCATAATGCTAACCCACGAGAGACAGGTCACCGACAGGCAGATCCTCGATTGGGTGCTAAAGCTCGACCCAGCGCTACCGGAGAGCGAGCTTTCCTACCGCAACATGAGCGGTGCGGAGCAGCATCACGTGGCGTGGTGGGCCTTCGTGCACTTCTTCAACCATCAGACCCATCACCGCGGACAGCTCACGACCTTACTCATGCAGGCCGGAAAAGATCCCGGCGTGATGGACCTCATCTACATGCTGCGATCCGAGCCTGCGAGAGTGTGATCGGGCGGTCAACATAGCAACCCACTCCGAACGCCTTCCGCTCGCGGGCACTGCAGGGACCGCCTGCGCGCGGGTGCACTTCGGGGCTCCGGACATCAATATCCCTGCTTTTCGTCGATGGATCCGAGATGGTGGGCCTGAGGCTCAATCCAGGTGCCGCCGTCAAATGAGCTGCGGGTGCAACTCGGCGTCTGAAGAAAGGAAAGCTCGATGCAACTAGTCCTGGCAAGCCTGAAGGACATTCGTGCGGTCGTCGGCAGCCTCGTGCTCGCAGCCGACGGCAGCATGCCCTGCCGCGACCTACCCGCGCTGTTCGACGACGACACGCTGCGCTACGTGGGCAAGCGCCTGACGCTCTTACGCAGCGCACTTGAAGCCGACACCGAGTCCTTCGAGAGCAGCGTCGCGCGCTTCGGCGCACACCTGCTCGTGCTCAGGGCCGCTGCCGACCGTACGTTGTGCGTGCTGGCTGGACCGAACGTCAACCTGCAGGCACTGCACATGGGCACGAGGATCGTGGCCCGTCGCGTCACCAGCACGCCCACACATTCACCCACCAACTGCCACGAGCGGTCGACGAACCGCGTGATGACAGGCTGAACGACCCCTGCACCGCCAATCCGCGCAACTTGGGTATGCAAGGCTATGGCCGTAGCCGTGACGATGTCGCGTATGGTAGGATGGAGTGCTTTGCCATTCGGCCGCACGCCTTCGAGAAAAACGGCCTTGATCTCGACATCAGGTCGGTTCTTGGAGCCGGTTTCATGGTTGGTAAGGTTACCACTGCGCATGCGGCCCGCTCCGTCATCACCGGGAACGGTCTCATGCAAGCAGTCTTGTCAGCGTGGAAGAACCGACCCACTCTCGTCCCGCTTCACTGTAATGGCACGGTTGCCGATCATATCCTTCGGACTCCACTCGAAGCTCGGCGACGCAAGTGAGGCGCAAGTGAGGGGTGGTCATGTCGAAAGCGGTCATGTCGAAAGCGGTCAGTCATTCCGACGGGTCAGACTGGGGGCTTACTTACCACCGCTGTAAGGCGGCCAAGGAACGTAGTGGCGCGACGCCCTGCGCGTCGGGGGTGTTGGCTCCTAGCGCGCGCGCGATGTCGGCTGCCGTGGGTCGGTCCTCCGGCGCGATCGCGAGGGCCGCATCGAGCACCTGTCGCAGCGGCGCTGGGAGGTCTGGCAGAGCGTCGGAAAATGCCTCGATGCGAGGGAGCGGCGCACCTTGGAGCAACTTTAGAATCGGGGCCGACTCGTAGGGCATTCGTCCCGTCAAGAGCTGGAAGGCCAGCACGCCGAAGCTGAACACGTCACTCTCGAAGCTCCCACGGCCCTGACGCGCGAGCATCTCCGGCCCTGCCGGCCAGGGCCTGCGGCATCTCGAACTGCGTGCGCAGCACGTACGTCACCTCGCGGTCGGGCAGCAGTTCGCCGAGCCGAGTCGGAAGGCGTATCGGGCGCGCCTTCACGCCGTCCGGTACCGTCAGCTCCCAGTGCTCTAGCAGGCTCCTGGAGTCCGGGGCTGCGCATCCCGGCAGAAACAAGCTCACCGCCAAAGCGAGCATGGCAGCCACCACGCCGCATCTCACATTCGATGCTGGACGACCCCTCCCTACACCCCTCACC
>JBBSJC010000226.1:0-11831 GCA_038257655.1 Polyangiales bacterium | reverse complement strand
TGACGCTGCCGGGCAAGAAGAGTAAGTCGCCCCCGGTGTTGAACGCGCCCAGGGGATAGGCAAGCGTGAACTGGTAACACATCTCGTCAGTGGTCTTCTGCCCGAAGAACACGGTGCCGCCCGTGTCGTTGTCGAAGGTGCAGGTGGTCTTCAATGTATCCCCTGGGTAGACCGTGATCTCGTCCGGGTAGTGCCCCTGGTTCTCGAACGAGAATGGTTTGTCGAAGGCTATCTCCGTGCCGCCCGACGCGCGCTCGATCGTGGTCTTCATGTGTCGACCGAGCACGTGCATGTGCGGCGAGAAACCTAAGATGTGGACGGGCTCCGTGATCTGCGGCTTACAGGTACCGGTAAAGTCTTGCTTGCCCGCTCCTAGCAGCAAATTTTCCGTGCCGAGCCAGTGCACGCCCGCCTCGTGCTTGCGGAGCTTGCTCGTCGCGCAGAGCTCGGCGCCGCTGCGATCGAGCGCATCCGGGTAACGTCCAGAGTTGTTGTAATGAATCTCAAGAATGAAGAAGGTGTCGGGCGCTGCCTTAGGCAGACGAAGACCCACGTCAGGGGGCATGGTCAGGCCTTCGCCACCCGGCGCCCAGCCCGTTACTAAGGTGGCGTTGGGGTGCACGCCATTGCACTCCTCGTGGGTACCGTCCTGATAAGCTGCGTTCTCCTCGGTGTAGAGCAACCAGTGGTGTAAGACGCGCGCGTCATCGACCAGCGGAAACACCGCCAGGCCCTGCATCTCCTGGTCGTAGGGTGCGCGGAAGTAGAAGCACTCGTAGCGATTGTCGACGTCTCGGCCGAGCTTGAACGGCTCGGTGTCCTCGGGCGTGCTGCCGTTGTGCGCCTTGAGCTCCACACGCATATCGCACTGCGAGTAATCGAAGTCATCCTGGGCGGTCGTGCCATCGTTCGGGTCTGTCACCGGTGCACATGAGTCGGTGGAACGTGGTGCGCCGAGCTTGACCCATGCATCGAGGGCGGCGAGGTCGCTCGGCTCCATATCGCCATGCGGGGGCGGCGGCATGGGTGATTTGACGTCGTGGATTCGCTCACCCACCCGTGTAAACACGCTCTGAGTCGGATCTTTGCCCGACGGCGCCGTGAGATCCTCGTAGCTCACAAGCGACATGGGCGCGCCAAAGCTCGGCGTAGCGCCATGGCAGTGGGAACAATGTTCGGCGAGCACTGCTCCGACATCACAGGGTAAGCCGAGCGCGACTGCAGGCGCACCCGCATCGGTCGCGGGCGTTCTGTCGGTACCGTCCTGTGGACGTGAGGGGCCTTCCGTACCACCCCCAGCCGGACTGGTTTCGTCTTCGAGCGCAGCGCCCGCCGGAGCCGACGGTGCACTCTCGCAGGCAGCCAGACTCAGCACTAAGAATGAAAGTATGGTGCCCCGCATGAACTGACGCATAAGCCAACCTCCTCGACGTGGCCGGCAAGCCGGTGAACGAGGCCACGTACTGCGGTTAGACTGCCGATTCCTTGTGCTTCCACCAATGACCGGTGACGTCTCTGCAGGGACCGAAGCGCTCAACAGCTGCGAAAGATGACGGTAAGGTCCCCTTGCGTTCGCCGGTTTAGCTCGCTGCGTGCAGGGAGCGAAAGCGAGCCGGCGTCGTGCCCGTCCAGCGCCGAAAAGCGCGATGAAATGCGCGCGGCTCTGAGAAGCCAAGGCGCGCGCTCAACTGCTTGATGTCGTAGCGGCTCTGCCGCAGCGCCTCACATGCCAAATCCCGCCGCACTTCATCGACGAGCTGACTGAAGGCGGTGCCTCGCTCGCTCAGGCGTCTGCGCAGAGTGGCCGTGCCCATACCCAGTGCTTGCGCGGCGCGCCCGAGATCAAACGTGTCCAGATCGGCCGAACGCATCGCATCGCGTACGCGCAGCACGACGTCTTGGCCCTGGCCGCGCTGGGCGAGCAGACGCTCTGCGCGCTCATTCAGCATCAGTTGCAGCTGCTCGTCGCCGAGTCTTCTCGTCTCGTCGAGTACGGTACTTGGGAACACGACGCGGTTATGCATGGCGCCGAACACGACCGGTCCGCCCAGTACAGTTTCGTAAAAGCTCGCGTCGTCGGGACCTTCATGCCGTAGCTCGACGCGCGTGGGCGGCGACTTGGAGACGAGCAGCGCGCGCACCACGTTCATCACGATCGTGAGCGTCAGGTCGGCACAAAACGCCTCCCCCGCCGCGTCGACAGGAGGCGCGGTAAAGCCGTAGGACGATTCGTCTGGGCCTTCTTCGAGCTTGAACTCTGCCCCCGCAAACACGAGCGGGGCGAACCGTCCAAACTGTGCTGCTGCTTCGCGTAGGTTACGCGAGGTCAGCAACAGATGGCCCACCACGTGCAGCGCGGACACGCTGATGTGCTCGCCCACACGCAACCCTAGAAAAGGATCGCCTGCGTGCTCAAGGGTGTGGGAGAGGCGCTGGACACAGTCTTCCCACGGCACACTGGCGTGTGGGTCTTCTGACAGGGGGGCTACTGCACGCTCGGGAACATCAAGCTCGCGAAGCACACTGCGAAACGCGCGTAAAAAAGCTACAGAAACGTGCATAAACCACACGCAAGTGAAGGGTCTTCACCGTACGTGTCACCCTGGCTCACGATCAAGTCATAATTCGATACAGTATTTACTCGAAGCGATTCGGATCACATTCGGCAGGCGCCGTCATCCCGTTGCACCCTGGGCTGCCCTCGGGAAGCTTGGCCACATAGCTGCGGCCCGACGTTGGAAAGGGCAGGTCGTCCTTGAGCATGTGCAGACCGGCCATCACGGCGGTGTTCAACTTAGTCTGGCAGACGTCGTCAGCTTTATTTGTGCTGCAGACATTGGTGGCCACCATCAGCTGATGTTTGAGCGCGTCTGCAATTTCCGCGGCGTCGTCAGGGCCTCCGACTTTGGTCATCAGGGCCCAGGGCTGGGTGTGCTGGTCATTGGCGGCGTTGATCCAAATCTTGCGGCCGTTCAGCGTGGTGTTGTTTTCGGAGTACTTCTTGGCCAGGTCATCGCGGTCGATCAGCATGAACGCGAACATGCCACTGACATCGCGCAAGGCGGGCCAACCTTCTGCCTCCACGCGTGCCCTCGGTGAAGCGTAAGAGCCACGAACGAAGTCTGCCGTGATGATGCGTTCCGCGGGGATCACGGCCAAGATTTCCTTTTCGACTTCGACGAGGTCTTTGATAGCCGGCGTGATGCTCGTGTCGTTCTTGACTTCGAACCACACGAAAATGGGTGTGTGCCTGGGCTTTGCGTCCGACCAGGTCTTCAGCGTTTGCAGGCAATCCTTGAGCGTGCTGCAGGTGGTGCGGTCGTCGACCGCTTGGATGTGATAGACGCGGATCTTACCGTCTCTGCCGCCGTGCAGGTCGAGCTCGAAGGCACGCACGCCGACGTCTAACTGCTGGTTCAAGGGTTTGTGCGTGTACTTGTGACTGTCGTCTACGGCGACGAACGGAGCGATGTGATAGCTGTTGTGCGTGCCGATCATTTGCAGGTGATTGAGACGAATGCTCACAGACGGGCCCTCATCCTCGGGCCACGGCTGCCAGGGAGGGGGCGGTTCCACCTGCGCATCGGATACGGGGCTTATCCCGCTATCGGGCAGCGCCGCGTCGCTCCCGGTGCCTGCGCTCGTGTCGCCGTTTGTGCTGCCGCTGCCTGCGCCGTTTGTGCTGCCGCTGCCTGCGCCGTTTGTGCTGCCGCTGCTTCCGCTGTTGCTCGGGCTATCGACGCCGCCTCCACCGTTCGATTCGTTGCCGCCAGCTGTGTTGCCGTCATCAGACCCCGCATCTGAGGCTGTTGCATATCCATCGTCTGAGGTTGTGACCCCGCGACTGCAGCCCGCTAAAAGTCCCCAAGCTGCAAGGATAGTGACGCGACGAAGTGCCATTCATGCTCGTTACCACGGAGCGAATGTGACGCGGTAGTCACTTCAGCAGGTTGAGACCATCTAAGCCATGATCTCTCTCGCGAACCGCAGCGGATGGACGCCAATCGTCAGATGTTTTTGACCGCTAACACTCACGTCAGGCCGGACTGTGGGGCGGCCCGGCAATGAGGAAGGTACGGTGCGGTCGTACCCGTCGGGTGAACGCGTAAGCTGGCTCGCAGATTGATCTATGACTTCGTGTTAGCGTTCTAAGCGTTGTCAGCTACTCGCTCCACGCTTTGTTCGTTGTTCTTGGTCGCAATTAGCGGCTGCTTTCTCGTCAGCTACGACGAGCAGTCCAGAACTCGCAGGACAGACCCGGACGCTGCCGTCTCGATGGATGCACAGGTCATGACTCCCGCGCGGGATGCCGGTGTCCAAATGACCGGACCGGATGCGGCGCTGGTCACGGACGGATCGCTGATGGCCGATGCTGCGATCGTCATGCCGCAGGACGCGGGCCTCCTCGATGGATCGACTCCCCCGCCCTGCGTAAACGTGGGCTGTGCGTGCACCGATGAGGGCTTCGACTGCAGTGCAAAGACCAGGTTGACCTGCCAGGGCGGCGTCATTACGGAGGTCGTCGACTGCCGCATCGTTGCCAATTCGTGCAAACAGGGCTTTTGTGAGCCCGATCAAGGCTGCGTCGAACGCAATCGTCCGCTCGGCTCACCCTGTGACGACGGCTTGTTCTGCACGTTGGCCGACGCCTGCAATGAAGGGGTGTGCCGGAGCGCGACTGAGAACTGCCTCGACTCCGTCTGTGCTGATCAGCACTGCGACGAGACGTTAGACCAGTGCGTGGTGGATACGCTGTTTGACGCGACAGCATGCGGGACCGATTTCGTGTGTGCAGCTGGCTTGTGCGGGAGCACAGGCAACTGTACGGGTGAGTGCGCTCCTGAGTGCGTAGGGCAGACGGCGACTTGCGACATCGGTTGTCATGATGCGCAAAGCTGCACTGTCGCTTGTGAAGACCGTCAGACTTGCAACGTAAATTGCGAGAACACGAAGGATTGCACGGCCACCTGCAATGCCCTATTTGCCAACTGCGACGTCGACTGTGAGAACGCGGGCTCATGCGCCACGACTTGCAACGCGGGCGATTGCACCACGGATTGCAAGCTGGCAGGCGCGTGTTCGAGCACGTGCTCGGGACAGTTCTCCGTGTGTCCACTCAATTGCGACGGCTCGATTACCTGCGACCTTCAGTGCACGCTTGGCGCCCATTGTCAGAGCAGCTGCGTTGGGGGCGGCCAGTGCACGAGCACCTGCAACAGTAAGGCTCAGTGTCAGGTCGACTGCCGAGACAGTGAGATTTGCCAGCCGACCTGCGATGGTGCGTCTAACTGTGACTTCGATTGTCGCGGGGCCGCTTCGTGCCAGGCCTCCTGCAATGGCGCCTCCTCATGCACGCTGCGCTGCAATCCGGGCGATGCCAATTGTGCCTTGAGCTGCGATGGCGTGAAGACCAAGTGCGGCAAAGACGGCTGGGCTTGCAACAGCCCGTGTCCGTAGTCGCGGCTTATCGTTTACGTCGCATCAGGCGGCATAACCTGGCCCGGCGGCGCTGCTATCTGGCTTCCGGTGCGGTAGCCTGCGACCGCTGTTGCAGGTCGGCTATCAACTTGGCCAGGGGCTGACGTAGACACGCCAGGCAATCCTCTCGCTTACGCTTGCCACAACCGCCGCGGGGACGTTCGGCAAGCTCGACCAGCATCGGCAGCACACGTGGGTCGCGCAGCGTCGCCATCTCCGTCAGCTCCGCCTTTTTGGCCGAACACGTGGTCGCAAGCTGTAAGTAAGACATGCGGCGCACGTAGCTCGGCACCTGATCCATCGGCACGTGGCTGAGCAAAGACTTGGCCGCAGAGACACGCAACTCCCGCGCCTCCGCGCTCACCATTTGCTCGAAGACGGGTTCGAGCACAGCAGGCAGACCCGTCTTGCTCGGCAGTGCGACGGGGTCGTCGTCGGCGTTGGTCCTGGGCGGCGGCAGATTAAGTTGCTTGGCTACGCTTTGCGCAACCTGCGCCGTTTCACCCTGCGGCGTGATCTGAACCTGTCCGGTGGCCACTAGGAACACGGCCCCGCCGAGGATCGTGGTGACAAACAGGGTCAGAAGCCACGCGGGTCGTGAGGAGCGACCAGCCCTGCGCGAGGGACGCGCGGGCGCGGGGAGCTGCGCTTCAGCCGGGGGCGCCGGGGGCACGGGCTCATCGACGCGCCGCAATGCGGTCGGCGTACGCGTCGACATCCGGCGCGCACCGCTGCGCCAACGCGGCTTATCGCCGTCATCGAGAGTAAGTATCTCCCGCAGTTGATCGCGTACTTCACTGGCTTCGCTGGGCCTGTCTTCTGCGCGTCGGGCCAGCAACTTCCCCACCAGCACTGACAAGGCCTCTGGCAGGGAGGTGTCGCCCGCTACTTCCGTCAGGGTGGGCGGAGTCTGCGCCAGCTGCTTCTCGAGCAATGCCTGCAGATCGTCGCCTTCCCATAGCGCCCGGCCAGCGATGCATTCCCACAACATCACACCGAGCGCGTACAGGTCTGAGCGCGGGTCTGCGTTACCGCCGATCGCCTGTTCAGGCGCCATGTAGCCGGGGGTGCCGATAATCAGCCCCAGCTGGGTGATGTGCCGCTCTGCGCGCCCGTGTTCGGGCGGAGGCATGCGGCTCTCGCGCGCGATTTTTGCGACGCCGAAGTCAAGCACCTTGACGAGCTCTCCACCGTCATCGAGCGCCTGAAGCAAAATGTTTTCAGGTTTCAAATCGCGGTGAATGATCCCGTGTGCATGGGCTGCGGCCAGCGCATCGGCGATCTGCGAGGCGAGCTCGACCGCGCGTCCCCAGGGCAGCTGCGTTTCGTTTTCGAGCACCTTGCTCAGGCTCGGACCGCGCACGAGCTGGACCGCTAAAAAGGCAGTACCGTCTTCGAGCGTGCCGAAGTCCATGGCGGAGATCACGTTGGGATGATCGATGCGCGAAGTGACCATCGCCTCCTGCGCAAAGCGGGCGGCAAGCTCCGCGTTGCCCGCGTGCTCGGGGTGCACGACCTTCAGCGCCACCTGCTTGTGCAGCGTGAGGTGCTCCGCCACGTAAACCGCACCCATGCCGCCCTCGCCGAGTAAACCCTCGACGCGATAGCGGTCCGCGATGATTTGTCCGATCAGGCGATGTTGGTGCGAAGTGCTCATTCAGGACGGAATCGTTGCGGTTCCCCAGGTCTCGCTCGTGACAGTAGTGGCGCCGGTTTCTGACTGTCAACCGTTGACGGTCCCCCGGTGCACCGGCTACGCACCGATGATGTCACGGCTACCGACGCGATGCTTCTTCTTGGTTTTGGGCCTAGGCCTGGTTTGGGTAGTTGGGTGTGCCGGCAAGCAGGCCCAACCCACCTTGGTCTCGTCTGCCGACGCTTCGGGGTACGCCCAGGGCTTCCCGGAAGAAATCGAGCGTCAGTCTGCGTTGTTGGCCGACGACAAAGCCGAAGCTCAGCGCCTTTCATCCGAGTTGCCCGCCCGAGCAGCCGAAATCAAGGGCAATGACCACGGTGCGCTTTTGCTCGAGATCGTGGAGCAAGCCGATGCAGCCGGGCGAGCGCAAAGTTTTGCAGCCGCACGCGACGAGGTTCGCCTCATCAAGGGGTTTGCGCACGAAGAACGCGGACCGATTGCCGCGCGCGTGAGCGGCGCTGCCCAGCAGAAGATCACGGATGCACAGTGCGCGAACGTCGACGTTTCGGGTGTGGTCGGTTACGCATTGAAGGACGGAATCGACAAACAGCTCGAGAAGCGCCTGCGCGCTCACAATGAAGCACAACTGCTAATCGAACGGCACAAGACCACGCTCGGACCGGGCGTGGTGACTGTGGTGCAAAAGCTGGCCGACGACGTGGCGCTCGCAAGCTACCTGGTCAACGTCGCCCTGCCGCAGGATCGCGACGCGCTGCAGCAGCGGGTTGACGAGCAGGGCAAGGTGGCAAGCACGCTCGAGGACGCGATCGACAACGAGCAGACCTATTACAAGGATCCGGCCCGTACCGAGCCTGAACGTCGCGCGAGTGAAGACCGCACGGTTGCGCTGACCAAGAGTCAGACTCTGCTCGACCCTGCAGTCGCTCACGCCCACGCAGAGCTCAAGGAAATCGAAAAGCAAATCGAGCTTGCGCGCAGCGACTACGAAAAAGCGCTCGACGCACTGCAAGCCGCGCTCAAGCAGCGCACGCCCTGAGTATCCACGCCCTGATTATCGCGCGCTGCGCGTACGCAAATGTGTAGCCTGTGAGTGCTGTCGCTCATGCGTGTTGACACACGCCAGAAAGCGTCAAAGCATGGCCCCATGATGCGCTTTTACTTGTTGTTCGGCACTTTTCTCGGCCTTACCGCATGCAGTAGTCCAGCGACAAACGGCTCAGGCGGCGGCGCGAGCAACGCGGGTGGTTCAGGTGAGGACGCCAACAGCGGCGCGGCCTCAGGCGGCCAAAGCGGGCAGAATGGCAACGGTACGAGCGCGGGCACCGGCGCGGACGGCTCGATAGCGCCTGCAGACCTTCAGGAAGGTCCAGGTAAGTACAGCCTGCCTCCCTTTCAGATTGATGTCTCGGACGAAGGCGCCATCCGCGTCACCCACGAGTCCTTACCCGATCGCGTGTTGTGGGAAACGGTACCGAATCGCGGCTTTTCGAGCGCCTGGGTCGCGAGCGACAAGATCACCGAGAATCGTGGCTCGCTGAAGATCGAAGAGACCGTGTCCCGTCGCTGCGGCGAGCAAGGCAGCGTCACCGCCAAGCGTGAGGGTGCCGTGATGACGCTCGTGCACACGCACAGTGGTGCGGATTGCATGGGCTTTGGCGCGACGATGACGCTCGAGGCCAAGGGCGATGCCGACCTGCGGTTCACCCTGACAGCGTTCAAGAGCCAACCTGCAACGACACGCGTGGCCCTCGTCTATGCGTCGGAAGCTAGCGAAGCGTTCTCCGGCTTTGGCGAGCAATTCACCTACGTGAATCTCAAGGGCCGCGAGGTGCCGATCGTGATCCAGGAGCAGGGCCTGGGCCGCGGCAACTCCTTCGTATCGAGCGTGATCAACGCGACCAGCCCGGGTAGCGCAGGCTCGTGGTCGACAACCTACACGGCGATTCCATTTTACCTGACTAACCGCGGCCGCTCGCTGATGCTCGAGAACACGGAGATGAGCTGGTTTGACCTGACCAAGGACACTCAGGTCAGCGTGCGCGTGCGCGACGTGGAAATGCGCGGACGTATCCTGTTTGGCAAGACGCCGATCGATCAAATCGAGGCGTTTACTGCCTACAGCGGTCGCATGGCTCCGTTGCCGGACTTTCTCAATCAAGGTGCCGTGATCGGCATGCAGGGTGGCACGGATAAGGTGCGGGCCATGCTGGCCAAACTCGAGGCCTTAGATACACCGATCGGCGCCTTTTGGCTGCAGGACTGGGTCGGCAAACGCGACACCGGCGTGGCTTCGCAGCTGTGGTGGAACTGGCAGCTCAACGATGAGCAATACCCGGGCTGGGATGCATTGGTCAGCGACCTTGACGGACGCGACATCAAGATGCTGACCTATGTCAATCCGTTCCTGGTCGACGTGTCGGGTCAAAGCTTCTTTACGCGCAATCTCTATCTCGAGGCGCGCGACAAGGGCTTCCTAGTCAAAGACGCCATGGGCATGCCCTACAAAATTACCAACACCACCTTCGACGCGGGCTTGCTCGACCTGACGAATCCGGACGCCCTTGTCTGGTTCGAAGGAGTCGTACGCGAGGAGATACTGAGCGCGGGCGCCGTCGGCTACATGGCGGACTTTGGCGAAGCCTTACCGTTCGATGCAGTGCTCGCTTCGGGCGAGAGTGCAGCCTCCTACCACAATCAGTACCCCGAGGTCTGGCAGGCCCTGCATCGTAGGGTGTTCGAACAGGAAGGTCTGCTCGGTAAGGGCGCGTTCTTCGCGCGTAGCGCGTACACCAAGAGCCCCGGCATCGCCACGCTGTTCTGGCTCGGCGATCAAATGGTGACCTTCGACGGCGACGACGGCTTGGCGAGCGCAATCAAGGGTCTCTTGAGCGGTGGTCTTTCGGGCATGAGCCTCAACCACAGCGACATCGGCGGTTACGCCGGGCTGGCCGTGTTCCTTACGCGCAGTCAAGAGCTTCTGATGCGCTGGATCGAGTTTGCCGCCTTCACCGCCGTGTATCGCACCCACGAAGGCACGGCGCCCGATGCCTTCACGCAGATAGACGCGAACGCGACTACGCTCGGGCAGTTCTCCAAGTTTGCCAAGATCTTCGCGGCGCTTGCGCCTTACCGCACGAAGCTGATGGAGGAAGCGCAGAAGAACGGCCTGCCCTTGGCGCGGCATCTGTTGCTGCATTATCCGGAAGACGCGGCCGCTTGGCAGCAAGATCTCGAGTTCATGCTCGGGCCGGACGTGCTCGTTGCACCCGTCGTCACGCAGGGCGCGAACAAAGTAAGTGTCTACATCCCCGCGGGCGAATGGGTCCACGTGTTCGGCAATCAGACCTACAGCACACCGGGTAAGGTCGAGGTCGCAGCACCCATCGGAAAGCCCGCCGTGTTCGCACGCAAGGGGTCCGAAGCTGCGGCCCTGTTGAGCGCCGCTATCGCTGCCCAGTAAGTAAAAGGGCGAGGGTGCAGCCCTAACCGTGCAGGAGCGTCGAAAGCCAGGATGGCGTAAAGCGCGCGATCACGGCGACAAGACCTATCGTCAGGCCGCAGGCGACGCTGACCCAGTCCTTGAGTGCGAACTTGACCGGATCGTCTTGCATCTCGCCGCGGCCCGTGAGAATCCAGATGCGGCTTACCCAATACAGTAAGACCGGCACCGCAAGCCACAGCAGCATGGGCTCGCGATAGGCGGCCTGTACGCTGCCGCCGCCCTCGACGTACAAGCTGAACACCAGAGCCGCGAGATAGCCCGCGGCGGGGCCCATGCTCGCCACCATCTGTAGGTCGGCTTTGTAGTAGTTGCGATTGCGAATCTTGTCTTCGGTCAGCGCGAGCAGCTCGGTGTAGCGCTTGGCGAATGCCAGGCTCAAAAACAGGAACATGGAGAAGCCCAGCAGCCAGGCGCTGATCGGCACATCGGTGGCGATGCCGCCCGACAAGATGCGGTGCGTGTAGAGTCCGGCCAAGACGAGCACGTCGAGCAACAGGCGGCGCTTGAAGTAGAACGAATACGACAAGGTGCCGACGAAGTAGAGCCCCAGCATCAGTGTGAAACCCAGGGGCAACACGTAGAGCGACACGCCAAAGCTCACTGCCAACAGCCCGATGAACAAGGGCGGACCGAGTGCGACGGGCAAGGCGCCTGAGGCAAACGGACGCAGCTTCTTGGTCGCGTGTGCGCGATCCGCTTCCAAGTCGAGCAAGTCATTGAAGACGTAGCCCGCCGAAGCGCACAGCGAGAATGTGAATGCGGCGATGATGCCGCGCAGCATCAGCTCCGGTTTGGGCAGGCCAGGCGCCAAGAGTACGGGCAGCACGACGAGCGCGTTCTTGGCCCACTGATGCGGGCGGATCTCCTTGATCAGCGCGCGAATCACGCTCAGCTGCCTGCCAGAAGCTGGGCAGTCGGCGCGTGCATGACCTTACCATCATGGGTGAGCAGGGTGCCCAAGATGACTTCGTCGTTGAGGTCGAGCTTGAGCTCGCCGCCCTTGGCAAACAGCATCAACAGCGCCAGTACGTTGCGCGAAAATAGCGTGCTTGCATCGTAAGGCATCGTGGCAGGTAGGTTCGCTTCGCCGAGGATCTTGACGCCGTGTTTGATGACTGTTTTCCCCGCCTCGGAAAGCTCACAGTTGCCGCCCTGTTCCACGGCGAGATCGATAATCACGCTGCCTGGCTTCAT
>JBBSJC010000225.1:0-11900 GCA_038257655.1 Polyangiales bacterium | reverse complement strand
GGCCATCTAGCGCGGGGAGTCAGAGCATGCGGGCACAGCCCATGCAGAACCGTTACTCCGCTGTGCATGCAATAGCTTGGCGCCAAGCTGGTTGACGATGTCCGGCCTCAATGCGGCGAAGTCTTCCTGCTCGCGAGCGAAGGGTGTGAGCGGGTACAGCTCGACCACGTTGCGCGAGCGATTGAAGATAAGCTTCCAGTCATTCGCGACCATACCGATCATGTCATCCAGTACGTTAGTGCGCAGGACGACTTCGGACGGGTACTTAAGTGGCGCAACGCCTCTGGCAGCAAAGGTAATGTAGTGCGCCAGATCAGACAGACCTGTCGGCAGATGGGAGCCGCCGTGTCTTCGGGGATCTCCCGGTGACCAGGCGATGATCGGAATGCGAACGGCCTCCTCATAGAGCGTAAACCCGTGGTAGCGCGGTCCGTGCTCACCAAACTCCTCCCCGTGATCGGCGGTCACCACCAGCATGACTCGCTCCGCCCCGGGCAAGGCTGAGATGGCGCGCGCGAGCTTGCCGATGGCCGCATCCGTCTTGTGGACGAGCTCCGCGTAGGCATCGAGAGATGAGC
This sequence comes from Polyangiales bacterium, assembly GCA_038257655.1. Taxonomy (GTDB): domain Bacteria; phylum Myxococcota_A; class Polyangia; order Polyangiales; family DASUME01; genus DASUME01. Next base: position 11,322 of record JBBSJC010000225.1, on the reverse strand, counting down.
GCTTCCAGGGAGAGCGCTCGTCCAGAATGAAGGGAAAGTGCGGATCGGGATAGTGCGCCCAAATGAATGCTTTCGGGGTGGTATCACGCAGCGCCATATCCACACGCGTCAGCACTCGCTCCGAGACGCTATCACCACGAAAGGGGCTGGTGACCTTCGAAAGCAGCGTCTCATCCACGACCGTGAAAGCGTCGCTCAAGCCACCCTTGGCGAGCATTTGGGCAAGTGTGACGATCACTTCCGTGTCGAATCCGAGCCCGCGTAGGCGCGTGGGCAGGACGAGCGCCAGCTCAGAGTCTTGTTCCAGGCTCGTGACCGGATAACCATGCATCAACGACGCAAGCGCACGCGCCGTGCTCGGAAAGTTAGTGCGCGCATCAAGGCGCGCCCAGCCGTCTTCAGCCATCTGCGTGAGCTCCGGACACGCGTTGCGAAGCGCATCGGGACCGCCACGTCCAAACCCACAGCGAAAAGTGTCGATGGTAAGCAGCACGATCACATCCGGCGTCGCTTGCGGATCGTCCGAGATAGGGTCGGCGAGGAGCTCGCTGTCGCTTACCTCAACCGCGTCCCAGCCAAAGCAATCTCGTTCGGGAGATGCGGGATAAGCGAGTGGATCGGTGTCATCGCAATCACCACCACCAAACGCTGCGCTAAAGCCATCGCCATCTGCATCGCTCCACCTGCGCACTGCGAGCAGGATGCTCCCGTAGGCGCCTGGTGCTCGTGCCATTTGCGCGTAGGCGCCTGGCGCGTCCCTGAGAACGACGAACGAAGCGGCCAGGGGAAAGATCAAAGCGATTGCGTATACCCAGCCGCGCGGACGTACCGTCTGCAAACCGAAGTAGAGCGCGCCGCTAAACCCAAAAAGCGACGCACACAGCAAGTATCGGTGCATAACGTTGTATTCGAGCCCGATCCCGTAGTTATCGAGCCAAGCTACGGCGAGCGCGTCCACTGCCAGCGCCACCGCGATCGCCTGGGCCCACGCCTTGCCCGGCGCTTGCTTACTGAAGCCACGGCCGCGCGTCGCCCGAAATGTCAGCGCGAGCGCCAGCGCGGACAGCACACAGGAGCTGAGATAACCGAGCCGCGCCCACGAGCCAAAAGGGGCGTCTACGACCATGAGATTGGTCAGGTACCCGCCGACCGCGAGCACGAATAGCGGCACGTGAAGCAACAAGTCGAGGCGCGCGGGACGCAAGCTCAGACGAGTCAGGTGCACGATGAAAAAGCGGTAGCTGAGCGCCACAAGCGCGTACGCCGCGACAGTAGCCGGCACGAGCAGGAGGACTGAGAGCGCAAAAGTCTGAAGCTTGGGCCAACCGGCGAAGGGCACTATGCTGCTCAGAACGGCCGCACCCACGGCGCCTATCAGGAGTTTTCCGGCACGGAGCACAGGGCGTGATTCCTCTCGGTGGTACGACATGAGCGTGGGTGCATGACGGCCTGCGATCTGGAGCGCAACCGGAAAGCCCAGGGTGGGCACTTCGCGAAGAACATGCCGACGGCGGGGCCCGCGATCACGCCGGCATAGAAAGCAACCCCTCGGACTGCCTACGACATTCCCCTCCGGCCCACTTCACGAGCCCGTTCGGTGTGATTTTTGCTAAATTGGCCGCCACTAGAGGGCGGCGATGGCACAGGGACGCGTCTTGGTGGTCGATGACGACCGCGAAAGCTGCGAGATGCTCCACGAGGCGCTCTCGCTACGGGATTTTGTGGTGACCTGGACGACGTCGGCAGCCGAAGCGCTGGCCCACGTACGGGAAGGTACGCCTTTGGACGTGGTGCTCACCGATCTGCGCATGGGCGAAGCCGATGGTTTGCAGCTCTGTCGTCAGGTGAGCGAGCTCAATCCGGCGCTGCCCGTGATTGTGATCACCGCCTTTGGCAGCATCCAGACTGCGATCGACGCGATGCGCAGCGGCGCCTTTGACTTCATCATCAAACCCTTCGACTTGGACATCGTCGGGCTCTCTCTGCAGCGTGCGGTGCAGCACCATGCCTTGCGCGTGGAAGTGGCGGCGTTGCGTAGCTCGGCCGGCGATACGTTCGAGAACATGATCGGCACAAGCCAAGCGATGCGTAAGGTGTTCGAAACCTTGTCGCGCGTGGCAACCTCGGATGCCACGGTGCTGATCAGCGGTGAAAGTGGCACCGGAAAGGAGCTTGCGGCCCGCGCCTTACACTCTCAAAGCCACCGCGCGCAGAAGCCGTTCGTCGCGATTAACTGTGGCGCCATTCCAGAGGCTTTGCTCGAGAGCGAGCTGTTCGGGCATGCCAAAGGGGCGTTTACCGACGCGCGTTACGAGCGCGCCGGTCTGTTCGCGAAAGCGCAGGGAGGCACGCTGTTTCTCGACGAGGTCGCCGAAATGCCCCTCTCGATGCAGGTGAAGCTGCTGCGCGCCCTGCAGGAGCGCACGGTGCGACCGGTAGGCGGCGACCGAGAAGTGCCGTTCGAGGCGCGTCTTGTCGCAGCAACCAATCGCGACTTAGAGGCAGAGGTCGCCGCTGGACGCTTTCGCGGCGATCTGTTCTTTCGTATTCATGTGATCGAGTTGCTGTTACCGCCGCTGCGCGCGCGCGGCAGCGACATCCTCTCGCTCGCCGCTGCCTTCGTGGCGCGCCATGCCTCCAAGTTGGACCAACCCGGCTTGCATCTGTCCCACGAAGCGGCCGAGCGTCTGCTCAGTTACGAGTGGCCGGGGAACGTGCGCGAGCTCGAAAACTGCATCGAGCGCGCGGTCGCGCTCTCACGTAGCGACGAGATCTCATTAGAAGACCTCCCTGAGCGCGTCCGGCGTGGCAGCGCTGAACAAGTGCTGATACGCGCCGATGCGCCGGATGACCTGGTGCCGCTGGAGGAGATGGAACGTCGCTACATCCTGCGCGTCATCCGTGCGGTCTCTGGCAACAAGAAGCTTGCTGCGCAGATTCTGGGCCTTGACCGCAGCACCCTCTACCGCAAGCTCGATCGATACGCCGGCTCGCTGTAGGCCGCCGGCGCGCATCGGATCACCTCGGCCTTCCTGGCCAAAAAACCCTGGGAAATGGCGCGTGTCGCGAGCTGCGTGTCGCATCTCGCGACAACGTCGCAGCTTGCAACGCGCGGAGGCGACGCGCAGTCGCCCAAGTCCATTGATAGCGTAGTTTTACAGGGCGGCACGGGAGTTGCAGCAGCTCTCGAGGCGCAGGACAGCGAGCGTTAAGTGGCTACGTCGTCCTGAGTGTCTCTGTACGCGAGCGACGGCATGCGACGTCAGAGAAGTACACCGGAGGGGTTTTACCAGATGACCGCACCATGTAGGGCGATGATCACGGTCTTACTTTGCTGCTCGCTTGTGGGCTGTGGAGAGAAGCGTTCGGAAGCCGCGCGTGCTCAGCACGGCGGAAACGCAGGGCCCGCCACGCCCGCCACGCCCGTACCGGATGCTGGCGACGAGATTGACGACGGCGCGGTCCCAGGCGAGCAGGAAACCGACGCTGGGATGCTGCCCTGCACCACGCAGGAGTTTGAGCTCTCGGCCGATGCGATTGCGCGCTACAGACCGATCAGCATCGCGGCCACGGCAGGGGGGTTTACCGTCGCCTGGGACGAGTGGAACTACCGAGACCAGATGCACCTTACCGTTGTGCCCACGACCGGACAGCCGGCTGAGCACGGGTTGCTAGAGGTAGAGAATACTCTGGACGCGGGTTATCAGAGTCCAGTGATCACACCTGGGATGATGGTGTTTAAAACCGACATGTTCTCGCTCGATCAGCGCGAGCTCATGGCGCAACCGCTCGACGCGAGCTTCTCGCCTCTGGGCAGTCCGGTGCGACTTACCCAAGACCTCGTTGAGCAGTCGGTGCCGATCCTTATACCCGTCGACACAGGCTTTGTGCTCGTCTATTCAGAGCCCGATGGGGCTGGAACGAAGCTCATCGCGCGCACTCTCAGCCGCAGCGGCGCGCCCGGGGTAGCCCACGATATCGTACGCAGCGAAGTGCCTCTCGGCAGCTTCGGCGCGACGGCGTTCGCGGCCGGTGTCGGTGTATCCTGGGTAGCGCCGACCGCCTCAGGCGGCGACGTGTGGATAAGGCGGACGGCGCTGAGTGGCGCACCGCTCGGTGACTCCTGGATCGTGAGCACCGAAGGCAATGCGGCCGGTGGGATTTCCATGGTGAGTGATGGCGAGGCCGCGTTGGTTGTATTCAACGTGCTGCTTGCTGGAGGTCGCTCCCAGGTTCGCGCGCGGTTGTTGACCCGCGAAGGCAAGCCCTCAAAGCCCGAGCAAATGGTAACCTTAGGACCTACCCAAGCGGCGGGCGTTTCTGCCGGCGCTTATGCAGGAGGGTTCGCGGTGGCCTACCGCGCCCGCGATGCAGATAAGATCGAGACGCGCGTCTCTTTCATTCACGGCAGCACCGGTATGGTCGTTAGTTCCCATGTGACAGGCACCTCGACGGCGATGAACGAAGCCACGACCCTGGCGGTCGCGCCTGACGGGACGCTGCTCGTGGCCTGGTCCGATCTTGCGCTACCCGATGCGGCGTTCGACGGTCAGGGCGGCGCAGTGATCAAGGCAAGCCGCATGACCTGTCCAGAGGCATGGCTAAGGTGCTCAAAGAAGTAACGTCTGAAGAGGGGTAAGTTGTGGAATCCACCGGTCCTAAAAGCAGCAGATTGATGGCGGACAAGTCATCCCATCGGCGCCGTGCGGTGCAGTCCGCGCTATCGAAACATGCTCTGGTCTGGACCACGATCGTCGCAGCGGCCGGCTGCACCGCGAGTGAGGTAGAGAAATACCGTCCCCAGCCCGCGCGCGGCGAGCGGGATGCCGGCTCCGTGCAGACTCCTGATGCGAGCTCTCCGATCGACCGCGACTCGGCTGTCGCGCTCGGTGACAGTGATGGTCAAATCGACTCCTCCGAACCATCCCCTGTCTTAGGGCCTTGCGACAACACGACCCCGGAGACCTGTCCCACAAGCGGTTGTGCCAGCGGCAGCGCTTGCGTGCCGGGCGTGTGCGGCGGATCGGTGTGCCTGGAAGGGCGGACGTGCGCAGCCGATGCCGATTGCGGCGCGGGTCGCTGCGAAGTCACCCAGGGACGCTGCCAACCTTCCCTAGACGCGTGCTCGGACTCACGCGACTGTGCCCTCGGCTTCGAGTGCGAGAGCGATACCTGCGTCGATCGGCGCATCACCTGCTGGTCTGCCACGCGCCGAGATTGTCCCCTCGGCTACTTCTGCGTCACGCCGGAAAACCCCGGCTTCTGCCTGCGCATTTACGAGCCATGCACTGACAGCACGCAGTGTCCACTCGGGGGCGCTTGCGTCGATGTGGACGCGGATGGTCAGCGGGAGTGCGTGCCAACAGGCCCTTGCGCGAGCGGCAAGACATGTGAAGAGGGCGAAGGCTGCGGATTCGATCCCACCATGGGAGGTAAGGAAGCGGACTGCTCTCCCCATTACCTTTGCCATCTCGACCAAGACTGTGGCTCGGAAGCGCCCGTCTGTGTCGACGGCGCTGGCGACGGCCAAGGGCTGTGCGCTCCGCCCAAGGGTACTTGTCGCAGTAACGAGGATTGTCCGTCGCCAGCGGTCTGCGCGATGGAGTCGCCTGGCGCCGTACCTACCTGTTTAGGCGGGGGGAACCGATGAATTATGTTAGCGGTCAGACCTGGGCTGCACGTGGCGCGCTGTCATGGGCTCTGTTTGCGATCACGGCCTGTGCGCCCCCGGAGCAGCGCGAGCTGGTCGATGGGCCCACGATAGCGCCCGACCAGTGCGTGCGTTGGCAAGAGGGATGCGCGTGTGATCCAGGCAGCGCCCCCGTGCACTGCGACAAAGAGATCGGACGGGAAGGTCCGGTCGTGACGTGTGGGTCGGGCATGCGCGCGTGCCGCGAAGGGGTTTGGTCAACCTGTGATGTCAACGAACGCCGCACGGTGATCACCGGACAAGCCCTTTCGAGTGGCGCTGTGCAGTGCTCGCCGTGTGAGCCCGCCTGCGCCACGGTTCAGAACTTCCCCACCTCCGAAGACGAGATCGAGGGCGACGGCTTCAACGTGAGCGTGGATCCTAATGGCGGCATTATTCTGACCCAGCAAGCGCCCGCCAATGGTTCCACCTGCGTGGGTGGTAACGGAGCAGGTTGCACGGGCTTCAACCTCAACGGCGATGCCACGGGCCTGCCCTCCTCAGGGGTGTCGCTCAATCCAGACGGCTCCCTCGTGTTGACCAATCCGAACTCAACGATTGACGGCGCGCTCTTGGGTTCACTGTTCATTTCCAACACCGGGGAGGGAACGGTCTCGCGCTTTGACTTCAAGACCTTCAAGGAGACCGGTCGCTGGTGGACTTGCCCATTGATGAATGCCAGCTGCGACCCTTCCCGCACGTCGCTCAACACGCGCGGCGATGCCTTCATTGCCAACCGTACCCATCACTCGATCGTGCGCATCTCGAACCTGGGGAGCTTCTGCCCCGATACGAACAAGGATGGTAAGATCACTACCTCGACCAACGGCACCCCGCTGCCTTGGGGCCAGGATGACTGCGTGCTCTGGTACAAGGACCTTGGCTCGGTCGGCGTCGACAGCATGTTGAGGGGCGTCGCAGCCCAGGACCTGACCGACAATACCACGGGAGAGCTGAAGGAATACGTTTGGGCCGGCGGCCATAACTCGGACAAAGCCCATAGAACCATCGCCGGGTACAACTCCTTTCACCCCAGCACGGCCTCGATTGCCCACGACAACAGCGTCGTGCTGCTCGATGGCGCAAACGGGAATATGTTGGCGGTGACCACGATTGCGTCCGGCTGCTACGGCATGGCACTCGATCGCGCACAAAACCTGTGGATGATCGAGAAGAGCAGGACCTCCCGCGGGCTCATGCGCATCGACACCACGCGCTGCGGCGCCAACGCGGTCTGTCCCACGGCTTCGTTCACCTGCGAATCGGGAGCGGGCTTTACCACCAACTGCGACACGGCGGTCAAGGAGGTAATTACGCTGCCTAGCGCTGGTTACGGTCTCACCGTCGACTTCAATCAGAGGGTCTGGTTCAACGGTTCCAAGGTAGGCAGCTACGACAAGCGCAAGGCGATAGGTAGTCGATTCACCCTGTCCGCCGGGGCGAGCGGAAACGCGGGTGTGGCGGCCGACTCCAAGGGGTGGACCTGGGCCTGCACAGGCGCAAGCCTCTTGCGGCTCAGCTCAGAACGCCCTGATATCGCGGCCAACACGGTGGAGATCAAGGATTCCTTGGGCGCCAGCATCAGGTGTAAGGGCGTCGGCGTAGACACCGTCGGAAAGATTTGGGCGATTCCACTGTGAGCAAGTTCTCTCAACACGATCCAGCTCCTTGCCGATGGGAGTCGCCGTTAAGGCGCACGAAATTGCAACCTGTCTCCGGGGGGAACAGCCGCTATGTTTAGTATCCAAGCTGTCTCAGCGCGTCTCATGACGGTGTTGCTGGCCCTATCCGCGGCGCTCTGCATCTTCGCTCCTGCTTCCGTCAGTGCCCAATGCCCTAACAGCAGGACGGGCGCAGGCGAGACCTGCGATGACGGCAACGCGACCAACTTGGATGGCTGCAGTAGCACGTGTCAGATCGAGTCCGGCTGGTCATGCACAGTCTCTTCGACCGCTGCCTCCGTGTGCCAGAGGTGCGGTAACGGCAAGACTTCGGGCACCGAGACCTGCGATGACGGCAATACCCTCAGTGGCGACGGCTGCAGCAGCACCTGCAGCATCGAGAGCGCGACCGGCTGGTCCTGCACAGCCTCTTCGACCGCTGTGTCCGTGTGCCAGAAGTGCGGTAACAGCAAGACTTCGGGCACCGAGACCTGCGATGACGGCAATACCCTCAGTGGCGACGGCTGCAGCAGCACGTGCAGTGTCGAGACCCCGGGCTGGTCGTGTACAGCCTCGTCGACCGCAGTGTCGGTTTGTCAGAAGTGCGGCGACGGCAAAAAGACGGGCACAGAAGTATGCGACGACGGCAACGCGAACAGCAACGACGGCTGTAACAGCACTTGCTCCGCGATCGATATTTGCTTCACCTGTCCTACCGCTGGCGTGCCCTGCACCAGGGCGCTTGCGACGGGAAGCGACCGGCCAGCGATCATTACACCAGGGGCGGCGATCGCGGACTACAGCGTGCAGTACGATGCCGAAGAAGTCTGCCAACCTTACATGTACTCCGATTTCACCGGCCAGCAGCTGAGGCTCGCTAGTACCCTGCGCGGCTTTTACTATGAGACGTTCGAGGGCTGTACGGACGGGAAGCCGACCACCTGGGGCGACCTGCAATGGACAGCGACCCTCCCCAGCGCGCAGACGCGCATCGCTTTTCGGGCGCGTGCAGCAGACACCATCGTCAGCCTTACCAGTCGACCATGGACCAGCATCGCTCTGACAGCGCCTGCTACGAGTCCGGTGAATATCAACGATACTCTGATTGCCAAGTTCGTCACTTCGGGTGAAGGCCTCAACGGCCGCTACCTGCAGCTCGAGGTCATGCTCGAGTCCGAAAACATCGACAACGCGTTCGTGACCCCGGAGTTGCACAGCATGACGGTCTCATCGAGCTGCTCGACGCCTCCTGTTTCTTCGGGAACGGTGACTAACACTTACTCGGCCAGCGAGTATTGCGTGTCGCCAGAGGTTCCAGAATGGCATGCGCTCAGCTACAAAACCTTGACTCCAGGCAACTCGTCGGTGGACTTCGAAATCCGAGCAGCGGACACGGCGGCCAAACTCGATTCAGTAGCGCCAGCTATCTTCACTGTACCGGGCGCGGCCGGCCATCCCGACGAGGGCACGTTGGACACGGGTAAGTTCTTGCGAGCGAATGGTTTCTCGAGCAACAAGCAGTACCTGCGCATTACCGCTGTTCTGAGGCCATCTTCGGACGGGCAAACCTCACCCGTATTTTACGGGTACGATCAGCGTTGGCTCTGCGTCTTTGGGGAGTAGCGCGCAGCGTCGAAGGGTCTTCTTAGGGGCAGCTCATTCGGGTTGCTTTGGGAGACGTACCCGAAACACGGTGCCTCGCTCTGGGTGGCTGCCCGCTTCGATACTGCCGCCGTGCTCTCGCACGATCCCGTCCGCCACGCTGAGCCCCAAGCCCGTGCCTTCGCCGGCGGGTTTGGTCGTATAAAAGGGCTCAAAGATGTGCGCGAGGTGCTCGCTAGCGATGCCTTGGCCACCATCGAGAACTTCGACCACGAATGCATCCGCCTCCTCAATAACCGACACCTGCACCCGCCCTCCTTCGGGGGTCGCGTGCAGGGCATTGACGAGGATATTGGTAAACGCTTGGTGCAGCTGTCCGGAGTCGATTTGGAGAGGAAGGGTCGCTGTATTGGGCGTGAATCGCAGCGTGACCCTCCCCTGATTCGCCAGCGGTTCCACCAGTTTGATCGTCTGCTCGATCGTCTTGATTAGATCGCCAGAGGAAAACTGAGGCTGCTCCCGCCGTGCAAAGTCGAGCAGCTGCCGAATCGTCGCCGACATTCGATCCACGTGGTCCACGATCACTTTGCCGAGCTCACGCATTCGCGCCTCAGGGACTTCGCCCCCCGCGATCATCGCCCCGCGCGCGCGAACGACGTTGAGCGGCGTGCCGAGCTGGTGGGCGATGCCCGACGCAAGCTCTCCGACCGTGCGCAAGCGATCGGCGTGACGCAGCTGCTCTAAAGCACGGACCCGGGCCTGAATTTCGTGTTCGGTGCGCGCACGCAACTCAGAGAGCCGCTCGCACATTACATTCATCCCGATAGCCAAGTCTCGGATCTCGTTGTCTTCGGTCAGCGTCAGAGGAGTAGACAGATCTCCTGCGCCGATGCGATCTGCTTGCGCTCCCAACGCCCGTAGCGGCCGTGCCACGAACAACACGCCGAAGCCGAAGGTGAGTCCCACACACAGCCCGACTAGGATGGTTAGGGTGATCCCGGCCCGCCATAGAATGCGACGCAGGGCGGCCTGCTCGCGGGCGAGCGACTCGTAAAGCTCAAGCGCACCTCCCCCACCGCCGGGTATATCGACTGAAACATACGTGAGCATGTGAGCTACGGTGTTCTGAGCCAGCACGACTTCTGAGCGCGTCCGTTCGCCGGCACGGGGCATCAAGTTCGGGACGCGGGGCGCGTGCACTGTGTCCGCGCCTTCTGCGCTCGGCCACACCCAGCGGATTGCAATGTGATTCTCGCGAAGATTGAACTGCTCGACGGCTTCGAGTGCGACCGCTTTGCCGTCGTGCAGCCAGACCACTTCGAGCGCAGCAGCGAGACCGCGGCCGAAGGCGCGGTGGTCGCGACGTACATCCTCCCGGTACGTCTGCCGCTCCGTGGAGATGCGCAACCAGGCATTGCCTCCGAGCACGAGACAGATACCGAGACTGATGGCAACACTGAGCCTTCGTGCGAGCCGCATTCTGCAACCCTAGTCACAGCGACTCCCCCTCGCACAAGCTTGGTCGCATTTGTCGCGGATCGCTGGCTGCGTTTTACAGTCCGTGCCGGATTTTGCGACACTCAGAACGAGCCACGGCGACGGCCGGTGCGGGGTCACTTGAGCCTGCAGGGTCCGCTCGGCGATCGCTTGCCAAGGCTCGCCCTACTCCTGTTGGGCGCAGCGATAGCGCACGGAGAACTCACGCAACACGGGTGACGCGGTCTCGTCGCTCGACGCTTCGAGCAGGGCGGTTACTCGTAGATGGGGATCGTTTTTGCGCTTAGCACCGAGCAGTTGTGCGACGTTGACGGAGCCCTTATCGCCGTGTGCGGATACGTCGATACTGACTGGGCTCGCCGCATTCACGTTGGCGCGTTGCTCGGCCGAGCGGACTTCGAGCCGCACGTTGCTGTCGCCGGGTGTCTCGGCCTCCCACGTGAGCTCTCCCCAGGTCGGGCGTTCACTGGGGTTACAGGTTTCCATCGCATCGTAGTTGCGCCAGTAAGGTCCAGTTTGTGCAAACTGTGGTACGCGGCCCTTGCAGTTATTTTTGCAGCCGCCCGCCTTGCCATCGTTGACCCCGTCGTCACAGATTTCGTCGGTGGTCACGATGCCGTCGCCACATACGCTGCTGCACTCGGTACGTCCGAAAAAGAAACCAGCGAGTTGTAAGCGGTAGTTGGACTGAACCGTATGACGCTCGGCCTGAAAGACGGCCGCCTCGTAGAGACCGCCCGGCGTCAACCCGTAGCTTGACTCAGTGGAGGCATCGAGGGTTACCGAGCCGGAAAGCGCTCCGTGCACGCCACCGAGATCCACGGCGAGCCTCCCGTTGATGAACACCCATACGTCATCGTCGCCGCGGAATTT
>JBBSJC010000224.1:0-11901 GCA_038257655.1 Polyangiales bacterium | reverse complement strand
GATTGATCACGTCTGCCACGTCGTGTATCAAGCGAATCATCAGGCGCGCCATGTGGTAGCCCGGCGCGGCCTTGCCTCCGAAGATCACGGTGCGAGGCACCATGCCCGCCGCTCGACCCTCTTTGATCCGCTGATAAAGCGCAATCGTATGCAAGACATTCAGGTGCTGCCGTTTGTACTCGTGGATGCGCTTGACCTGAACATCGAAGATACCGTCGACGTCAGCCTCGACGCCGCAGCTCTCTTTGATCCTACGCGCGAGCTCAAGCTTGTTCAGCCGCCGCAGGGCCTGAAAGCGCTCGATAAAAGCGGGGTCGGTGGCGTAGGGCTCAAGGCCATTGAGCTGCGTCAGATCACGAATCCAGCCGCTGCCGATCACTTCCTTCAGCAACGCGGAAAAGCGCGGGTTGGCCAAGAGCAAAAAGCGGCGCTGCGTCACGCCATTGGTCTTGTTGCTGAAGCGCGCTGGATAGAGCTCTGCAAAGTCTGCAAGCACCGTCTGCTTGAGCAAATCTGTGTGTAACGCTGCCACGCCGTTGATCGCGTGGCTGCCCACGCACGCCAGATTCGCCATCCGCACGCTCTTGGGCACGTGCTCATCGATAAGCGACATGCGCGAAATGCGCCCCTCATCGTCAGGAAAGCGCGCGCGCACCGTCTCGAGGAAGCGGCGGTTGATCTCGAGGATAATCTCCAGATGGCGCGGTAGAACTCGCCGAAACAAGGGCAACGACCAGGTCTCGAGCGCCTCGGGCAAGAGCGTATGGTTAGTATAACCAAAGGTGCGGGTGGTAATGCCCCAGGCCTTCTCCCACTCCATCCCGTGCTCGTCGACAAACAGCCGCATCAGCTCCGCGACCGAGAGCGCAGGATGGGTATCATTGAGCTGCACTGCGTACTTCTCGTGAAAGCGGTCCAGGCTCTGATCACGCTGCAGGTGAATGCGAATCATGTCTTGCAGCGAGCACGACACGAAAAAGTATTGCTGCTCCAAACGCAGGATCTTACCCACTTCGGGTTGATCGTTGGGATAGAGGATCTTGGTAATGTTTTCTGAGGCTACCTTCTGCTGTACGGCGCGAAAGTAGTCGCCTGCATTGAAGGCAGCCAGGTCGAGCGCCTCGACGGCCACGGCTTGCCACAGTCGCAAGAAGTTGGCGTTTTCGACGCCAAACCCGAGTACCGGCGTGTCGTACGGAATGCCTTTGACGATGCGTCCGGGGATCCAAGTCGCCACATAGCGACCGCTTTCGTCGACATGACCCTCAGTATGGCCCCCCAGCTTGACGACGAGCTCGATCTCAGGGCGGCGCACCTCCCAGGGGTAGCCGTAACGCAACCATGAATCGGTCGCTTCGACCTGTTGCCCCTCGCGAATCTGCTGATCGAAGATGCCAAACTCGTAGCGAATTCCGTAGCCAATGGCGGGGATCTGCAGGGTGGCGAGCGAATCCATGTAACAGGCGGCAAGCCGTCCGAGCCCGCCATTGCCAAGGCCTGGCTCTTCTTCGTGCTCGATCAAATCGTCGAGCTTGACACCCAGCTGCCCCAGCGCCTTCTCGGTTTCCTCGTAAATGCCGAGACTTAACAGGTTGCTCGCCAGCTGCGGGCCGATCAGATACTCCGCAGACAGGTAAGCCACGGTGCGGCTTTCACGCTCGAAATAGGCATGCGCCGTGTGAATCCAGCGATGCAACATGCGATCGCGAACCGTATAAGACAGCGCCATGTACTTGTCGTTGAGGGTTGCAACCTCCGCGAATTTGGCTTGGCGACAGAATAGGTTGAACAGGTAGTCGCGTGAGATCGAAGGGCCATCCAGCCCTACCAACATGCCGGCTACGCCGTCGAGATCCGAGGGTTCAAACTTCATCGTCATCGGGCAAGAAGCTAGCGCTTCCGCAGGGCGCCGTGCAGACAAAAGTCGCACCCACTGCTATTGTTTCCGCTTGGTTGCACGCGAGCTGCAACCCAGACAGCGCAGGGCATCGTGCTGGAGTGGATGAAGCGCAGCGTTGCGCGACAGGCCGGGGTCATCGTCGGAGGCAGCGTCGCCCTGTCGGCGTTGCTCGTGCTCGTGCTCGGCAAAACCGGGGTGATCCCCGCTATCCCAGCCTATGCCTTCGCGCGGGGCGCCCTGCTCGTCGTTCCTGCTGCGGGACTTATCGCAGGCTTGATCTCACAGCGCCTGGTCGGGTCGCGCCTCGCGCACCTGGTCGAAGTGATCGATCGAAGCGGTCCCAACGATGATCTGGCGCGCATTCGCTATCTGGGCGGAGACGAGCTCGGCGAGGTGGGCAATGCCGTCAATCGCCTGCTGGCGCGCGTCACACGCATTCGTGCCAGCATGATCGATCAAGAGCGGGAGCTGAGCCGTGCGCAAATCGAGCTACGCCTCAAGCACGACCTGGCCGCCAAAACCGAGGAGCTGAGTGCACGCCTGGAAGAGCGCGCTTTGCTGTTCGACATCCTGCGCATCACGACCTCGAGCCCCGAGCTTGACCAGGTCCTGCACACCTTGGTCGAGCGCATGGGTCAACTGCTCAAGCTGCGCGAAGCGGTCATGTTTATTCATGACGAAAGCAGCCAGACCTTCGTCGTGCGCGCCGCTTATGGTTTCCCACAGCAGGAGGCCGTAGTCGGGCGCTCCGTGCTGCTCGGAGAAGGTATTTCCGGGCACGTCGGTAAGACGCGCGAGCCCCTCGTGGTCGAAGACGTCAGCCGCGAAGAGACTTACCTGGCTTTTTGGGGCCAGGCGGCACGCGAGGGATCACTCGCAGCCGTGCCGATCCTATATCAGCAACGTCTGCTCGGCGTGCTGACGGTCACGCGCCCTGAGCAGGATCCGATCACCGACGTTCACCTCAAGCTCTTGTGCGCCATCGCGGACAACGCCTCGCTCGCCATTCGCAACGCCCAGCTGTTTGAACGTATGCGCGAGCTATCCACCCATGACGAGCTCACGGCGCTCGCCAACCGACGACTATTTCGCCAGCAGCTCGGCATGGAAATCGACCGCGCACGACGCTTCCAGAAGCCCCTTGCGCTCGTCGCGATCGACATCGATCACTTCAAGCAGTTGAACGATCGGCATGGCCACCCGGCGGGCGATGCGGTCTTACGCTCCGTCTCGGAGCTGCTGGCTGCGAGCGTTCGTAAGGTCGATTTGGTGGCGCGCGTCGGCGGCGAGGAGTTCATGATCCTGTTGCCGCGAGCCGACTTGGGGGAAGCCAGTGCCGTCGCAGAAAAGCTGCGTACGGCGATCGCCGCAGCGGAGCTGCCGTCAGGTCGCGATCCACCGAACAATCAGCTGACGATAAGCCTTGGCGTCTCCCAACTCGAGGCGACCGACGGCGAAGACGGGGAGGCGCTCGTTCGACGCGCCGATCAGGCGCTGTACGCCGCCAAACATGCCGGCCGCAATCGCGTCTCGCGCAGCGACATGCCTCCTGCTCCCGTCAAGTAAGTTGACTGTTCAAAGCTCTGGAGAGTCGATGCCGAGCGGGTCCGCTTCTGAGTCAGGCGCGACGAGCGGGTCTGCCTCTGGCGCGACGAGCGGCGCAGCAACGGGCGGGGAGGCTTGCGTGTCGGCGTTGCAGTCCTCGTCCACACCGGCCACATCGTAGGTCTCCTGATTGCCAGGGCGGCGACGTGGATCGAAGTCGTCACAGTCTTCGATCGTAGTGCTGCCGTCCCCATCGAGATCGCGATAAGCCACAGCCAGCTGTCCGCTCCGCTTGGCAACCCACTTACTATCTAGGGCAATCCCAATCTCCACCTTGGGCCCGACCACGCTCTTCTTACCCTGTGCAAGCTCGCGTTCGAATGAGGCTGCTTGCTTGCCATCGATGCCGAGCCCTGTCAGGTCTGGAACCTGCACCCGCACTTCGTCGTCATGCCAGGCAAGAACAGTAAGGGTGATGCGCTCTCTGCCAACCTTGATCTGAACCTCGCGCCCGCCCGCCTCGCGACCGAAGCCCGCGCCTACGAGCCGCAGCACGTCCTCGCCGACTAGGGTCGTAGTGCGCAGCGCTGGATGACTATCGTTGCGTACCGCTTCGAGCTTGAGCGGCAGCGTGATTTCCGGGGCTGCGCTCCGTTGGGCCCGGCTGGGCAGCGCGCCCAAAGCGCCGGGCTCGGTCGCTGTGCCCGCGAACAAACTCCTGCCCTGCGCGGCGACGGGTAAAGCGAATCCTATTTGGCTCGCGATACACGCAGCGAGAATCAGACTGTTCTTGGTCATGGAATTATCCCCCAGGGCGCGAATCTAGGTGCCCGCAGAAGAACTTTCCAGCCCAATTACCTGAACCGTCTTACATTGTATGTGCTTGATGTTACTAATTCTGGCTGGTAGCAAGCCGTAAACGGACGTGAGCAGCGGTCAGGGGCTCTCGCCCTTGGCTGCGCGCCAAGGATGCGACCCGCGCTACGAGGGGCGCGCTGCCTTGGGCGAGCACGCCGCGCTCCAGGTACAGATTGTCCTCGAGCCCCACGCGCACGTGACCGCCGAGGCCTATCGCAAGCTCTGCCATCGGCAGCTGATAGCGGCCCACCGCGGCGACGCCCCAATGGTTAGAGGGTTCAAGCTCGCTCACGAAGAAGCGCAGCACGCTTTCGCGGGCGCCGATGGCTCCGGTCACACCCAGCACGAACTGCACCCAGTGCGGCGGCGTCAAGAGCCCTTCGCGCTCGAGCAGGCGCACGCTGTCGAGATGCCCTACTTCGTAGAGCTCGAGCTCGGGCACGATCTGATGGTCGCGAATACGGCGCGCCACTTTGCGCATGTCGGGCAGCGAGTTGGCAAAGACATCGTCACCAAAGTTGACCGAGCCGCAATTCAAGGTCGCCATCTCGGGCGCACACCGTAAGCCTCCCAGACGTTCTTCGAGGGCCATGCCGACGGCGCCGCCGGTCGATACTTGGATGACGACGTCGCACTCGGCACGGATGGCTTCGATTGCTGCGCGAAACAGCGCTTCATCTTGGCTGGGCTTACCTTGTGCGTCGCGTACGTGAAGATGGATGACGGCCGCGCCCGCGTCTGCACAACGTTTGGCTTCGGTTGCGATCTCTTGCGCAGTATAGGGAACATACGGGCTCTGCTCGCGCGTCACCTCCGCGCCCACAATGGCTGCCGTGATCACGATGCCGTCCGCTGCCATGTTCATTTCTCCGGAAGACGTTGGCACTCAAGGGGCACGACGCAGGTGCCGCTCGCGCGACAGACGATCACGGGCTCTTCGAGCACGCGCGCGGCGCTTTCCGCAAGCTTGGGGTCGCGGATAAGCTCGATCACTTTGCGCGCGGTGAAGCGCAGCTTGCGGCTAGTCTTGCCGACATCGACCAGCTCCGCTTCGACCTCGAGCACGTCGCCTGCACGCACCGGCGCTAAGAACTCGACGCTGTCGTAGGCGCGAAACAGGCCTTCGTCGCCGTCATGACGAATCAGAAGCTCCGTTGCGACATCGCCAAACAGGCCGAGGCAGCGTGCACCGTCGACGAGCTCGCCGGCATAATGGGCATCGTGACTGCCCATGCGCAGTCGATGGGTTACGCGGAGCATAAAAGCCTCTTTTTCTCGATCAATCGCGTCGCAATCAGACACGCCACGTGTTTGGGCAAGGTGCCGGGGCCAAAGCCCGCATCGAAGCCGAGCTCGATCGCAAGCTTGTGATCGATACGCGGCCCACCGAGCAATAGTAAGAAGCGCGCGCGGTCACCACGTTCGATCAAGCGATCGACGAGCGCACGCGCGTTTTCCTTGTGACAACCGCGCTGCGTGATCACCTGGCTGACGAGCATGGCATCGGCTCCGACCGCTTTGGCGCGGGCGATCAACGCATCATTTTCGACTTGAGCACCCAAATTGAGAGCTTCAAAGCTCTTGTAAGCCTCGAGCCCCTTTTCGCCGGCATAGCCCTTCATATTCAAAATCGCATCGATGCCGACGGTATGGGCGTCCGATCCCGTACACGCGCCGACCACCACGACCTTGCGGCCGAGCTGTGTTTTCACGAGCTCATCGATCTCTTCCTTCGACAGATCGGGCACATCGACCACGGGCACTTCGATGCGCGACATGTCGACTTGATGGCGACTCTGTCCGTACACCACGAAATAGCTGTGCTCGGGGCCGCACTGCTCCATGCAGGTGACGAGCACCTCATCCAAACCATGGGCTTGGGCAAAGCGGCGCGCAGCTTCCTTGGCGCGCGGCGAAGGTAAGATCTCTAGTGTGAAGCTGAGCTGGATCATACCGTCGCCGGCACGGTCACCATAGGCGCGTAAAATCTTTGGACGATCCTTGCTCATGACCGTGCCTCCAGCTTCTCGAGAATAGGGTTCAAATAGTCAGGTGCGCGAGGTACCACGCCTGCAAGCCCCTTGCCGCCCGTGGGCTCGCGCTTCACGTCGCCAAACGCACCCCGTGAGATCGCAGTCCACAACGTCTCCTTGCACACGGTCTCGAGCAAGTCGTTGGCGCGCGTCAACACTTCGTGGGCGCGGCGTTCGATTTGCCCGCCCGGTTTCCATTGCACCTCATCGCCTAGGTGCTTGGCGGCGTTGAACACGTAACGCGTGGCCTTGAGTGACAAGTAGCGGTCCATCATCAGCGGGTTGTGGATAGCTTCGCTGAACATGCCGAGCAGCTGAATGCTTTGGCCCGTGGTGATGCCCACCAAGCTGAACATCGCGTCGTGCACGTGGCTCTGAAACACGTCGCCCGTCTTGTGCTTGGTCGGCGGCATCCACTTGATCGGATGGTCTGGAAATACTTGACGCACGAGCTGAGCCTGGGCGAGCTCGATCAAAAAGCTGTCTTCCACCCAGGGGTCGATCTCGTAGGCGTGGCCTAGGCCTATCAGCGCATCGTCGAGCCCCGCGCGATGGGCAAAAGCTTCGTTGATGAACTGACTCGCGAGCACGGTATGGGCCGCATCGAGCGCGTCGGCCGTGGTGAGATAGTTGTCCTCGCCCGTGTTGATGATGATGCGCGAGCGTCCGATGATGCGGCGCGAGAAGTACTGATCGACGAACGTGCGACGCATGTTGATGTCGCGAAACAAGATGCCGTACATCGAATCATTGAGCAGCATGTCGAGACGCTCGACGGCGGCCATCCAGGCGATCTCGCTCATGCACAGGCCTGAGCTGTAATTGGTGCCCATCACATAGCGGCCAAGCTCCGCGCCTGCTTCATCGAGTGCTTCGCGCAGAATGCGAAAGTTCTCCTGGGTGGCGTAGGTGCCGCCATACCCTTCGGTGGTTGCGCCGTGCGGTACGTAGTCGAGCAAACTCTGGGCGGTGGCGCGGATCACGGCCACCACGTCTGCTCCGGCGCGGGCTGCAGCCTTGGCTTGCACCGCATCATCGTGGATATTGCCGGTGGCCACGATCACGTACTTCCATGGCGCACCGCCCATGCCGTGCTGGGCTTTCATCTGCTCACGTTGCTCGCGCGCTTGATCGATGCGACCAAGTGCCGCCCGCGTCGGCTCCACGAGCATCGCCGCGATAGCCTCGCGGGACTCGTCGCCCTCGGGCGTAATCGGCGCCTGACCATAGGCCAGCTGCTCCGCGGCCTCGAGCGCGCTGCAGCGCCGGCGCAACATCTCGCGGCCGAGCAGAAACGCTATGCCCCGGTCGAGCATGCCGGCGGCATGGACGCGATCGACAAGCTGATTGACCAGTGGCGCGCCTTGGTCGTCCACACCTTCGACCCCGAGGGCGCGCGCCACCGTGCGCTCGACCCCGACCGTGGTGTGCGCATCGATGAAGCGCTGGACCTCCGAGGCGACCTCGGCCGCCAACGAGCGGCAGCGCTTTACTACCGTCTGATCTAGCGCCACGCCTGCCATGCTCTTCCCCTGCTCTTCCCCGGACGGTTGCCAAAAAGTCCACTACTTTCGCGAGCCTATAGAGACTAAGTGGCTTCGTTGAGCGCAGCAAGGGCGGGGGTGTGTGCCGCGTGAGCAAGAGCACTTTGCGCAAGCTGATGCTCAGAGCGTAAGACACGCCGTAGGCGCGCTTTGAAACGCCAGCCAGCAGCTGTGAAACGCGTTTTCATAGGACAGCCGGCCGGCCAGCATGTATGTTAGTGAGCGCTCACTATGGATGAACCGATCCCCGAAAATGGCGCACGCGCGCCGCGCCCAGCCCGCTTACCCGCGGCCGAGCGCCGGCAACAAATTCTCGCTGTCGCCATCCGGGTGTTTGCGCGCTCTGGCTACGTGTCGGCGAGCACCGCCGAGATCGCAGCCCAGGCCGGCATCAGCGAGCCCACGATTTATCGGCACTTCGAAAACAAGCAGGCGCTGTACCTCGCTGTGCTCGAGCAGACGACCAACGAGCTCGTTGGCGCGTGGCGTCAGATTGCAGAGGCTGCCCCCGATCCGTTGATAGCGTTATCACGCATGTCGATTTGGTATCAGCAGCAGTTGGAAGTGCGGCCGCAGATGCTCGAGCTGCGCTTTCGCTCGTTCGCGGCGACAGACGATCCGGTGATCGCAGAAGCGGTGCGCGACGCCTATCGCGAGGTCATCGACCTGGTGCGAGGTCTGTTCGAACAAGCGATCGAAAGCGGCAAGCTTCCAAAGACGCTCGACCCGTTGATCCCGACCACGTTGTTTCTCGCCCTGGGCGCCCTGACCGATGTGGTCGATCACCTCGGGCTTCAGGACGACCTTGGCGGCAAGCGCTTTGCCAGCATGGGCACCGAGCTAGCACGGCTTTTTCAGCACCCTTCCTTAAAAAAGTGAGCAGACCCCATGAGATCGCACGAAGATAATCCGTTTTTACAAGGCAACTTCAGCCCGGTTCATGACGAGCGCACCGACGCGGAGCTCGAAGTCATTGGCGAGCTGCCGCGCGAGCTCGATGGTCTGTTCTTGCGCAACGGACCGAACCCGCGTTTTTCGCCGCTCGGCACTTACCATTGGTTCGACGGCGACGGCATGCTGCACGCGATTCGGCTCAAAGACGGTAAGGCCAGCTACCAGAACAGCTGGGTGCGCACGCGCGAGTTCTTGATCGAAGAAAAAGCAGGCAAAGCCCTCTGGAAGGGCCTGGAAGAGCCGCCGGACTTCTCGAATCCCCACGGCATGATGAAAAATCGCTCCAACACCTCAGCTGTGTTTCACGCGGGTAAGCTACTTTCGCTCTGGGAAGGCGGGCCGCCCTACGAGCTCGACCCCGCAACGCTCGAAACAAAGGGTCGCTACAACTACGAAGGTGCGCTCAAGGGTCCGTTCACTGCCCACCCTAAGGTCGACCCGGTGACCGGCGAGATGTTCTTCTTTGGCTATTCGCCGATGCCTCCTTACCTTCGCTATCACGTGGTGTCGCCCGAGGGCGAGCTCGAACAGTCAGAGACGATCGAGCTCAAGCTGCCGGTGATGATGCACGACTTTGCCATCACCGAGCGCTACGCCATCTTCATGGACTTGCCGGCGGTGATGCGACCCGAGCGTTTAATGAGCGGCAAGTCTTTCATCAGCTGGGAGCCGGACAAGGGCGCACGCTTTGGCGTGCTGCCTCGCTACGGCAGGGGCAGTGAGATCCGTTGGTTCGAGGTGCCGTCTTTTTTCATGTACCACACGGCCAACGCCTACGAAGAAGGCGACGAGATCGTGATCACCGGCGGGCGCATGCCCGGCACCTTCATGGTCGCGCAGGAGACGACGATCGCCGCCAGCGAGCAGCTCGAAAGTGCCGAAGAAGGCACGATGCATCGCTTCCGCATCAACCTCGAGACAGGGAAAGTAAGCGTCGAACAGCTCGACGATGCGGCGATCGGCTTTGAGTGCGTCAACGAGGCGCGGCTAGGTCGCAAGGCTCGCTACAACTATGCTTCCGTCTTGCGCAATAGTAAGGCTGTAGACGGCCCCGAATTTATCGCTCTACGGAAATACGACCTCGAAACCGGAAGCTTCGAATCTCACGTGTTCGAGGCTGGGGTGATCGGGGGCGAAGGCGTGTTCGTGCCCAAGCGCAAAGCTACTCAAGAGGATGAGGGTTGGGTGCTGGTGCTTACCCATGACACGAACACCGAGCAGTCGGAGCTACGCGTCGTAGACGCACAGAAGTACGACCGACCGCCAGTAGCTCGCATCGTGATGAAACGCCGAATTCCTCACGGCTTTCACGCGCGTTTTATCGCGACAAGTCAAGTAGATTGACGGCAAGAGACTGCTCTCGCTCACCTGTTCTCACAGTGTGGGCAGTTCCTCTTGTACGTATCCGCTATCGACGAGCGCGCCTCTGGACCGTTAGGATCAGAGCGTGAACAGCCCGAAGCTAAACGTCGCAACCATTGTGCTCGAGGCCGGAACGCTCGTGCGCTTGGAAGGAACGATCGACGAGTCTACGGACAGTCAGGCCCTTGTGCCCGGAGCGGCCGAGGTCGTCGTCTACGATTTAGACGCCGTGAAGCGCATCACTTCCTATGGCGTACTGCAGTGGGTCAAAGCGCTAAAGGAGCTGCGCGCCCGCTACTACGGCTTCATGCGCTGCAGGCCGTGCATCGTGCGGCAGTTCAACATGGTCGCAGGCTTTGGTAAGCAGGGCGAAGTGTTGAGCGTGTACCTGCCTTACTTCTGTAGTGCCTGCGACGCCGAGTTCGAAACCTTGCTCGACCTCCGAGCAGATTTCGTGATCGCGCAGACGGCCTCCCCGCCCGAAGCCCGCTGTCCTACGTGCAGGGCCATGGCCGAGTTTGACGATGTGGCGAAAAGCTATCTGGCTTTCTCAGCCGACTATCCACGACCAAACCCGCCGGAGCTTGCAGTCCGCCTGCTCGGCGAAGCCATGCGTACGTCCGCCCCGCGCACCCGCAGCATGGCGCCATCCGTACGCGGGCAGAATGCCGCGACCGCAGCGAGCGCCCCGTTTACGTCGTTCGCCCAATCCGAATCGAGGAGCTTCAGCGCCACCGCTGCAGCCGCGGACACGAGCGAGCCCGCCAATCCGCGTAGTGTGGACCGGCTACGCAAGCTTCAAGACGATCTCGACGTCACGCGCGATCGGCTGAGTAAAATGATCAAAGACCGTAAGTCGAAGACATGAGCACGACGCCGGCAAGAGACGAGGCCTTTACGCGTGGCCGCATTTTTTCGGGCCCTGCCGCGGGGCGCGCGCTGCTGATGGAACGTGATCCGGCCTGCGCCCGCGACATCGCCCGGGTGCTGCGTACGGTGGTCGGCATCACGGATGTGCGGGACAACTTCGGCGCGATCGAATGGCAAGGTAAGTGGGACGTAGCAGTGATCAACTACGACCAGCTGTCGGCACTCGAGAAGGAACGGGTGTTTGCGCGCTTCAGCGAGCTCAACGCTTCGGGGGGGCTCTTACTATTCGCAGGCCAGACCGAGCGCGAAGATCTCGTCACCCTGTTTGGCCGACACAAGGCGCGTAAGCTCCTCGCACGAAATGGTCCGGTGCCGGCCGAGGACTTGCTCGTGACTGTGCAAAAGACACTCCGTAAGGACATCTTTGGCCTCGACAAGTATCTTGGCTGGGGCGCCCATGCCCGACGGATCAACGTGACGAGCTCGAGTGACAAAGAGCACGTGCTCGCGACCTGCCAGAGCCTGTCAGACGCGATCGGGTTGAGTGAGCGAAAGACCGAGCTCTTGCTGACGGTCGCCGAGGAGCTGACCACGAACGCGCTCTACGATGCGCCGGTCGATGCACTAGCCCGGGCGCGCAACTCGACCCTGCCGCGCAGCGAGCGCGTGGAGCTTGCGGCCAGCGAGGAAATCGCCGTCACCTTCGCCTGCGATGGACGCCGCATCGGAATCTCGGTCGAAGACCCGTTCGGATCGCTGAGGCCCGAGACGGTCGTGGACTACCTTGCCAAATGCTTCCGGCGCGGCAGCGATCAGATCGATCGCAAACAGGGCG
>JBBSJC010000223.1:0-11973 GCA_038257655.1 Polyangiales bacterium | reverse complement strand
CAAGTACAACAGCAACGACTACTGGCTACTTTCCCATCTCGAAGCGGGCTTACCCTACGAGACCTCGCTCTACGTCGCCAAGATCACGGCAGTCGCTTTGGTCTCCAACAATCCGGAGAAGTTCGGGTTCGGAAAGACCACACTTGAGCCGACGATCTTACTGTCTAAGGTCGACGTGCCGCCGGGCACGCCGCTTGGGCCCGTGGCTAGCGCTGCCGGAGTAGACAGAGAACAACTCCTAAAGCTCAACGCCCATCTCAAGCGCGGCCGCGTCTCGCCGGGTGAGACGAAGGTCAACGTATACGTGCCGCGAGAGCAATACCAGCGCTTCGCCGAGCGCTGGTCGAAGAACAAACAACCTGCGCAGCATGTGAGCTACGTGGTGCGCTTCGGCGAAACGTTCGACGATGTGGCGCGTCGCTTCAGTATCAGCGCCGCACGTTTGCGCGACATCAACGAACTTTCCAGTGACGCGCGCGTGGGCGCAGGCTTTCCCTTGGTCGTGCCGGCCGTGGCACAGGTCACGACTCTGAATGGGCTCAATGCAGTCGCGACGGTGCCGCCGCGAACGTTTCAATACGAGGGCCGCCGTCGCATTTTTTATCGCGTCGCTAGTCGGGATACGCCCCAGAGTGTGGCCCGCTTTTTTGACGTCACCGTCGATGAGCTGCTCAGTTGGAATCACTTTGCGGACGGAGCGAGCCTGCAGCGAGACATGCTGGTGCAGCTATTCGTACGCGAGGACCTCGACCTCGGCAGGGCGGTCGTGCTGACACCTGACCAAGTCCAAATCCTCACCGCGGGCAGCGACGAGTTCTTCGACTTTCACGAAGCCCAGCGTGGTCGCGTGCGCGTTCGCTACCGCGTGCAGCGCGGTGACACGATGGTCAAGATCGCTGACAAGTTCGATCTGTCCGCGGGCTCGATCGGTCGCATCAATCAGTTCGCGACCAACAAGGACTTGCAGCAGGATTCTTGGGTCGTCGTGTATGTGCCAGAAAAGCAGCTACCTGAGCTCGAAAAGAAGGGGCTTATCGCGCGCATCTCCAGCACGACCGAACCTGCCAAGACTAAAGCCGCGCTGCCCGTGCCCGTCGTGCCGGAACCTGCGGAGGTGGATGAGGAGCTGTTTCCCCAGGGCGTGGCTGAATCCGAGGCGAAGACAGACACTGCGAAATCTGACGATGAGCCAGCAGCGGACGCGGTCCCGCCCGCCGACGAGTCCGCCCTCCCTGCTGCTGAGGCTGAGCCATCACCCGGGCCAGGAGCGTCCGCGCTTGACGAGCCCGCGGTTGACGAGACGGACAGCGAAGTCAAAGCCCCGACCGTGCGCGAGCTGAACGAAGGCTCCGAGCCCCTGGACGAGACGGTGACCGATACAAAGGCACCGACGCCTGACGAGCTCGCGCCGCAAGCGCCATAATCGCTGGATGAAAACCGTCGCGGAAGCGAGTACTGAAATTCTGGCGTCATTCGAGCCTGTCGGGCTTGAGCGCGTGTCCTTGCTCGCGGCCTTAGGCCGCTTTTCGGCCGTCGATGTGCGGGCTGCGGCTGCGCTGCCAGCCTTTGACCAAAGCGCGATGGACGGTTACGCGGTGCGCGCGTCGGAGCTACGCGGCGCGAACGAAGAAACACCAGTCACCGTGCCTGTGCATGGGGAAAGCCGCGCGGGTGGAGAGCCGCCTAGCGCGCTGCCACCAGGAACCGTCATGCGCATCTTCACCGGCGCGATGCTGCCTGAGGGTGCAGACGCGGTCGTCTTGCAGGAAGACACGCAGCGCGAGGGCGACACGGTGCAGTTACGCGTGGCGCCCAAGGCTGACGCGAACGTACGCAGGCAGGGCAGCGACCTGAGTGTTGGGGATCTGTTCTGTCCCGCAGGGACACTACTCGGCGCGGGCGAGATCGCAGTGCTCGCCAGTCAGGATCTTGCGAGCGTGACGCTGCATCGGCGTCCGCGCGTCGCTATCGTGTGCACAGGCGATGAGCTGCGCGACATCGGCGAGCCTGCGCGGGCCGGCAGCATCGTCAGCACCAACGCATACGCGCTTGCAGCGCAGGTGCTCGAAGCAGGAGGAGAGCCGTGGGTCTTGCCGGCGGTACGCGATAAGCGAAGCATCGCGGCCGATGCGATTCGTCAGGCACTCGCAGCAGACGTGGTCGTGATAAGCGGCGGCGTGTCGGTCGGGGACTACGACGTGGTGCGCGACGCTTTGACGGATGCGGGCATCGCGC
The DNA here is from genome assembly GCA_038257655.1 of Polyangiales bacterium. Taxonomy (GTDB): domain Bacteria; phylum Myxococcota_A; class Polyangia; order Polyangiales; family DASUME01; genus DASUME01. Next base: position 9,738 of record JBBSJC010000223.1, on the reverse strand, counting down.
TGTCCTTCTGGAAGATCCAGATGAAACCGGGCAAGCCCGTGAGCTTTGCGCGTGCGCGAAATGACCGCGTTCCCGTGTTGGGGCTGCCAGGCAATCCGGTGAGTAGCTGGGTCACCTTCGAGCTGTTCGTGCGGCCAGGTCTGCGCAAGATGCTCGGTGACCCACAACCGCAACGCCGCCGTGCCGAGGTTTGTCTCTCCGCCCCGTTGCAGCGATCTACGGGTCGCGTGGAGTTTGCGCGCGCGCGACTCTCCCCGAGCGCGGACGGTCGGCTGGTTGCGCAACTCGCGGCACGCCAGGGGTCGGGAAGCTTGCCGGCGCTGATCGGCGTCGATGCCCTCGTGGTACTGCCCGCCGAGAGCGGACAGATTACCCGTGACGATGTGCTCGAAGCGCTCATCTTGCGAGAATTGCCGGACTTTGTACGAGCCGGCAGTTAGCGAGAAATTCGCGGTACACTCTGCTTAGGGATGACGGACTTAGGCCCCCTACAGCAAGTAGTGGCAAGGACGCTGGGCCGGGTTCGGTTGCAGCGCGCGCTGGAAAGCGCAACAGCTGCGCTCGCTTTGTGGTTTGCGATCGGCTGCGGCGTGCGGCTGGTGCAGCGTCTGCTGTTCTTTCGCAATCAGAACGAGCCCCTGTGGCTGATAAGTTTCGCGTTCGTGGCTGCACTCTTCGCATGGCTGTGGCCAGTCCGACGTGACCAGATCGCCGCACGCCTCGATCATGCCCACGCCTTCCACGACCGCGTTCGTACCGCGCTTGAGTTCTCGCAACGTCAGGACCGTTCGCGCTTTATGGATGCGGCGATCGACGACGCCGTCGCGCGCGCGAGCACCCTCTCACCCCAGCGCGCGGCGCCCTTTCGCGCGCCACGTGCACGCTACCTTACGCTGATTTTCGGGCTTTTGTGGGTCGGTGCAGGCGTGCTTCCCGCGCGCGCAGTGAAGGCGACCTTGCCCGTGCCGGTCGCGCGCACCGTGGCGCTGAGTGAGGACGAGCTTTCGGGGTTTCATGAAGAGCTGGCTCAGCTAGAAAGCGCCGCTCCCATCACGCCGGAAGCCGAACAACAGCGCGCAGCCTATCGCGCGTTGCTCGATCGCATCGCAAGCGGTGAGCTTGACCGCGCTGCGGCGATCGAAGCCTTGCTATCTTTGGAGAAGCGGCTCTTGCCCGATGCGGCCCACGACCTTAGTGCGGACCAAACGACCCTGGCAGAGCTTGCAAAGGATTTGGCCAAGGCAGACGAAGCGCTATCTGCAACCCTGAGCCAGCAGGATCCGATCGCTGCAGCCGAAGCCCTCGCAGCACTCGCCAAGAGCTTGGCGGCCAAGACCGAAAGTGAGCGGGCGCGTTTGAAAGAGGCGCTAGCGCGCATCAAACGCCGAGCCGACGCGAGCGAGGCGAGTCTGAAACGCGAGGCCGAGCTCAAGCGCCTGCTGAAGCGCCCTGATTCGGCGAAAACGCCCGACGAAAAGCGTCTGCTTCAGCGCAACAAACGCGAGCTCGAGCGCTTGCGCAGGGAGAATCAGCAGCAGCGCGAGCGCAGTCGCGAGCTTGCACGACTGGAGCGAGACTTGGCGCAAGCGGCCCAAGACCTAGCTGCCAACGAGCTCGATCAGGCCGAAAATGCGCTGGAGCGCGGCGCAGAGGAGCTCAAGCGCTTCGGCCAGGAGCAGGGCACACGCGAGCAGCGCGAAGCATTGGCAAAGCAGCTGGCGCAGTTGCGCGAGCTTTTGCAACGCCAACGCGAGCAGGATCGCGGCAAGGGCAACGCCAACAAACCAGCGCCGGGCTCCCAGCAGGAACGCGCGCAACGTTTTGTCATGCGTGCGGCGGGCCAAGATCCAGACGCAGAGCAGGCGAAGTTGCTCGTACCTAAAGCGCGACCCAAAGCGGGCAAGCCCGGAGGTGAAGGCGATGAAAAGGAAGGCGGCGATCCCGATCAAAAGCCCGGCACTGAGAACAACGAGAAGGGTAAGCCCGCGCTCCAACTTGGAGGCGACGGCCCCAGCGCCGCGCAGATCGAGCTACCAGGGATGACGCAAGGGCAGACGGGGTCAGAGCCCCGCGCCTCGGACGAGCACGACAAACGCAAGCTCCGCAGCGCCACCGATATCGACAGCGAGCTGCGCGATAGCCAAGTCGCGGGCAAAGCTAGCAAGGGGCCCGCGCGCAGCGAAATCATCCTCGATGCAGCCGACCGCGGCTTTGCAACGGCCTCGTATCGCAAGGTGTACAGTGACTACCGCACGCATGCCGAAGAAGTGCTCGACAAAGAAGATATCCCTTCGGGCTATCGCTTCTACGTAAGGCGCTACTTTCAGCTGATCAGGCCCCGCGAAGAACGGAACGTACCGTGAGCAAGACCTCTCCTGAAGCAAGCGTAGAAGCCCTGGTACGCGATGTCGCGCGCGTGCGCGAAGCCGTCGCACAACGAATCGTCGGCCAACGCGACGTGCTCGATGGCACGCTGATGTGTCTGTTGTGCGGTGGACACGCCTTGCTCGAAGGAGTGCCGGGACTGGGCAAGACCTTACTCGTGCGCACGCTATCGCAGGCGTTGTCTCTCGTGTTTTCGCGTATCCAGTTCACGCCCGATCTGATGCCGAGCGACATCGTCGGCACCACGGTGATCACAGAAGGACGCGAGGGGCAGCGCAGCTTCACCTTTCAGCGCGGGCCTGTATTCGCCAACATTCTGCTGGCCGACGAGGTCAATCGCGCGACCCCGCGCACACAGAGCGCGCTACTCGAGGTCATGCAAGAGCACACTGTTACGGTTGGCACGCAGACCTATAAACTTGACGAACCTTACTGTGTGCTCGCGACACAAAACCCATTGGAACAGGAGGGAACTTACCCGTTGCCCGAAGCCCAGCTCGATCGCTTCTTGCTCAAGTTGCAGGTGGAGTTTCCAAGCCACGACGAGCTGCACGCGATTCTCGACCGCACAACTGGTAATCAAGACGCAGCCGTTGCGCCGGTGCTCGATCAAGCGCGTCTGCTAGAGCTACGGCACGTGGTGCGCGAAGTCGCCGTGGCGCGCCACGTTCAGGATTATGCGGTTCGCTTACTGGAGGCCACCCATCCTGAGCGTGCCCAGAGCCTACCGCGCGTGTCGCGCTTCGTGCGCTTTGGTGCAAGTCCGCGCGGCGCCCAAGCGCTCCTCCTTGCCGCCAAGGCCCGCGCTGTGTTCGAAGGCCGCTTCAGTATCTCGACCGACGACGTACGTGCGGTGGCCAAGCCCGCCCTACGCCATCGCATCATCATGAGCTTCGAAGGCGAAGCCGAGGGCGTGCGCGCCGACGCTTTGCTCGATGACATTCTCGCCGCGGTTCCGATAGGCACTCGGTGAGGACGCGTGCGTTTTCCCTTACGCCGCTCTGAACGTCCAGCTGCCAGCCGCGAAGCCGGCAGCACGGCCAGCGCCGGCCGCGAAGTCAGCGATGCCTTCGATGACGCATTTCAACAAAAGCTAGAAAGCCTGGTGCTGCTCGCACGCCGCATGGCGAGTGGATCAGCGCGCGCCGAGCGGCGCACGAACAAGTCCGGCAGCGGCATCGAGTTTGCTGAGCACAGGCCTTACGTTTCGGGTGATGACTTCCGCTTTCTCGATTGGAAGGCCTTCGGACGCAGCGGACGGCTCGTGCTCAAGCAGTTCGAGGAAGAGCAAGACATCTCGGTGTATCTGCTCCTGGACTGCTCGGCTTCGATGACGGCCAATGACTCCCAGAAGCTCACCTATGGCAAGAAGGTCGCAGCGGCGCTCGGCTACATCGCGCTTGCAGGCCTCGATCGCGTCAGCGTGCAAGCCTTTGGAGATGTGCTCGGCGCGCGCCTGGCACCGACCCGCGGCCAGAGTCGCGCTCTGACGTTGCTACGTTTCGTGGCAAGACTCACTGGCAACGGTAAGACCGACATGGCGCGTGCTCTGCGTTCATTCGCCGCACGTGAGTCTCGACGCGGCATCGCCATCGTGATCACGGATGGCTACGATTTAGCCGGCTTCGAGTCAGGCATCGATGCCCTGCGCTACGCGCGCTTTGACACCACGGTGTTGCACATCGTCGACCCGAACGAGGTCAGCCCGCAGTTGCGAGGCGAGCTCACGCTTGTCGACGCCGAAACCGGGGACACGCGCGAGGTCACGATCACGAGCGCGATGTTAGAACGCTTGCGAGAAGCCCACGCTGCCCATGCCGCGCGCCTAGCCGGCTTTTGTCGCGACAAAAAGGTGCCTTACTTCGAGCTTACGATCGTTCGTCCATTCGACGAAGCGGTGCTCGATGTCCTGCGCCGAGGAGGCCTGCTCGGCTGATGGAGCTCCTCGGCCTCACGCCCACGATGCTGATGCTGACCCTCGCGGGCTTGGCAGCAGTCGTGCTTGCGCTGTACTTGCTCAAGAACGAACAACGCAAGGTAATCGTCCCCAGCGTCTTGCTCTGGGATAGCTTGCTCGCAAAGCGCAAGGGCGTGGCCTGGGCTCGCAAGCTGCGCAGGCTGTTGTCACTGCTGCTCGCATTGCTGATCACCGCCTTGCTCGCCTTTGCGATTTCCGATCCGCATCGCTTGAGTAAGACGACCGATCGACGGATCGTGATCTTGGTCGATGCCAGCGCTTCGATGCAGGCGACCGACGCCGAGCCGAGCCGTCTCGAGAGCGCTAAGCGCCTGGCGCGCTCAATCGTGCGTTCACTAGGCGGACAGGACCGCGCACTAGTGGCGCAGCTCGATGCCGCGGTTACGCCCATGTCGACTTTGACGGATGACAGAGCTGCGCTTCAGCACGGCATCGAGCGCGTCAAAGCCACTGACCTGAGCTCCGATCTGAGAGTCGGCATGGCTTTCGCCATCGACGTGCTGAGGCAAAGCAAACAACCAGAGCTGTTCATCGTGAGTGACGGCAATCTCACCGGCATCGAAGCGGCCAAGCGCCTCGCATCCGAGCACAAGCAGCTCAAGGTGCATTATCTGAAAGTCGGAGAGAGTAAGCGCAACGTGGGCATCGAGCATTTCTCGGTGCGTCGTTACCCACTCGACAAGACGCACACCGAAAGCATCGTGCGCGTTCGCAACTTCGGCGACAAGCCTGAGGATGCCAAGCTCAGGTTGTTCGCGGGCCAAGCCTTACTCCACGAAGAAAGTCTGACGCTACCGGCGCAGGGCGTGGCGGCCCGCACATTTGCCGATCTCGCGGCCACCGGGTCCGCACTCGAAGCGCGCATCGAGCTAGAGGCCGGAGCGGACGTGCTCGCAGCGGACGATCGCGCCTACGCCGCATTACCCCCACGCAAGCAGAGTCGGGTGCTGCTCGTCAGCGAAGGCAATCGCTATCTCGAAGCGGCCTTACTGTTGGACGAGTATCTAGATGTCGACGAGGTCACGCCTGCGGCTTACACGAGCGCCAGAGCGCACGACGTCGTGATCTTCGACAACGTGCTTCCGCCTGAGCGTCCCGAAGCACCTGCGCTTTATTTGGCGCCCACGCCCGCTCAGGGCCGTTTTGCGCCCTTCAAAGTCAAGACTGCGCTCGACCGGCCGTTCTTCGAGCGCGTGGACGACGAGCACCCACTTACGCGCGCGCTCGCTTTGCGCGACGTCAATGTCGCAAGCGCGCTCGCGCTCGTTCCGGAACAAGGCGATCGCTTGGTCGCCCAAACCGCCGGCGGCAATCCACTGATCATCGAAGGCCAGCGCGAAGGAGTCCGCTTTGTCGCGCTCGCTTTCGATATCCGCCAGAGCGATTTACCACTTCGCGTCTCCTTTCCGCTATTCATCCTGGCAGCCGTTGATCGCCTGGCGGGCGAACAGACGAGCGACGCTGCGCGCGGGTTGGTCGGCGAACCCTGGCGTCTTCGCGTACCCGATGGCGTGGAGAGCGCAGCGCTCCAGCATCCAGATGGTAAGATCACCCAGGTCGCCGTCCGTGACCACGAAGCGCGGCTACAAGTCGCCCAGGCGGGCGTATACAGCGTCAGCGCAGGGTCGACGCGCACGCTACTCGCAGCCAATGTTCAGGCCGAGTTAGAAGGGGCGATTGCGCCTCGCGACACCGTGATCGTCAAGGCTGCGCGCGAGGAGCCAAGGGTGCGCGTCAGCTCGCTCGGTTCTCGGCTATGGCCATGGCTTGCGGTCATCGCCGGTCTGCTGCTAGCAGCGGAGTGGCTCAGCTTTCACCGGCGGTGGACGGTATGAGGCGCCCAGCCTTACGCTTGTGGCTGCCTCTGGCGTGCCTAGCCAGCGCAGCGATCCTGGCAGCAGTGATCAAAGTCGCAGACGCAGGAGAGCTTACGTTCTCGGTCGGCGCTCGCGAGCTCACGTTGCTCGAGCCACGCGGCCTACTGTTGCTCGCACTTTTACCATTCGTGCTGTGGGCCTTGAGTTGGTCTCTCGCGAATCTGTCGCAGGCACGGCTGATCACGTCGTGCGCCCTGCGTATGCTCGGCATTGCTGCCGTCGCACTCGCACTCGCACGTCCGATCACCCGTAGTGACGCCACACGCATCAGCAACGTGTTCGTCGTCGACGTATCCGATTCCATGAGCGATCAAGCGCTACGAGCCGCCGGCACGCGCATCGATGCCGCTCTGCGTACCCGCGACGATCACGATGTGCAGCTCGTCACATTCGCAAAAACCGCGCGCGTCGTGCCGCTCGACCCGGCGAAAAACACGCAGCTCGTCCGACATTCGGAAGGATCGGCTTCCAACATTTCAGCGGCAATCTCGCTAGGACTTGCGCTGTTTCCACCGGATCACCTCAGACAGCTTGTGCTGTTGAGTGACGGTCTCGAAACACACGGTGATGCCCTAGCAACCGCAAGCTGGGTCAACGCCAGCGAGGCGACTATTCTAACCGCGCTTCCCGAAGCATCACTGCCCGCGGAGGTCGCGATCGACGATATCGTGCTCCCTCCCACGCTCAAAGCGGGCGAGCCATTCCGTTTGCGCGTTCGACTGCGCAGCACCGTCGACAGTAAGGCTAGCTTGCGGGTCTTCCAGAATGGCGCGCCCAACGGACTTGAAGCGACGCGCACCGTCACGCTGCCAAAGGGCAACACGGACGTCGAGCTGCGCTCTGTTGCGTACGTGCCTGGCCCGCTAACCTATCGCGTGGAGCTGACCCCCGATGGCGCGGACCGTTTCGCGCAGAACAATCGCTTTGAGCGCACGGTCGAAGTCACAGGTAAACCGCGCGTGCTCTACGTCGAGGGCAGTCACCGACAGAGCACGCCGTTTGCGGACCTGCTGCGCAACGCGGGCTTCGATGTGGATGTGCGCGGCGCAGAGGGCGCACCCACCGATGCGGCCGGGCTATCCGGCGTGGACTTCTACGTGCTCTCGAATGTACCCAACGACGCGCTCTCGCTGCGCGCCGTCGATACTATCGAGCGCTACATGCAAGCGGGCGGGGGCTTTCTGATGGCGGGCGGCGACGCAAGCTTTGGGCTCGGCGGCTATCGCAACACGCGCATGGAAACGCTACTGCCGGTGCGTCTCGATACGGAGCGCCGGCGCGATCAGCCGAGCCTCGCGCTCGCGCTCGTCATCGACAAGAGCGGCTCGATGAGCGGCCAAAAGATCGAGCTCGCCAAAGAGGCCGCCCGCGCCACCGCTGATCTGCTCAGTCCCGACGATTACCTCGGCGTGATCGGCTTTGACGCCATTCCCACGCGTGTCGTGCGCTTACAAACAGCCAGCAATCGCCTCGGTCTGATGAAGGGAATCGGTAAGCTTTCGGCCGGTGGAGGCACAGCCCTTTTCCCGGCGCTCGATGCCGCCTATCAAGATCTCGCCGCGGTACGTGCGCGCCTCAAGCACGTGATCCTTTTGACGGACGGTCAGACGCAGGAAGAGGGCATCGCCACGCTCGTCCAAAGCATGCATGTCGATGGCATCACGGTGTCGGTGATCGGCCTGGGTGAAGATACAAACCGCGGGCTGCTCGAGGACACCGCACGTCTCGGCGGGGGACGTTCTTACTTCACCACCGATCCCCACAACATCCCGCGGCTATTTCTGCGCGAGACCAACGCTGTTGCACGCTCGTCTGCTGTCGAAGACTACATCGCAGCCAGGATTGCAAGCCCAGCAGATTTTCTCAAAGGCATCGCCATCGATAGCGCACCTTACTTGCGAGGCTACGTGGCCACACGCGCGCGCCCTTCACCCGCTCAGGTGGTGCTCGAGAGCGATCTCGGGGAGCCGTTGCTCGCCCGCATGCGCGTGGGGCTTGGCTGGTCGCTCGCGTGGACAAGCGATGTGTCACCACGCTGGTCTGCAGACTGGTTTCGATGGCGCAGCTTTGGGCCCCTTTGGTCGCAGCTCATTCGCGAGCACATGCCCCAGCGCGATGAGAAGCTCATGCGCATTGAGACCAGCCGTCAGGGCGACACCCTGATCGCAGGTCTCGATGCCCTGGACGCGAACGAGCGCTTCGTACATGAGCTCGAGGGGGAGCTGACGCTGCGGGCGCAAGACAAGAAGATTCCCGAGCAGCGAGCTGCGCTCAAAGAGGTCGCGCCCGGTCGCTACGAAGCGCGTTTTGACCTCACCAGCTACGGCAGCTTTGTGTTGCGCGGCACCCTCAGCCGAGAGGGACGCCCGGTACTTTCGGGGGCCGGCTCTTACAGTCAGCCCTTCCCCACCGAATACGTAAGCCTGACTCCGGATCAGGATTTGTTGCTGCGATTGGCCGCTGCCACGGGCGGCAGAGCTGCACCTCGCGGCGCGGCCCTGTTCGATCCACGCGGACGGCGTGTAGACGCTCAGACCGAGCGCTGGCCCCTGGCGCTTTGGCTGGCCGTGCTCGCATTCTTGCTCGATCTCGCCACACGCCGCTTGCGGTGGCAAAGACGCCCCAGGCCTGCGCGGGCACCGGCTTCGAATCAACTTCGATAAATCGCTTTTTTCTCACGTGACTTCGCGCCAGGACAGCGAAGGGTCTGATATTGTCCCTCGGCTTTGTTTCAAAAGGGACGAGGCTTGACGGTTTCCGTCAGGCGCTTATCCTGAGCGGCTTTCAGAAAGGGACCAGGGGCCTTCATATGACTATGAAGAAGTCGTCAGAAGCGCTGAAGAAGTCGGACCTCAAGCGGTTCCGCCAGATCCTCGAAGAGAAGAAGGAGGCGCTAATCAAAAGCGCCAAAGACAGCCTTCAACAGGACATGACGCTCGACACGAACGATCTTCCAGACGAGATGGATCTGGCAGCGAGCGAGTACATCCAGTCTTTTACCTTTCGTCTGCGTGGGAGAGAGCGCTTCTTCCTAGACAAGATCGACAAGGCCCTGGCTCGTATCGAGGATGGTAGCTTTGGTATCTGCGAGTCCTGCGAGGAACCGATCTCGGTAAAGCGCTTGGAAGCCCGCCCGGAGACCCAGCTCTGCATCCGCTGCAAAGAGGATCAAGAGCGCGTCGAACGCGACTTCGGCTGAGCATCCACGGCACTACCGCTACCTTGTCCCGTCTCATGTGAGCCCTCACCCCGGCCCCCTCCACCTCGTGTCACCTCGTGCGAGAGGGAGTAAGCCTGGGTTCCCGCGCTAAGCCTGGTCCTCCCGCTCCCATGTAGGGAGAAGGCCGGCGTGAGGCCCCTACGCCTCGACAGACGAGCGGCCGGGCGGTGCCGGCTGCGTGCCGGCGACCTCGGTCTTCTGAGGCAGCACGATCGTGAACGTGGTGCGGCCAGGTTCGCTCTCCACGTCAATGGTGCCGCCGTGGTCTTGCACAATTT
>JBBSJC010000222.1:0-11987 GCA_038257655.1 Polyangiales bacterium | reverse complement strand
TGTGAGCGGCCTTGTCAGCAGACCTCTCGGCTAGACCTTCTGCCAGTGTTGCCGCTTGCTCGTACCTGCCGCCTGCGAGTGCGGCCTCCGCCTCGGCCAGCGTCTGCGAGGGCAGCGTGCGCGGGGGCGGCGTGTGCGGACTCTGTCCTTGTGGACGCGCATCGGCCCGCGCGCTGTGGACGTTGCTGGCGCTGCAGGTGAAGGCACAAGCCAACCACCACCAAAGCGTGAGTGATCGAAGCACGCGCATCGTTTTAGCCTAGCAGGCAAGTTGGCTTCCAGAATGCCTACTTACGCTTACAGGCGCTGAGAGGTCTTGAGCTCCAGATAACGACCGATCGCGGCCGATGCGAGCCTGCCCTCGCTCGCTTCCAGCACCATAAAACCACGCTTTTTAAGCCGTGCGCTGAGGCTCGCGCGCTCATGTAGCTGATCAGTGGCGGCCGCCTGCAAGTAGGCTTCGTCTTCCCTTTCGGGACGTGCGTTGGCCAGGGCCTGTGTTATCGAATCATCCAGGCTCACGAGTAGTGTGATGTGCTTGCGCCGCAATAGCGTTGCGTGGTCCGCGAGCAACTGACCGTGGCTCTCGTTGTCCAAGTCCGTAAACAGGACGATCAGACTGCGCTTCGTGGCCTTGCGCTCAAGCTCCGCAATCAGGCCACGTACGTCGAGCTGCACCGTGTCGGGATGCAGCTCAGTCAGTGCGTCGATAAGGACTCTCTGGTGCGTCCGGCCGCGGCGCGGAGGCAGTAGGGCGATACGTCGCTCTGCATAAACGAGCACACCGACTTGGTCTCCCACGGACAGCGCGCGGTGGGCGAGATCGAGTGCAGCTTCGAGTGCTAGGTCAAAACGTGTGCGCGCGCCGCGCCCGCCCTCGTCTTGTTCGCGTAGCGCGGTGCCCATGGTGCGGCTGGCATCGAGCACGAGCCACAGGGTTTGACTGCGCTCAGGTTGAAACACGCGCGTGATCGGATGGCGGCGCTTGGCTGTCGCTTTCCAGTCGACCGCGCGCAAGGCGTCTCCGGCCACGTATTCCCGCAGGGATTCGAGCTCGCCTCCGCTCTGGCCCGCGCGCAGCAGTCGTGCTCGCACCTCGCCGCGATCGTCGCGTAGACTGCGTTCGGCGTGCCCGCGTGTGGCAAAGGCAGCAGGCAGCACGCGTACCTCGTAGGCGCTCAAAATAGTAAGGTCCACCGCTGCTAACCGCAGCTTGCTCTGCAAGCGGACATGTACGTTTCCAAAGCGCTTTTTGCCGCGAGCGCGCGCCAAAAGACGATAGGTAACGCGCAAAGGCTGGGCGGGACGTAGACGCGCTGTCATGATGTCCGGCCTAATGATCGACGCGTCGGGGGCCTCGTCACGGATCTTAAGGTCTAGCGCGTGACTGGCGGCGCTCTTGACGAACAGCTGCACCTCGACTTCGTTGTCTACATACAGGCGTTCAGGGGCCTCGCGAGTGACCTCGATCGAGCTTGCAAGCAATCGCCTGGCATCGAGCCAGGTGGCGGTGCCCAAAAGGGCGTTGAAGATCAAAAGCGCGCTGGCGCGCAGGCTGCTCGGCAGCGCGAGCGCGATCAAGAGGCCCGGCATCGCCCAGAAAAACAGGCGAGATCCGAGCCTTACGCGCCTGTTCGCCATCAGCGCGGAACCTCCACTCGCGCCGAGGTGCGTGCGAGCACTTGCACGGCATCGAGTCCGTCGAGCTCCGCGTCTGGCATCAGGCGCAGGCGATGGGCAAGCACTGGACTCAGCATGCGCTGCACGTCATCTGGCGTGACGAACAGACGACCATCGAGTGCGGCTGCCCAGCGCGCAGCGACGAGCAGATGCACTGCTGCGCGCGGGCCTGCGCCCATGCTGAGCAGCGGTGACACCCGGGTCGAGCGCACCAGATCACGTACGTAGGCGCGCACCGGGCCCTCGATCAGGACTTGCTCACCGAGTTTGCGCAGTTCGAGCAACTGCTCGCGCGATACCACATTCGCCACACCGAGCTGGGTAGGCGCCGCTGTGACGACGCCCGCACTGGCACGCGCAAGAATCAGATCTTCTTCGATTTCGCTCGGATAACCGACGACTACCTTGAGTAAGAAGCGATCAAGTTGCGCCTCGGGCAATGGGTAGGTGCCCTCGTGCTCGATCGGATTCTGGGTCGCAAACACGGTGAATGCTGCAGGTAATGCGCGCTGTTCGCCATCTAAGGATACCTGCCGCTCCTGCATGGCTTCGAGCAGCGCGCTCTGAGTCTTGGCGGGCGCGCGGTTGATCTCATCGGCTAGCAAGAGCTCCGTGAAAATCGGACCAGGCCGCAGGTGAAATTTGCCCGAGCTGAGGTCGTACACGTGAGTACCCACCACGTCGCTCGGCATCAGATCGGGTGTGAACTGCACGCGACCAAACGACAGGCCGACCGTTGCAGCGAGCGCGCGCACCATCAGGGTCTTGGCCGTGCCGGGCACGCCCTCAATCAACACATGGCCCGACGAAAGCAGCGCGATCAGCAGACTCTCGATCGCTTGTTCTTGTCCTACGACCGCCTTACTCGTCTCATGCAAAACGGCGTCGCGCAGCGCATGCAAAGCTTCCAAATCATCGTTCATTTATGCGTCCCCTAGCACGAGTGCCGCGCGTACGTCTTGCTCTAAGGCGCGTGCGCGCGTCAGGATCGATTCGCCTGCCGCAAGCGGCGTGTTTGCATGGGAAGCCACCCGATCGGCAAAGCTTGCGACCGCGAACAAGCCCTGCGCACGCAGCGCACTGGGAACCTCAGCAAGAGGCACATGTTTGAGGCGATAGTGGCGCGCGATGCGCGACAAACCGTGGTTGGTGAGTGAATTGAGCGCGCCTTGTGCATCTTTGGTGCGCGCATAAAGCGCGCCCAGCGCGTGCAAGTAGCGTTGGGTGACGCGCGGCGTCGAAGGCAGCTCGTCCACAGCCGGTCCCAGACGTTGTCCACGCGACCACAAAAACAGCAGCGCTATCAGACATAGCTGCACGAGCGCGGGCGCCAGACCCAGGTCGCGCAGGTAACGCACAAGGGAGCGGCGCTCGCCCATGCCCAGGTGATACTCGTCGAATAGCACCGCGCCTTTGCCGCCGAAGGCCTTGAGCAGACGCGCAAAGATCGCCCCGCCCCCGCTGCCCAGCGCGCTATTCACGAACGGACGGCCGGAGCCGAGCAGCACGACGCGACCCCGGCCCACGGCGGTGGTCATCGCGACGGGGCCGTATTCGCTGTCGATTAGTACGGTCGCTTCGGTCTCTTCGTCTGCCTCGACGCTGCGCGCACGCTGCAGGACGAGCGGTGCGGCGTAGGTGAGTGGGGGGCCTGCGGGCTGCCCAGCGAGCTCGAAGGGAAGACTCAGGTCGTAGCCGTCTTCTGTTGCGTGATCGAGCGCCTCTCGCGGAAGCAGAGGCTTCGATTGCTCGCAGGTGGCTGGCAGCACCATACGCAGACCGGTTGCCGCGGGTAGGTAATCATCGGCTCCCGCGACGATCAACAGGCCGCCGGCCTCGATCCAGCGCAGGAGCTCTTCTCGTTCCGGTCGGCTCACTTCGCGGGCGAGCGGTTGGTCGCAGCCTCCGATCGCGACTAGCGTGGCGCGCGCAGGTAAATGGCTGAGCTCGTGGGAAAATGGCTGCGCGTCAAAGCCGAGCTCTCGCGCAAGCTCCAGCAGGGCGCGTGTACCGTCAGGTCCGGCACCGAAGGTGGAGTAAGAAAGCGCAAATCGGCCGCGCTCACCGACGCGTTCACAGGCAAACATGACGGCGCCTGCCAAAGCGATCATGACAAGCGCGAATAGCAGTCTGCGCAGGATAATCATCGACGGTTCGCCTGTCCCACGAGTTGCTCGGCCAGGGTGAGACAATGCTCATAGTCGGCTTGGCTCGGAGGCTTTCGCCCGTAGTGGACCCGATCGAAGCTGCGCGTGAGTGCCATAAATCGGCTGCGTTCTTCGCCGTTTTTGAGGTCCTGAAGGTACTGGCCATTGGTACGTTCAGGCGAGAGCGTAAGGCGTCCCCGGCGCGCAAGGCCCACCAGCGTCGCAAGATACAGCGACCGTAAGGCAGCGGTCAGGTCGACGTGACGTTGTCTTCGGGCATCTTGCAGATGCTCGTCTACTGAGCGCAGCCACGCATCCTCTTTGGGTTCAGTGCCAGCATTGCTTGGCTGCACTGGTGCATTTTTGCGCGCGAGCAATAGCCAGATCGTGATCAACATCAGTAGTAGGGCCACGACGACGAAGAACGCCCCCCCTGGTAGCGTGAGCGAAGACGGACGCTCGGAGCGCACTTGCTCTTCCCGGGAAAGCTCCGAGAGAAAGCGGGCAAAGCGCTCGAGCAGGCCCGCTAGCCCGCGGTTGTGGGCATCCCAACGCTCATCTGGAAATTCGGCAAACACGCGGTGATTGAGAATTTGCTCGACGCGTCGCGTTACGTCTGCATCGCCGGCGCGCGCACGCTGGCAGATTTCGTCGCAGACCTTGACGGTCAAGTCACTTGATGAATCCTGGGCCTGCGCTGCGTGGCCGACGCTGAAGCTGAGCCCGACCAGGAGAGTCCATGCGACACGGCTTGTCGGCCCCGCGCGTTGAGTGACGCAGCGTTCCACGATCGCGCGCAGCGCAAGACCATCGCGTGAGAGCCTGGTCTCGACGTACAGTAAGGCGGAGAGCGCAGCGCGCACAGGCTCTACGCAGGTCAATGCCAGGCCTCCGATGACGAGCAGCGCAAAATAGTTTCGCGGCGACAAGAACGCGCGCACAAACGCCAGATCGAGTCCGAACATGTCTTGGCCTAGGCTCACGATTCCAACGAGCAGCGCGGCCAAGTTGAACGTGAGCCCGAGCGCTCCCAGCAATAGTAAGAGCTCGGCGAATACGCCCGCCATGCGTTGGCCGTCGCTTTCTTCGATCGCGGTTCGCAGCAAGGCAAAGCCGGAGTCAGCCTGCGAGCCATCCGCGCTAGCGAGAAAGCTCGGCAGCAAGGCCGCGCGCAGGCAAAAGCTCGGCAACACCAGCACGACAAGCCATGGCTCGATCTGAATCGCGACGACCAGCAGCCACAACCACAACCACAGGTCGACGCCCATCCAAAAGGCCGCGCGCACGATAGCTTGCGTTGAGCCATGCATCGCTCGGATGCCTTCGGCCGCTAGCAAAGTCTCGACGCGTCGCCCCGCCCAGCGCGACAGCACCACGGCACGCGTGATGAACGCGCCTGTGAACAAGACTGCAAACAGGGGGCGTAGGCTGCGTACCCCCTCCACACGCTCGACAAAATACAATGAGACGGTGAGGATGAGGATCAGAGCGCCCGGCCCTAGTGCAACCAGCAACTCACGGGCAGGCAGCGCGCGTAGCAAACGTAGGGCACGGTCGACGCGCACCGCCGCCGATACTGGATAGAGCGCCTGGCCTGGCGACAAGGCAGCGCTCATGGTGCGCTACCCGGCATCAATACTTCGATCGTCAGCCAGGCGAGGCTAGTCAACAACACAGTCCCCCAGCTCAGAACGAGCCAGGCCGGTAGGTGACGTCGTGGGCTGCGGCTGGGTACAGCTTTGCGGGCTTCGACGAGGGCCTCAAGACAGCGTCGGCAGTGGTTGATGCCGTCGATCTTCGTCACGCATTCGCTGCACATGGGCGCGCGACAGCGCACACAGATGCCTACTGCCTCGCGAAGCGCATGCTGCGAGCAAGTGGCCGATGGCGAGTGCATCTGAGCCTTGCATACCACGACAGCGCGTATGCTTACGCCTCAGATGAAGCCGTTATTACTCCTCAAGGTTGGCAGCACCCTCAGTAGTCTCAGCGCTACCCGCGGCGACTACGACGTCTGGTTTCGCGCCGGTCTCGGCGTCGGGGACGGGCTCGACGTCGTGCGCGTGCTCGAAGGTGAGGCGCTGCCAGAGCTGAACAGCTATCGAGGCGTGGTCGTCAGCGGCAGCGCGGCAATGGTCACCGAGCGGGCGCCCTGGAGCATGGCGACGGCTGCCTGGTTGCTCGAAGCTATCGCCAGCGATCTGCCTGTGCTCGGGGTCTGTTATGGACATCAGCTTCTGGCGGATGCGCTCGGCGCACACGTCGATTGGAATCCGCGCGGTAGGCAGATTGGCACAGTGGTCGCGACGCTCACCGAAGCGGGACGAGCCGACCCGTTGTTCGCAGGTCTGCCGACCGAGCTGAATGTTCAGACCAGCCACAGTCAGAGTGTGCTCGAGCTACCTGAGCCCCTTGAGCTGCTCGCCGCGAGCGCACGAGACTCAAACCATGCGTTTCGCGTACGCGGCGCGCGGGCATGGGGGATTCAGTTCCATCCAGAGTTCGATGCGGAGATCACGCGGACCTACATTTGCGAACGCAGCGCAGCGATCCGCGCCGAAGGTCTAGATCCGGACGAGCTGCTGAAGGGCGTGGTCGAGAGCGAGCATGGTGACCTCATCCTGCGCCGCTTTGTAGCCCTGACTGAAGTGGGTTGAGCGCTAGGCTCAGCGCTGGCGTAAGCGTTCGATCAGCGCGGTGACGCAGAGCTCGGCCTCTTGTCCCACGGTATACGCACGCGGCCAGCCCTCTCCGAGCACGGGAGCCGTGTCGCCGCCGTGTTTGCGAAGGCGCCATGCGTCCTCCAACGAGCCGCGCGCAGCGAAGTACCGCAAGGCGATCACCCGCGGCCACCACAACGACGAGGACAGCTTCTCACCGAGCAGCAGCAGTACCGCCGTTTCGGGCGCAAAGCGATTGATGCGCTCGCTGTAAGCGTCGATTTCGGCGCGCGCGTACGGCATGCCCCAGCCGTGGGGCAGTGCGCGAAAGAACGCGGTGAGCATCTTGGGGCCACCGATGTCGAGGACCCGCTCGCCCGCAAGCCTGCGCAGCTGGGCGTGATTGCGACTACCCAGCAACATCAATAAGCCCGGCAGCGCGTTTTTCGAGTGTGTTTCGCCCACGCGCACGACCGCGAGCTCGCGCAGTGCCAACGCTTCCTGTTCGTCAAGCGCAAGGCCGAGCACCGGCAACAGCTCGCCTTCGGTCATGTGATGTTGGAGCAGGCTCAGCGCCTCCGTGCGGTCGACGAGGTTGCGAGTCTTATCGTGCGCCATCGCCACCAGCTGCTCGCGCACGCTTTCCTGATCTGCGAAGCGGCCAAGGACGGGCAGCATCGCCGAGGGCGTGGCGAGCGCTAGCGCGATCTCGATAAGCTTCGTAGCTGCGCGGCCGCGCGCTGCTTTGTCGGCATGACGATCGAGCAACGCGGTCAAGCGAGCAAGCTCGCCGACTGGCACATCGCGACGCAAGCCCGCGAACAACGGGTCAAACGCGTCATGGCCCTGCGTCGCCGCAAGGTCTTCAAGGGTAAGGCCCCCGGCGTCGGCACGTCGTTGCACGTCTTCTACCACCCAGCGCACGAGCGTCTGCCCCAGCTCTTTTTGTTGAGCGCGGCTGAGCAACGGCAGCGCCCCTTCGAGGGCGGTCTTGGCGCGAATCGCTGCCACTGATGGCGCGACGCCAGGCAGGGTTTGCATGCGCCTGAGCAAGGTGCGCGACAGCGGCAGGACCAGCTTTGCTCGCGAGTCATTGGTCATGCCGCTCAGCTCTCGCTGCAGCGCGTCGGGTCCACTCACGTCGTGGCGCTCGAGATCGAACAGCAACATGGCTGCGCGTGCACGGAGCTCGGGCTCCTTTTCCCCATCTTCGAGCACCGCGCGAATCTTCGCAGGGCCGGTGGCGGTGGTCTGAAACGCTTCGAGATCGTGCTCGGTCAGCTCACAGGCCTGGCAGATCAAAGCGAAACCGAGCGCAACCAGCTGTGACGAAGGCCGTTTCACGTTGGCGGTCTAGCACGCGACGCCGTCCAGGAGCAGCGTCTCGAAATGAGGCGCCAGCACCGGCCAGGCATAACTCTGTGCCGTTTGGAAGCCAGCCTCTGCAAGCCGTGTTCGCAATGCCGCATCTCGCATCCGCTCGATCGCGTAGCGCAGCGCCACTGCATCACCTGGCGCCACCAGCAAGCCGCTTTCAGCGTGCTCCACCAGGTCCGTCGTGCCCCCACCGTGCGTTGCGATCACCGGCAGCCGTTCGCTCATCGCTTCGAGCACGGTCGTAGGCATGCCTTCGGTCCGGCCGCTTGCAAGCTTCAACGAGGCGAGCACGAACACGTCCGCGGCGCGCAGCCAGGCAGTCTTGACGCCCTCGCGAACCTCACCGACAAAACGCACGTTCGCGCGGCTTGAACGGGCCAGACTTTCCAGCTTCGCACGTTCCGGGCCATCGCCCGCGACGATCAAGGTGACATGGGACAGCTCTGCGACGGCGCGGATCAGGACATCGATGCCTTTGATCGGAATCAACCGTCCCAAACTCAAGAGTGTAAGGCCCGATAGACCGAGCCTGCGCCGCAAGCTCTCGCGATCCTCGTCGATGGCAGGGGAGGGGGCCACCCCCATGGCTGAGACGTGGGCACGGCCACTGACATCGAGGCGCCGCACGGGATCGAGCCGCGAAAGAAAACGCGAGCGCAGGTCTCGGGAGGAAAACACGAGGGCCTGAGCCGACGCTGCCACCTGCTGGGCGAGTTGAGCCGAGCCGGGCAAGCGCTCGAGCAAGTGCACGTCAGCCGAATGCAGAATGGCAAGATGTGGCAGGCGCTTGCTCAGTCGTCCCGCCACGAGCGCACAAGGTAAGGCCCAGTGACTGACGACCGCATCCCAACTCTGCACACGCGTCTGTGCGGCGCGAAACAACGCTGCCACAAATGGTAAGGTGCCAAGCCAGGCGCGCGGATCGCGCGTTAAGTTGTCGAGCACGCCTGCGCCGTAGAAAGTGCGCTCCAGAGCGCGCGGTAAGTAGCGCACCCAATGCACCTCAACCCCGGGCCAAGCCGGAGGATGCACAAAGCGCAGCTCAAAAGGTTCGGGAGCCAGAACCTCCAGGCTGTGACCAAGCGCTGCGAGCGCGCGTGCAAAGCCGAGCACAAAGGTACCGGGAACGTCGCCTTCTTCGCGGGGAAAGCTGGTCGTGAGCAGACCGATGCGCATCAGCTCATGGCTTCAGTGGAATTTCGGAGCCCGGAAGCCGTGCTACCTCCGAGCCGAGCACACGCCGCGCGAGCACGCGCAGCAACACGTAGGGCACGACGAATAGCGCGTGGTAGAGGCGAACGCCGCTCTGCTCATCGGCGTACACCGGTCGCACGGTGACCTCGGTGACCGTAAGCTCCTGCTGGGCCAACATGCCGAGCAGATCGTTCGGATAGCCGTAGCGCGACCACAGTTGCTGTAGCGGTAGCTGCTCGGCGGCGTGACGCGACAACGCCGTGTAGCCGCATTGTGAATCGTGCACCGACAGGCCCGTCACCAAGCGCGTACCCAGGGCGAGCACGAAGTTCCCGAGCATGCGTGTCCAGGGCATGTGCCGATGCACCCCCGGATACGATAGTCTGTCGCCCTTCACGTAATCGGCGTCACCGCGCAGCACGGGCAACAGTAAGGCTGCCAGGTCGTCCGGATGCATTTGGCCATCGCCGGCCATCACCGCGCAGACGTCAGCGCCCCGTTCAAACGCGATACGATAGCCGGTGGCAATCGCTGCGCCCACACCTTCGTTGCGCGCGTGGCGCACCAGGTGCACGCGGGGATGGTCCACCTCCTTGACTATTTCCGCCGTCTCATCCCACGACGCGTCATCGACCACCACGACGTCATGGACGTACTCAGGGATCGAGCGCAGCGTGCGCGCGATGAGCGCCGCTTCGTTGAAAGCGGGTACCACGACAGCGATGCGAGTCCTCAGGCGCGGGGCGCTACGGCCTTCTTGCGACGTCTCCGGCACTCGTTACTCAACTGTGACGGTCTTGGCGAGGTTTCGCGGCTGATCGACGTCCGTGCCCTTCATGTCGGCCACGTAATAGCTGTAAAGCTGGAGTGGCAACACGGTCAAAAAGGGCGTGAGCTCCTCGTCGACGGCCGGAATCTGCACGGCTTCATGGCTCTCATTTTGCGCTTGCTCGTCGCCCTCGGTCGAGATGGCGATGACCTTCGCCTCGCGCGCACGAGCCTCCTGCAGATTGCTCATGGACTTTTCGTAGTAGCGATCGCGCGGAGCTATCACGATCACGGGCACACTCGCGTCGAGTAGTGCGATCGGCCCGTGCTTCATCTCGCCAGCGGCGTAGCCTTCGGCGTGTACGTAGGAGATCTCCTTGAGCTTGAGCGCACCTTCGAGCGCGATCGGAAAGCTCAGCCCTCGACCCAGAAACAAAACGTCGCGGGCATCGACATAGCGCTTGGCAATATTGGCGACGAGCTGCTTCGTCCCCAAAATTACGTCGTTCATTTGGTTCGGCAGCTTGACCAATCCAGCGAGCAGCTCTGCGGCGCGTTCTTTCGATAGCGTGCCGCGACGGCGCCCCAGGTAGATGCTCAGCATCAATAATGCACACAGCTGTGTGGTGAAGCACTTGGTCGACGCGACACCGATTTCTGGGCCGGCATGGGTATAGAAGCTGGCGTCGCTCTCACGCGGGATCGCGCTGCCGATCACGTTGGCTATCGCGAGCACCTTGGCCCCGCGCTTTTTCGCCTCGCGCACGGCTGCCAACGTGTCGGTGGTCTCGCCGGACTGGCTCACGGCCACGATCAGATCGCCCGGGCCGACCATCGCGTCACGGGCGCGAAACTCGCTAGCGAGCTCCACCGTGGCGGGAATCTTGGCAATGCTTTCGATGTAGTAGCGGCCGGCCATCGCCGCGTGGTGACTGGTGCCGCACGCCAGAAAGTACACACGCTGGGTGTCTTTGGCGATCGCATCGGTCAGGCCGATTTCAGCGCCGTGGATGTCCGAGTTCTCCAAGTCGACGCGGCCGCGCAGCGTGTCTTCCATTGCGCGCGGTTGCTCGTGGATTTCCTTGAGCATGAAGTGCTTGAAGCCCGCCTTCTCCGCGGCGGTGGGCGACCAATCGATGCGACGCGTCGGGCGGTCGATAGGCTCGCCCTCCACGGTCGAGAGGCGAAGCGTACCGAGCTCGAGCACCGCCAGCTCACCGTCCTCCATGATGATGACGTCGCGCGTGAACGGTAAGAGCGCGGGAATGTCGCTCGCGCACAACACGGAGCCGTCCTCGCAGATACCGAGCACCAACGGCGAGGCCGATTTTGCGACGACGATGCGAGCTGGCTCGGCCTGGTGCATCACGGCGATCGCATAGGCCCCATGCACCTGCGCGAGCGCGCGTCGCGTGGCGGCCTCGAGATCGTGACCCGCCTTGACTTCGACATGAACGAGGTGCGCGATGATCTCCGTATCCGTGTCGCTGACGATCGTGTGCCCCTGCTCTTTGAGCCGAGCGCGCAACGATAGATGGTTTTCGATGATGCCGTTGTGCACGACGGCGATGCCGCCCGCGACGTGCGGGTGCGCGTTGACCTCCGAAGGACGGCCATGGGTGGCCCAGCGTGTATGCCCGACCCCAGTGGTGCCGGGCACAGGCTTGGCCGTGACCGCGGTCTCCAGGTTTCGCAGCTTGCCGACTGCCCGCACCACCTGGATGTCCTTACCGTTATGAACGGCAAGACCGGCCGAGTCGTAACCGCGGTACTCGAGGCGGCGTAAACCGTCGAGCAAGATTGGGGCACAGGCTTCAGGTCCTACGTAACCAACGATTCCGCACATGCTGCTCGACTCCCTGGCGCAACGTTCGGCGCTGACGTTAGCACGTCAGGGTTTGGCTGCGGCGCCCACGGGTTTCACCGGTGCAGGAGCCGCTGCCGCTGCAGGGGCGGGCGAATCGGAGGCTCTGATCGGCGCGCCGTTCGTATCCACCACGCGCACGGGGCCGAACTTGGAGACGAGCGGCACAATTTCAGCAGCTTTGCCCACAATCACCACGAGCGCGTTATCGGGCTTGATGTGTTGTTGAGCGGCCTTGAGCGCGCCGCTCGGGCTGACTTCGCGAATGCTGGTGCGGAAGTTATCCCAGTAGTTCTC
>JBBSJC010000221.1:0-11987 GCA_038257655.1 Polyangiales bacterium | reverse complement strand
TGATCAACAACGTCGCCAAGGCGCACGGTGGTGTGTCGTGTTTCGCCGGCGTCGGTGAGCGCACGCGCGAGGGCAACGACCTTTACTACGAAATGAAAGAGTCGAAGCTAGAGAGCGGCAACAGCGTGCTCTCAAAAACTGCGCTCGTGTTCGGTCAGATGAACGAGCCGCCCGGTGCACGTCAGCGCGTGGCGCTCAGCGCCCTTACCATTGCTGAACATTTCCGTGATCGCGAAGGTCAGGACGTGATGCTCTTCGTCGACAACATCTTCCGCTTCACGCAGGCGGGCTCTGAGGTGTCGGCACTTCTCGGTCGTATCCCCAGCGCCGTCGGTTATCAGCCCACACTCGGTACGGAAATGGGTGGTCTGCAAGAGCGCATCACCTCGACCACCAAGGGTTCGATTACCTCCGTGCAAGCGATCTACGTGCCAGCAGACGATTTGACCGATCCGGCGCCTGCCACTGCTTTCGCGCATTTGGATGCGACGACCGTGCTTTCGCGCGCCATCTCCGAAAAGGGTATTTACCCGGCCGTGGATCCGCTCGATTCGAGCTCGACCATGCTCGAGCCCGGCATCGTCGGCGCCCGTCACTACGCGGTTGCACGCCAGGTGCAGTCGACCCTGCAGCGCTACAAGGATTTGCAGGACATCATCGCGATTTTGGGCATGGACGAGCTCAGCGAAGCAGACCGTCAGGTCGTCGATCGCGCGCGTAAGGTTGAGCGCTTCCTGTCGCAGCCGTTCTTCGTTGCCCAACAGTTCACCGGTCTCGAGGGTCGCTACGTGCCACTTGAGCAGACAATCTCCGCCTTCGAAGAGATCTTGAGCGGCGCGCTCGATCATCTGCCCGAGCAGGCCTTCTACCTCGTCGGTAACATCGAAGACGTCAAGGCCAAGGCCAAGAAGCTGCAGGAGGGTTGATCGTGGCCGAGCGCATCAAGCTCGAGGTCGCGACGCCGGATGGCCTTGCCCTCGACACCGAAGTCGACATGGTCACCGCGCCCAGCGTTGAGGGTGAGTTCGGCGTGTTGCCGGGCCACCTTCCGTTGCTTGCCGCCACCAAAGCGGGCGTGTTGCGTTATCGCGTGGGCAACAAGGACGAGGTCGCTGCCATCGGACCTGGTTTTGTCGAGGCAGAGCCCAACCGCGTACTCGTTCTCACCGATTCATTCGCGGTGCCAGCGACCATCGATCGTGGTGTCGCAGAGCAGGACCTTCTCACAGCCGAGCGTGCGATCGCAGAGCTCAAGGGTCTCCACGAAGGCGGCGAGTACGAAGAGCTGAATCGCGCACTCGAGTGGGCCCGCGCCCGCGTCGAGGTCGCCAAAGCCTAGGGCCCGGGACGAGCCCGTGGCGACCGAGTGAGCATCCCCGCGAAGCAATCACTTGGATGGGGCGGACTGGATCGGGGCGGCTTTGATGGGGCTCGCTGCCGCCTCACTAGGGGCCTGGCTCGGGCTCGCTTCGGTTTGGCCCGGGCTCGTTTCCGCCCTGCTCGGGCTGGGTTCGCTCTTGCTCGCGCGTGTCTTGGTTCGGCGCTTCTTCTTGGGGCGACGTTTGACGGCGCGCACCTCCAAGGCACGTTGCAGCCCCTCCGGGTTGAGAGTCGGCTGTGCACCGCGCGCGAGGGCTTCTTGATCGACCGCCTTGGATTCAGTGCCGCGCACCTGGCTTACTTTCCAGCGCTTGTTGGGTGGCGAGCGATCGACCCAGAAGTAGCTCGTCTCGCGGACGTCGATATGCACAAACCCGGAGCGCGGATAGGTGCCCACGCCGGTGAAACCTTGCGCGCGGAAAAACGCGGCAAGATCCGCATCGCGCACGCCGGGCAGCACGATATCAGCGGCCATCCCGTGGGAATGACGACTCGCCTTGCGATCGTTCCGAAGACCACTGATCAGGTGAATGGAAGGCGCATTGAAGTGGCGCGTGGCGAGATAAACCAGCTCAAGGAGGCGTGCATGCAAAGAAGGACCGCCTTCCCAACCGCCAAACGCGTCGCGCGCGACCGCCTGCGCCGCTTCGTCAAACGTCCCTTGCGCACTCTGTGCAGTGATCACAAAGGGCTCCGGCTGCCCTACGACGTGCACGACCAGGGGCGGAACGGCATGCCCTGCGTGCAGCGCAAAGTCGTCCGGCCTGGGGCCATGCCAGGTGCGGGGGTTGATCGGCTTGTTAGCGCCGCCCCGCTTACCGCGATGCCGCACGTAGCGCGGCGACTTGGAGCGCTTGGTGTCGTTCCCGTCGTTCCCGTCGTTCCCGTCCTGCCCGTCGTTTCCGCCCGTCGACGCCGGTTCAAGCAGGATGGCATCCCAGTCTTCATCGGAATCTTGTGCAGCGGTGCGCGAGGCAGTGACGTTGCACAACATCGCCAGCGAGAGCATGCAGCTAGCCGCTCGCAGCTTGCTCATCCATTGAGCCATTAGCGAGCGGGCTCCGGAAGGCGCACCTTGAGATGCTTGAGGACCGCCTCCAGCGTGGCGAGCTCCTCGCGGATCGTCCGCACGTGCTGACGAAAGGCCTGAAGGTGTTGATGTGCCGCCGCATTGACCGCGCGCTCTACGTTCTCAACCACAATCAAGAGATGCGGGTGGACGAGCTGAAGGCGCTCGCCGGGCGTCATTTTGCTCGCAAGCTCCACGTACTGTGCCGAGAGCGGGTAGAGAAAGCGCGCCATCTCGGGTTCTGACGCGTGGGCCTCACCAAACAGCAGGACGCGACGGGCGCCCTCAAGCACGAATGAAAGCTGCGTCAGGTAAACGCGCTCGCGACGCGGCGCAGCTTCGTGCGCCAGACCGGCGGAGGGCGCGTCGGCCGGCGGCTGCGCCAGGACCCCGCCTGGGCGCGCGGTAAACGCCAAAAGGAGCGCCGCCGATAGACACAGCTGCAAAAACTGCGGCAGCCCGCTAGATCGCATCCGCCGGCTCCGCTGCATTCATCACATCGAGTGCAACGCGGGCCGCATGCTGCTCCGCTTCGATCTTCGAGCGACCATGACCCGTCGCAAGCTCGCGATCGCCGCATACGCAGGAGACGCGAAACTCTAGCGCGTGATCCGGCCCTGTGGTTTCGATCACGATGTAGCGCGGGGCTGGCGATCCGATCGCTTGCACGCGTTCCTGCAAACGGGTTTTGAAATCGCGCTGGCCGAGCTCGGGTGCGCCGAGCTTTGGCTCGAGAATGCGCCGCACGACCGCGAGGGCGACGCTTTCTCCGCCATCGACGTAAATCGCGGCAACCAGCGCCTCCAAGGCCGAGCACAACAGACGCGGTTTATTGCGGCCGCCTGATTTCGCCTCACCACGGCCGAGCCGGAGCACGTCACCGATGCCAAGCTCGCGGGCGATTTCGGCGAGGGCCGCTTCGCACACCAGGTCGGCGCGACGTCGTGTCAGCTCGCCTTCACTGGCGCCGGGGAAGCGATCCCACAACAAGGCCGATGCGCCGAGGCTCAGCACGGCATCGCCCAAAAACTCGAGGCGCTCGTTGTCTCGCGGCCCGCGGCCCGGATACTCATTGGCGAAAGAACGATGGGTCAGCGCGTCACGCAACAGCGTGGAATCTTGGAAGCGATAGCCGAGGGCGCGAGCCACCGCCTCGAGATCGGGCTCCGGAATCATGGGAAGGCCTCAAGCTACCATAAGGGAGCGGGAGAGGCTCGTGTTCGATCCGGGTGACCACGGGTGATCATTCAAGCGGCGTTCCCGCCACGTTTAAAAGATCTACACGCCATTTTTGATCCTCTTCGACGAGCTCAAGCTCAACCCCGGTCAGCCCAGCACTGGTGGTGAGCGTGCCTGCAAGCCGCGCGCGACCATTGACCAGACCACGGCTGGGCAAGGAGACATCTCGCGTGGTCAAGAGGGCCGGCTGGGCTTTCACTAGCTCACCGAAACGGTCGACTGTGTGCGCGGCGCGGAAACGTTTAGAGGTGCGCTCTCGCGCCGCGTCGAGCTTTCCTGCTGCCAAGTCGTCGAAGAACAACTTGGCTTCCTGGGCGGGCGCATCGAGCTCTTGATAGGCCCAAAAGGCGCCACCACCCACCAGCGCGATGCAGCTTCCCACGCCGCACACGCCGAGGCCGACCGTGATCGCCACGCCTATCAGGATGTATTTTAGGGCTGGGCTCTTCTCCGCCATGCTTGGCTCTTCTACGCCATCAGAAGCGCTGATGCATGCCGATCGAAAACACGTCCCAACTCACACGATAGGTGCCGGCGTTGATCTTTGCAGACGCGGGATCGAGCGGACTTGCAGCGACGCCTGCGCGATCAGCGCTGAGCTCGCCATTGGCGTCGGTCGCGTTGGCATGCAGCACGTTGATCGTCTCTTGAAACAGGTGGGCATAGGCGAACGACAAATCGATGCTGCCAATGCGCCAAGTAAGCCCTCCGTGAAGGCCCATGCGACGCGACGGGAAGGCATCGATCCCCTGATAAGACGGGCTCACGCCGCGCGTTTCCAGGTTCCAGCCTGCACGCAGCGCGAGCACGCCGGGGATCACGTTGACGTCGCCGCCCACGCGGTAGACGAACTGATCCTTCCAACTGCGCTTGAGGCTCATCTTCTTCAAAAAGCGCAGGGGGGCTGTGCACTTCGCGGTCGCCGCGGGCGCGTTGCTGTTCGTGCTGCATTTAGGATCGGTGGGCGAGGTGGCGCCGTTGAACCCAGTGTCGTCCTCGTCGTAGCCTTGGAAAACTTGAAAGGCGTTCTCCTTGCTCCTCAACGTGAACTCTTTGATCGTGGAATTGTGCTCGAACACGAAATCGAACTCGATGTCGAACACCTCGTTCGTCATCGGGTCCTGACGGTTGATAGGCTCAAAGGGCTTGTGGTAGCCACCGCGCGGCAACGCAAAGCGCATGCCCAAACCCATCTCCCAAGGTTGAGGCACCTCGGTGACCACGCCGTCGCCCGCTTCGATTACGGTCTTGACCGGTAGCCCGCCCTCTTGGCCACCGATCCTGTAGGTACCATCGGTGATCGTCACCTTGGTGTCGCCCGAGATTTCCCCCTGCCACTTGTAGTAACCCGCAAATTCGAGCCCTTGCAGCGGCGTCACGTGCACACTTCCAAGCGCAACCGGCACAAACCAATCGTTGAGCTCGTTCTCCACGCGCATGTCGTTCTCGGGAATCGATAGGTTCCCCTGGGTCGAATAGACCGTGGACTTGAAAAACACCGCTTGATAGGTAAACGCGCCGCCGACCGCGAGCCACGGCAGGGGGCGATAACCGATGCCTAAGGTCAGTGGAATCGCGATCGGATCCTGATCGACGAGCATGTAACGCGTAGGCGTTGGAAGTTTGTCGCAGTCGTATTTGCTGGGATCGCAGAAGTATTGCGTCTTCGTGCACTGCTCCCCGCTTTCGGGATCGCAGTACTGGCTGCAACCATCCGGGTCTGTCGCAGGATTGCAGACGGCGTCAGGCCGCACGCCAGCGGGCAGGCGCTTGCCACCCTCTGCGGTGGCGGCTTCCACCTGGTCTGCCGTGGCGTGGCCTCGCGCGCGCACGGTGCCGTTGTTTTTGTTGCCCCAGTTCGTCTGAGCCACTGCACCAGGAGGGGCCATACCAAACGCAACCGTCAGACCGTGTAAGCCGTTTGCGGGCCAGCTACGACGCTGCTTGATGAACTGATAACTGAAAACAAAGTTTGGAATCGGGAGCATCGCGGTCTCATTACAGACCTTAGGCATGGTGGTGCCGAGCCAACTCCTGCGCAGATTTTTGTTGCTCGCCGAGGCGGGCACATAACCAAAACGCGTGACGTCCGCAGGCCCGCCGTCGCCGTAGTTCTCCTTGTAGGTGCCGCGGTCACGGACGGCTCCCGCTTCCTGACTATTCGGATTGTCGGTCGCAACCTTGGGGACGCCGCGATTGGCCGTACCAGCCGGATCCATGCAGGCATCGAGCAGCGCGAGGTTGAAGTTCGCAAGGAACTGCGCGCCCTCGAGGTCAGCGAGCTTGGCCGGGTTGTAAGACAGCGCGAGACCGTCATCTGCACGCACGTGGTAAGCGGCACCACGACCAAGCGGGCGCGTGCCCGAGCCCGCGTAAAACAAGCCACCCGCGTGAGCCGTCTGCGGGATGAACGCCACTATCGAAGCCAACGAAATCAAGAGAACGATCGGACCGCGTGTTCGCATACTTATCCCGTGGTGCGCAGCGCCGAACCTATGGTAACGGCGGAGGTAAACACTGCTTACCGCTATAGTGGCGAGCCTCCGCAATTGGAAGCGCCATCTAAAGCAGATCCGGCGCAGAGCCCCCTCTGCGTGCGAAACGCATGTTACACGGACCGCGTGTCGTCACGCAGGTTAAGGACACCCAAAACGGAAGGGTCGGCACACCCGAGCACGCTTGTGACTAGCCGAAGTCTGCGCCGTCGTTGGCGTAGTCTTCGTCGGCCAGGTTATCGAAGCGCGTGTACTGGTTGAAAAAGCGCACCTTCACGGTGCCCGTAGGTCCAGAGCGCTGCTTGCCAATGATGATCTCAGCGACGCCCTGATCCATCGTCTCCTTGTTGTACACCTCGTCGCGATACACGAACATGATCGTGTCCGCGTCCTGCTCGATGGCGCCTGATTCGCGCAAGTCGCTGAGCTGCGGCCGCTTGTCTTTGTTGCCTCGCGATTCGACGCCGCGGTTGAGCTGGGACAGCGCGATCACTGGGATCCCGAGCTCCTTGGCGAGCCCCTTGAGCGAGCGGCTGATCTCACTTATCTCCTGCTCGCGGCTGTCGTTCTTCGTGCCCGAACGCATGAGCTGTAAGTAGTCGATGATCACCAGGCCGAGTTTCTGATCCTTGTTTTCAGAAGCCATGCGTCGCGCCTTGGCACGAAGCTCCATCAACGAGAGGCCCGGGGTGTCGTCGATGTAGATCGGAAGATCGCTCAGCATGCCAGCAGCCTCGGCCAGCTGCGGCCAGTCATCGCGGGCAAGCTGTCCCGTACGCATGCGACTCGCATCGACGCGCGCCTCGCTGCACAACATGCGCTTCACGAGCTGATCACGTGGCATCTCGAGGGAGAAGATGCCGACCGTCGAGCGGTTCGCATGACAGGCATTGACGCCCACGTTCAGCGCGAACGAAGTCTTACCCATACCAGGGCGACCGGCGACGATAATCAGATCGCCGGGGTGCATGCCCGCGGTCATCGCATCGAGCCGTGCAAAACCAGAGGGTAAGCCCGCGATGCGTTTGCCACCACGTGCAAGCTCCGTGATTTCCTCGAACGCGCGATGAATGATCTGGCCTATCGGCTGCACGGTCGCGCGCGTCTGAATGTTGGCGACGTCGAACACCGCCTTTTCTGCGCCGTCGAGAAACTCCGAAGGATCTCCGTAGTCGCCGTAACCGCGCGCCGCAACGCCGTGGCAAGCCGTGATCATCCGGCGCACAAGCGACTTCTCTTTGACGATCGTCGCGTGGGCCTTGATGTTTTCCACCGTAGGAATCGTGTCCGTCAGCGAGAGCAAATAGTCGTCGCCGCCCACGGCTTGCAGCTTGGTCGAGCGCAAGAGCTCCGCCCGCAACGTGACCGTGTCGATCGGAATGCTCGAGCGATGCAACTCAAGCATCGCTTCGAAGATGCGCGCGTTGCCTTCGCTATAGAACTCGTCGGGTTGCACGATCTCGACGACCGTATCGACCACACTGTTTTGGAGCAGAATTCCGCCGAGCACGGCACGCTCCGCTTCGAGGGCATGCGGCGGTACTCGTGAATCCAGCGAACGCTCCGACATCCATCCCCCAGGACCATCCGATCTTCACTCGAACGCTACGCCGCGCAACGCGAATCTACGCTGCAAACATGGGTTAAAAACAAAACGGGCAGCGCGTCTCCGCACTACCCGTATGTCTGTGGATGAACTGTGCAAAAGCGTGAAGCTTATCCACAGTTCATGCAGATCAGCTGGCCTTCTTGACTACAACCTTGACCTGAGCATCGACGCCCGAGCCGAACTTGACCGAGACGGTGTGATCACCGAGGGTCTTGATCGCTTCGTTGATCACGATCTTTTTCTTGTCGACGTCGTAGCCCTTGGCCTTGAGCGTGTCGGCAATGTCTTGCGCGGTCACCGAGCCGTAGAGTTTGTCGCCCTCGCCTGCCTGACGGCCGATCTCGACCGTGACGGTCGCGATCTGCGTGGCGAGCGCTTGCGCGCTTTGCTTGAGCTTGGCGGCGCGCACAATCGCGACCCGCTTCTGCTCTTCGATGCGCTTGACGCTGCCTGCGGTTGCAAGCGACGCCATGTTGCGCGGCAACAAGTAGTTGCGCGCAAAACCTGCACGCACACGCACCAGGTCACCAACGGTGCCGAGGTGCTGAACGTCTTCACGAAGTACTAGTTTGACGTGTGCCATGGCTCACCCCTTGACGGTGTACGGCAATAGGCCGAGGTTGCGAGCGCGCTGGATGGCGCGCGTGAGTGCACGCTGCTGCTTGGCCGATAGTCCGCTTACGCGGCGGGGCACGATCTTGCCGCGATCGGTCAAGAAGTAGCGAAGCTGTTGGGCGTCCTTGTGATCGAACTTGAAGCCAGGCTCCATCGTGAACGAAGGTGCGCGCTTCTTACCGGTACGGCGGCGACGGAGACCGAGCGGGTCGTCGTTGCGGACGCGTCCCCCACCTTCGCCGTCGTTCTGGTCTTGGCTGTCATCGAGGTTGCTCATCGCGCGCCTCCTTCGGTTGCAACGACATCGACATCATCAAGCTCGGGATCGCTAACATCGTCCTCGACCACTTCCTGGCGGCGGTGCGATGAGGGTGCAAGGCCGAGACGCTGCTCGAAGCTGAGCTCTTCCTCTGGCTCAGCGGCGACGAGCGGCGAGAACTTCACGTCCTCGGGATCGACGCTAACCTCGGCCGGATCGACCATGTCACGCAGGAGCGTGCTCTGGTAACGCAGAACGCTGTCAGCGATGCGCAGGTTGCGCTCGATCTCAGCGACTACGCCGGGCTTGGCGACGTACTTCGTGTATACGAACACCGCACGCGTGTGCTTCTTGATCGGATACGCGAGCTTGCGGCGGCCCCAGTTGTCGAGCTTGGTCAACTTGCCGCTAAAGGCAGTGACCACCTCGGTAAGCTTCGCGTTCAAACGCTCCGCTTCCGCATTGTCGGCATTCGGTGCGAGCACGTAGATGATCTCGTACTCGCGCAGCCGATCTGCCGTGGCTGTTTTCGTAGACATATTCTCTATCTCCCCTTGGACTTTTGGCACCGGACGGACCGCTTCGTTCAGAAACGCTTCCGGTGCGAGGAGCACGGTGTCCGCACCATTGCGGAGCACCGCACATCAGCGACTCAAAACAGTCGCAAACCCTAGGCTTTGTCTTTCTTTTCGCGGGCGTTGAAGGAGTTCATCGCTGCCTTCACACCCTTCGCAAAGATCGTCTCGATCCCGAGGGCGGCCTGATCTAGCACATCCGGCAGCTCGGCGCGCTCCTGGCCCGAAAAATCACTGAGCACGTAACCCGCAACCTCGCCGGATCGGGGTCGCCCGATGCCCATACGCAGGCGCGTAAAACCGTCCCCGCCGCAGTTCTGCAGGATGGACTTCAGGCCATTGTGCCCCGCCATGCCGCCGCCAAGCTTGATCCGATTGTCGCCGAACGCGAGATCGAGCTCATCGTGCACGACGATCACATCAGCGAGGTCCACCTTGAAAAAGGTCATCGCCTGCTGCAGGCATTCACCACTCAAGTTCATGAAAGTGAGCGGCTTTAACAGCACCACGTCGGGCGAGCTGAGTCGCACGAACGAGCCTGAAAACTTGTCGCGGAAGGCCCCGGCGCCGAGCTTTGCAGCCAATCTGTCCACCAGCATGAAGCCGATGTTGTGACGATTGCCTGCGTACTTGGGCCCGGGATTGCCGAGGCCGACCACGAGCTGCACGACGTAGGCCTCGGACTACTTCTTGCCGGCCGGCTTGGCCGCAGGCGCCTTGGCCGCTGCCGGCGCTTTGCCCGCGGGAGCGCCTGGCGCGCCCTCGGCCTCTTCGACGACCTTCTTTTGCTCGCTCGTCACGAACACAAGGGCACGATCGGCCGGAAGCACGATCTCAACACCCTCCTCGAGGACGACGTCTTTGACGCGCACGCTCTCGAGCATGTCGACGTTCTCAACGTTGATCATGATCTCCGAGGGGATCTTGTCGGGCGTGGCGCGCACGGGCACTTCGCGGAAGTGCACGCGCAACTCGCCGCCCTTGCCGACGCCCTTGGCGCGACCCTTGGTGCGAAGGGGCACGTCCGTGGTCACCGGCTTGTCGAGCGAGATGCGATAGAAGTCTGCGTGGCGGACGTGACGTCCCACCGGGTGAACGTCAAGATCCTTGACGAGTGCGTATTCCTTCGTGCCGCCCGCAATGTCGAGCTCGAGCACCTGGTTGCGCCGAAAAGCGCCTGTGAGTGCCTTGGTGAGCTGGACGGGATCGACCGTCAATACCAAAGACTCACCGCCCGGCCCGTACAACACCGCAGGGATCTTCCCATTCATGCGGAGCTGACGCGCCGGCCCCTTTCCGCGTTCCGTGCGGACCTCAGCCGTAAGCGTGTGCTTTTCCATCTTCGTTTCCTTCTTTTGTCAGATCAGACAAACAGCGAGCTCACAGAGTCGCCGTTGTGAATGCGCTTGATCGCCTCGCCCAATATGCGCGACACGCTCAGCACTTTCATCTTGCCCATGCGCAGGGCTGCGTCACTCAACGGAACCGTATCCGAGACCGCTACTTCGTCGAGCACGGAGTTGGCGATGCGTTCGATCGCCGGTCCGGACAGCACCGCATGGGTTGCCGCCGCTGACACGGTGCGCGCTCCGTTGTCCTTGAGAGCCTTGGCCGCGTTGGTTAGCGTGCCCGCAGTGTCGATCATGTCGTCCAAGATCACGCAGTCTCGGCCTTCGATGTCGCCGATCACGTTCATGACCTCGCTGACGTTGGCGCGCTCGCGGCGCTTGTCGACGATCGCCAGATCGCAGCCCATGCGTTTGGCGTACGCACGGGTGCGCTCCACACCGCCTGCATCGGGCGAGACGAATACCGGCATCTCAGTCGGATACTTGGAGCGCAAATACTCGAGAAACACCGGCATCGCGTACAGGTGATCAAACGGGATGCTGTAGAAGCCCTGGATCTGGCCGGCGTGCAGATCGATCGATACGGCGCGCTGCACGCCCGCTGCGGTGATCAAATCAGACACGAGCTTGGCCGTGATTGGCGTGCGCGGTGCGACCTTACGGTCTTGACGGCCGTAGCCATAGTAGGGGATGACCGCCGTGATCGAGCCAGCCGAGGCGCGCTTCAGCGCGTCGACCATGATCAGCAGCTCCATCAAGTTGTCGTTTACGGGCGCGCAGGTCGGCTGAACTACATACACATCGACGCCGCGCACGTTCTCCTGGATTTCACAGAAGATCTCGCCGTCCGAGAACCGGGGTAGGCGGCACCGCCCCAGGGGCAGCTCCAAGTACTCGCTTATCTGCTGGGCGAGACGCGCATTGGCAGTCCCGGAAAAGATGCTGATCGACTTAAACATCGACGTGCCTCGCTGACGGGCTGGCGGACTTGGGGCGTACAGGGAGCAGAACCGGTAAAGGGCGGCGATCGCTAGCACGCGCGTAAAGTGAGTCAATCGCGAGGACCCGACGCTTGTTCAGTTGCTGGATGTGAAGGGGACTTGGCAAGTATAGACGCTACCTGCATAAACGGCGACGTGGCCCGGTTGCCGTTCATCGATTGGGTGCGTGGGTTTGCCGTCGTCGCGATGGTGCTGTGGCACACGGTCGATGCCTGGCTTTTGCCGCAGCTACGCGAAGGTCAGGCTTGGGCCCTGTTGCGTTTCGTGGGCGGGCTTGCCGCTCCGACGTTCTTGTTTCTCGCAGGCGCGGGAGCCGCGCTCGCCTCGCGCGAGGTCAGCGATCCTACCAAACGTGCTCGAGCCCTGCGCGTGAGCCTTTCGCGTGGGCTCGAGATC
>JBBSJC010000220.1:0-11987 GCA_038257655.1 Polyangiales bacterium | reverse complement strand
TGCCGCTTCTCGAAGGCGCGCGCGCCCAAGACGCCCCTGCAATCGCAAGTCCTGCTGTCCGCTACCCGTGGCTCGCTGCATCACGCAACCAGCATGACACTCCCGCTAACCAGCGGAGCGAACTGTCCGTGGGAGGTGTACATTCGAGCAGCTCACGATAGAATCCCCCAAACATGACCGTGACGCCGCGCATCCCATCATAGGCCATGTCATGTCCTGTGCGTGCGGTAGCGGGCCACGTGGCACCAAGGCCTTCCAGCGAGCTTGGTCTTGGGCCCAACCTCCCACGAGCAGGAGACGAGCTCCCGCCACGTCGTAGGTCAAACCTGAAGGGAGCGGCCCGCTGGACCAGGATTGCTTACTGGTTGCTCGGTCCACTTGGTACCATCCCATCCCCACGTGTCTGCGAGACTATTCAACTTGGTCCTGCCGCCGAACAGGACTACTTGTTGAGTGTTCGGATAGTAAGCCATGGCTGCGTCCTCACGAGTGGTGGGGCTCGAACCACTGGGCTTCATTTTCCAATGCATACCATCCCATTCCCAGGTGACAGTCGTCGGGTCGTCGTCGGTCTTGCCTTGCCCATCGAACAGTACGACCACGCCACGCTTTGGGTCGTAGGCCATCACAGCCTTTCGACAGGGCACGGGGCTAGTGGGCAAGCTGCCTTCTGCCCAGGGATCAAAGTCCGGCAGCGCATAGCGCGGATCGCCCGCGTCGACCTGAACCCATGAAGAGCCGTCCCGCTCCCACGTATCCGCGAAACAGGCACACGTGCCATCGACACATTTGGTGGCACTTCCGAACAGCACGACCTTACGCCGCCTTGCATCGTACACCATCGCTCCGCCGCTACGCAAACCGGGCCCAGCCTCGCCGGGGTCCCGTTTTGACCAGCGCAAACCATCCCAGTCCCACGTCTCAGCGCGTTCGGCGCCACTGCGCGTGTACCCACCAAACAGGACCACCCGAGAGCGAGACTCGTCGTACGCCATCACGTGGTCAAATACCGCGGTGGGGGTCGGCACCGGGGGGTCCCGTCCCTCCCATGTCTTACCATCATACTCGTAGACCAAACCGCCGGCGAACGTGATGAGCCTGCTGCGGCCAACGTCGTAGACGGAGACGATCGTGCCCCCCGGGTAGCTAAGGAGTGAGGGCCGGGAGAGGAAGTCGGGAACGCAGCTACTTCCACAGCCGTCGTGACTTTGCAGGTCGCCATCGTCGCACTGCTCACCGAGTGAGAAGTCTACATATCCATTTGGACAGGTTTCGTCCGAGAGGCAGTCGAAGGAACAGCCATCTTTGGAGGTAAGATTGCCGTCGTCACACACCTCTCCGTGACCGGTATCAACGATCCGGTCGCCGCAGCGCTGAGGCTGACAGTTTATCCGGCAGTTTGCATCCGGAGCGTCGGAATTAGCACTACTGCTCCCAATTTCGTCAAAAATTTGGACGGGTGATCGAGGCGTGATCTAAGCAATCATGGACGCGAGCACTGAGGCGGAGACACGTGGGCGATGGAATGCGTATGTAGATGAGCTCGGGCGCGACCTGCGCGACAAGCGGCAACGCGCTTCGTTCGCGCTGTACGCGTTGGGTCTGCTCTCGGACGGGGAGCGCAAGAGCATGGAGCCGCTCGCGGCACGTGCTTGCGGCGACCCATCCCGCACCCACGCTTTGTGCAGTATGCGATTGAGATACAAAACACGACCAAGATGCGGCTTCTTGATTGCCATGGCGAACTGAGCGACCGCATCTCCGCGGCAGAGATCGCCGCTCGTCTTCGACCCAAGATGCGCAGCTTGACGTGGCGCGAGGGAACCAAGACTGCTCTGCGGTCCCGCTTTGCGCGCGTTCGCGTCCGGGTAGATCGCGAGAATATGGGAAGTGGTGAAGCTGAGTGGTTGCTGGTCGAGTGGCCTGAAGGTGAGTCAGCTCCGACGAAATTCGTGCTTTCGACCATGCCTGTCAGGACCACCCTCAAGCAGATGGTAAGGAGGTTCAAGAGCCGCTGGCGAATCGAGCGATCGTACCAAGATCTCAAAGGCGAGCTCGGGCTGAACCACTACGAAGGGCGCTCGTTCGTCGGGTGGAACCACCACGTGAGCGTCGTGCTCGCCTGTTACGCGTTCCTGGTCGCCGAACAAGTGCGATCTTTCCCCCCCTCGGCCGGAAGCCAGAGCTCAGACCGTACGCTCGCACACGCGGCCTGAGCGACACTTCCACGACTCGCTCGTCACGCTTCGCGTCATACTTGTACGAGAGCTGCTCGTACGATGGCTGCCGCGCTGTCCGTGCTGCCTACGCCCTTTCGAGGACGTGCCGCCACGGGCTGCGTCGGCCTGAACCGAGAGTTGGGATCAGTAGTGTTAGGCGGCGCCGCTGCACAGCCCGCAGCAGCGCTACAACTCCCAATCGTGTCATTCGTTCCATGTTCTCCCCCAGAGGCGCCCTGCGCGCGGCCCAAGGTTGCCACTCCTGCAAGCTCACGCTTATGCCCTTTGCAGACACGCACGGCGTTCGGAGCAAATTACTCCCAAGGTTCGACGGTGGGGCTAGCAGGGTGGATCGAGGACGTGAAAGTGAGCTGAAAGGCGATACATCGTCGCCGTTCTACCCACCTAATCGAGCTGTAGGTCGAGGCTGTGCTGGCCGCCGTGCCTTCCGCACGCCTAACATCTTCTTTAACGATATGAGAGCAAGCCTGATTGTCGTGAGCATGCTGTGGTGCGTTGGCTGTAGCACCTACTCGATTCAGCAAACGTCACTGGTGCCGCCTGCCGTCATGACACCCACCCCTGCGAGCACTGCGGGCGCAGACTTCGCGCTGCTCGGCAGCTTCGTCACGGGCGTCCGCGACAACGAACAACTCAAGGACTCATCCCTGTGGGTGGCTCGCGGTCAGGGAGTCGGCACCTTCGAGTATGCGTTTCGCGCTGCGAGCGTGCGCGCCACTGGCTTCCACGCTCCTGCGCAGGGGGCTTATCGCGCCCAGTCCGATGGCCTTGCCAATCCGGGAGGCGCCACCTACGGAGGCGGTCCTGGCGCCGTGATCCGCCTGCGACGCGACGACCCCATCCATAACCTTACGGTTACGGGTGACATCTTTGTAGTGATTTCACCTTCGCGTATTCAGTCGCGCTGCATCGATGGCTGTAGTTTTGCGCCGGGCGGCGGCTCACAGAGGGATCGAAGTGCAGCCTTCATGTTCAACAGCGGCGTTCAGTACCGTTCGTCTCGTCGAGCAGTTCGGGATAACCACGGGCTTCGGGTTACAGACGCTGGTGCGCAATCAGGAGTTTCGTCCAGAATCGACGCTCGGCGGGCGCTCGAAGGTGCGCATGGGTGCGCCCCACCCCATCTTCGATCTGGGCGTGGAGGTGGCGCCGCTGCCCTGGGTAAGCTTCTCACCCGTGCTCAGTTGGATCGCCCCCCCCACGCCCCTTCGCTACGGGCCGAGCTTCTCCCTGGTGCTGCGCTTCCACGTGCCGCAGGAGCGCGAGCCTCAGCCGTGAAATCGACGCTCCAGTTTCGCTCGGCTATAGGAAAACGGCGCGATGTTCCGAGTGCCTGCGCCGACGGGGGTACGTTGGTCCTCAAGACTCAGGATGCTGCATAAAGTACATGCGCAAAGCAGCTGCGGAAGGGAACCCTACCTGCGTGTAAGAGTGCGCTGCAGGTTGCGCGCTAACCAGCGCAGAAGCGGTTCGAGCGAGCTGCCCTCGGAAGTGGGGCCTTTATGGCTGATGAACTGGGACTGGCCACCTTCGCGCTCGAGCGGCATCACCGCCAGCCGCGCGGCTTCAGCTGCCACTTTCGCTCCGTAGTCAAACCGTACCATGTGCAGACAGAGATCAAGGCCGGCTGCGGCAGAGGTCAGAATCTGACCATTGTCCACGAACAGTACGCTAGCATCGACATCGATCCGCGGATAGTGTCGCGCAAGCTCCGCCGCTGCCAGCCAGTGCGTGGTTGCGCGTAAGCCGTCGAGTAAGCCGGCCGCGGCTAGCGTAAACGCGCCTGAACAAATCGACGCTATACGTGCACCCTGGACCTCGAAGCAAAGGGCGTCATCGTCCGCGAGCCGACCAAACCTCTCCGCCTTCATCGTGTCTGAAGCCAGCCACAGGCGGTGGGATCGCCGAGACGAATTGCCTATATTCGCAAGGATGGACACTTGTGGGGCACGGGCCTAGCCTGAGCACGAACCCACTTCCCGATAGGAGAGCTTGGCCATGACCCAGTACCGAAAGACCGATCAAGCGGTCGCCGCCCTCGATCCGGAGCAGTTTCGCGTGACGCAAGAGTCGGGCACGGAGCGCGCCGGCACGGGGAAATACCTGCATAATCACGAACCTGGGATCTACGTCGACGTGGTCTCGGGCGAGCCTCTCTTTGCCTCGTCCGACAAGTTCGAATCAGGCTGCGGCTGGCCGAGCTTCACGAAGCCCATTCGCTCGGAGCACGTCAGCGAGCTGCGCGATCACTCGCACGGCATGACGCGCACCGAGGTGCGCTCCATGGGCGGAGACAGCCACCTGGGTCACGTATTCGACGATGGACCGCGCGACCGAGGCGGCCTTCGCTACTGCATCAACTCGGCCTCTCTGCGCTTTATCCACCGCGACGAAATGGAGGCAGCCGGCTACGGCGCGTACCTTCCCGAGGTCGGCTGAAACCTGAGTGACGCCGGGGCGATGATCTCGAGCGCAGCGGTCGCGGGCATCGACTCCGAGCAGATCGTGGATGACATCGAGCAACGTCATCACCTGCGAGCTGCCACGACCTGTTACAAAGCGACTGAATCCACAACGCCTCCAAGTCTTGCAGGGCGTACGGGATCTTCTCGTCGGCCGTGCCCGACACGTTCTGGAACTTGCACTCGATGGCCAGGGCACGTTGATGGGCCTCGCGCAGCAGGAACACGTCGATACGGCGATTCTTGCCGATGATGGTCTTGCCCAACGAGACCTCGGTGTAGATGACCATCCGCGCGACCCGAACACGCGGTCCAGGTACGTGGCAACCGCGTCTCGGTAGTCGTGGGCCTTCACCTATGGCGATGGTACCAGCCGGCGCCCGACGGGATCACCCATGACAGCCCGGGCAGCGTTGTGCACAGTAACACCCACCTGAACGTATGGCCGACGGCGTTCCACGCGACATGCGCGCTTGACCTCGGTCGAGTCCATTGTGGCCATGGGCGACGGCAACCCGACCCTGGCTCGATCTTGCGAAGGCAGTAGACGAACAGATTGTTCAGCTCGGGGTCAGGGCGCAATAGCTGTGTGCGGCGCAGAGCGCATCGGGTCATGAGGTAGCTGACTCCCCGGCAGTGCGTCGCGGCATGGTCATGGTGCGGGAGAACAGGCAGCCGGTGTGCCGAGGACTGCCCAGGTGATTTGGTACGCTTAGCGTGAGACGCCGGGCGAAGCGCCGACGCCCGCCGGCGCAACGTCAACCAGGGTAAGGTCGCTTCGTCGCGGCAGCTTCGAATCTGACGCATGCCCTACCGGCTCGCACTCCACAGGAGCTGGTAGACCGCGTCAGGGCTCGAATCCGAGTTTGTGAACTAGTGTAGACCGACACGGTATATCACAGCGGAATGGGCAGAAGAGTCAGTCAACAGACACGAGAAGAACTCGTTGCTGCGCTTGTCGAGCGCTACGCGCGAAGCGGCCGAGACGACAAGGCGCGCATCCTGGACGAGTTCGCGCAAATCACCGGCTACCATCGCAAGCACGCGATCCGTCTACTGAGCAGGCCGAACGCTGCAGCGCCGGACGGTCTTGAAGCCAGCGTGGGCGGCGCCGGCAAGTCACGCGAGCGCACCTACGACAAGAGGTTCGTCGCGACGTTGATCGTCTTCTGGGAGACTGCCGATCGCATTTCCGGCAAGCGTCTTGTCCCACTGCTGCCGCTGCTGGTCGCGGCTCTGGAACGCCATGGCCGTTTGGTACTGGAGGAAGCTACGAAGACGAAGGTGCTGCAGGTAAGCCCCGCGACTGTCGATCGGCTCCTGCAACCGGCGCGACGCGAAGCGGCGGGTGGCAGACGGCGACGTTCGCCTGCGACGAATTCGCTGAAGAAGCGGATCCCCGTGCGCACCAGTGGTGATGTGAAAGACCCTCCGATTGGCATGCTGGAAATCGACCTCGTTTGCCACGGCGGCGAGACGATGGCTGGCTCGTTCGTTCATTCACTCGTGCTGACCGATCACGCGTCCGGGTGGACGGAGTGCGTCGCCCTGGCCGTGCGGGACAGCGCGCTCGTCGTCGAAGGGATTGCAAGTGTTCGAGCGAGGTTACCTTTTGCCATTCTCGGTCTCGACTCCGACAACGGTTCGGAGTTCATCAACGAGCACCTCGTGCGCTACTGCGAGGAGAACGCGATCGAGTTCACGCGCTCACGCCCGTACCAGAAGAACGACCAAGCATGGGTAGAGCAGAAGAACGGCGCGATCGTGCGCAAAATGGTGGGCTACGCGAGGTACGAGGGGCTCGCCGCGGCCCATTGCTTTGCGAGGTTCTACGCTGCTCTGCGACTCTACGAGAACTTCTTCCAGCCTTCGTTCAAGCTGCTGGACAAGCAGCGCGTGGGCGCACGTGTGAAGAAGCGCTATCTGCGACCCGCCACCCCGTGTGACAAACTGCTCATGTCTCCCGAAATCGGTGAGGACACGCGCGAGCGCTTGCGGATGATTCGTGATCGGCTGGATCCGATCGCGCTCCTTGACCGGATTCGGACCGAGCAGCGCGTTCTCGCAGCGATCGCGGCTGGCTCCACCACCGTCGTAGTCCCGTCCCAGACCACCGACCTCGATCAGTTCGTGCAATCGTTAGCCATCGCATTTCGAGATGGCGAGGTTCGCGCTACTCACCGAAAGAATCGCAAGCGCCCCAATGGTCGAAATGTCCGCCGACCGTGTGTTCTCGGGTAAGCTGTACCAGGTGAGAACAATGGAAACATCCTGGATCTTGCTGGTCCCGTTTCTGCTCGCCGTGAGTGGATTTGCATGCGGCGAAGCGCGCTCCGCTGGCGAACGATGCAAAACCTCCGGGGATGGATTTACGCGCAGAGATGACTGCGAGCATACATGCGTGGATTGGGAGCTCACCTGCTCGGACGACACGAAAGTGGTGCCCGGCGTCTGTAGCGCAGGCACGTGCACCTCCGGCGAGCGGTGCAGTAATGGGTTCCATTGCCTGAGTGTCGGAGTGGTTGAAAGAGAATGCCTGCCCGATGCGGTGTGCGCTGGCGACTAACCCTTCCTCAGCGACGCGGATGACTTCGTGATCGGTTTTGAACTAGAACAAAATGCACGACGCGTGATGGGCGTGTTGCTCCGGTCACCAAGAACGTTATCGCACCGTGAGCTGGAAGCGAGAGGCTTGGTATCCGTAGACGCGCACCTCGACTTCACCGGTCGTGTTCAGCTCACAGACGTCGTCGTTGAGTCCGCCGGCACCGGAGCGGCAGATCTGGCTGGCTGCTTGGTAAACCGTAAGGTCTGCATCTCCACTGAGAGTTTGCAGACGCACGGTCACCGGCCGGGACGGACTTACTCGGAACTCTAGTGTTTGCCTTTGCGCTACGTTGCCGGTTTCGTCGAGCAGCAGGTCGCCTACGGGCTCGGTTGCGATGGCGCCGAGCGGCTCACCTTCACAGCGTGTGAGCCAGCGCCCGAGGTCGCGGCGCCCACGGACGGGATCTTCGAACCTGCCGAGAATGTCGCGACGGTAAGATAGGAAGCGGGTCCGCTCGCTCTCTAGCGCGTCGTATCGTAGCCACCACGAAGGTTCAACGTATGGCATGTCCGACGGGAAGAGATCTTGGACGGGCGTGGAGAACAAGTTGAGCTCCGTCATGTCGCGGAACGCGTCCGCGGCTTCGGGATATCCACTCGTACGACGCGATCCATCGATCCACTGCTTGCTCAATGGGATGCGCAAGTTGTCTGGCAACAGCCACGTCGCGCGCAAGCTGCTCACGACGGCTCCTCCCACGGTGGGCGACCAAGGGTCGTCGGCGTTGTAGACGTACGACTCGAGCGGCATGCTCAGGTCGGTGAGCACCTTGTGCCGCAGGTGGCTGCCCGACGTCTTGTAGGTGAGCGGGCCCTGGCGAATCGCCTGCAGCGTCCCCGGCTCGCCGTTGTTGTGACAGGTCGCGCAACCTACCTGTTGTCCGCGAGGCGGTCCGTAGTACTCGGGATGAATGGCACCATTCCAATCGAGTGGGCCAGCGTCGGTCCAGTAGTCGGCCATCCTCTGGTTGAACAGCGCGAGCACCTCGAACTGGTCCCGGCCCACCGAGCCCGGTTGCGGACTTAGGCGACGCATGGCGCTCGGATGACAGCTGTAGCAAGTGTCGGCCGTGTTTTGATCAGCCGGAGCGTCGTCGATGCCGTACGCCCTGCGGTAGGCCGCAAGACGCGGGCGTGGCGAGCGGCCCTGCGCATCGCGCCAGAACTGCGCGAAGTGGATGCGATGGGGCGCCACCGACTTGTCTACGGCGATGAAGTCCACGAGCTGCTCAGGTCCGGTGCCATCCCTGAAACCGGTGGGATCGAACTCGGCGTCAGGCGCGGCGGTATTGGGCTCGGGCAGCGTGAACTGCACCCACTTGTCGTAACGCGGTCCTTCCACGAGAAAGAGCAGACGATTGAGCGAACCCGTACGACCTGGATTGACGACCGTGCGTGAACGATACTGAAGCGCGTGCACGCCTTCGCTGTTGCGCACCGTGTCTTCCCAGTCACCCGGGATGCCATCACTCAGATCGATGCCTTCTTCGGCGACCGGAAGTGACACCGCCGCCTGAGGAATGTTTCGGTAGTACGCCTCGTCGGAGACTTCGAAGTCGAGAAGGCGACCCGCGCCCGGCAACGTCTCCACGTGCGCGTAGTTGCTCAGGTGCGCCACACAGGCTGCGATCCCGAGCTGGTCGACCT
Organism: Polyangiales bacterium; assembly: GCA_038257655.1. GTDB lineage: Bacteria > Myxococcota_A > Polyangia > Polyangiales > DASUME01 > DASUME01. The sequence goes on along the minus strand of JBBSJC010000220.1, from coordinate 3,031 downwards.
GGGCTTGGCACTGTTCGAAGCGCGCGCGCACTCCCTGCAAGTCTGCAGAGCGACCTTCAGACACTTCGTAGGCGACCGCGTCTCGGTACGCGAGCCACTCGTCGCGCGTCTCGAAGCAACCTTGTGTGGTAGGTGGCTCGGTCGCACGCAAGGCAACCGGACGGCTTTGCACCTGCGCAAGCTTCTTGAGCAGATAGTCGACGGCGACCTTACGGTGATCGACGCTTTGCCCATTGAGCGTGAACACAGGAGGAAAGTAGCTCTGCGTGGGCGGCATGCGCAGCGGGTTGCCATCGGGTAGGTGGATGCGCGCAAGGCTTGCCATCAGCTGGCTCTCCGTAAGGCGCTCGAAGTCGACCGGATTTGGCACGGTGGTGCCGTCCTCACGGCTCAGCGAAGGCCCATCATGGCAGCCGACGCAGTAGTGATGGACTGCCCGCGCACCGTCTAGCACTTCACGGATCTCTTCTCCGTAGACTCGCGACACACGCGGCGCTGCGTGGTTGTCGCGGCAGAGCGGCAGAATCTGTTCGACTTCGAAGCCGGCGATGAGCTCGGGTGAAAAGCGTGTATCGCGGGAAAAGCGCAGATGCTGCGAGAGGCGCTCCTTCGCGTCGAGCCAACGGTCACGCACGAGTTGCTCGCACTCGTTTTGCGCGATGGCCGGGAACAACGAGGCCGCGTCGACTGCGGTCAGCTCGTCGGCATTATCGCGACCGCACTGCTCGAGCCAAAGACTGCCAATCGCCGCAGTGGCGTTCAGGCGCAGCTCCCAGTCGGCAGGCGTGCCTGCTGGCGGTTGCCCGTCTGCAAAGCCCGCAGGCGGCGGGAGCACGAGATTGTAGTCGAGCACGTCTTCTGGATGGATTGCGTGGAAGCTGAAGACATCGTTGTCGTCGTGCACGTAAACGACGCGGCCGCGTGCATCGAACGATGGGTAGTATCCCCCCGATCCCTTACGCATGGTTGCGCCGAGCCGACGCAGACTACGCCCACTCACGCGGTCGCCATCTGCAACGAGGTCCATGACGAATACATCCTTCGAGACCGTTGCGCGCACGCCGCTGAAATAGCCTCCAGCCTGCGAATCGAAGAAGTCGACGTGAAAAGCTACCCGAGTGTCGTCGTAGGAAAACTCGATCTTGCCAGTTGGATAACCGAGATCCATCAGCTCTCGGCACGATCCGTCGCCCGACACGATCTTGGAAGTTCCCGAGGCGGGATCGTACACAGCGACATACTTGCCGGTCTTCGAAAGCATGATGGTCTTGTATGTCTTGCCCGGACAGAGCGGTGTCACCTGGCCGAGCGCCTCCACCGAAGCTGGCGTCTGCGTGAAGTCCACGCGATAGTCGCGGTACTTGACCGTGCCGGTATCGGTGATCACGCGATAGGTGCGTTGCTCGCCTTCCGCTTCGATGACTGCCACCGATTGATAGACACCCCCGTGGCTCGAATCATCGATCAGCGCTGTCGCGGCGCGACCGTCGCGAAGAATGTCTTCCATCGCGTAGATCTTCAACCCGGGGACAGTGACGATGCGCCCGTCGCTGCTCGGCACGGGGTCGATGCTGCCCGGGATCTGACGGACGCGGGTATCGGGGTTGTCGTCCTCCAGGAAGAGCAAGTGGTTACCGCTGCCGATGAAAAACGCGATCTCACCGTCGGCGTGTACCTTAGTGAAGTAGCTCGGTGCAACGGGAAGGCGCGATACCACTTCCGGTGTGGCCTCCACGAGCTGACACTGCTGCGCGTGGGCAGACCCGGCGCTGACGCAGACGACGCAAGCTAGGGCGAGCCCCAGCACGTGACCATGGTTGAATGTCTTCACGGTTCTAAGCTCCTGCACGATTTGCGTGCTCATTGGCCGCGAAGGCTCTGGATTTGACCGACGATCACCGCGCCATACTTGTCGACCGTCTCCACGCCCGGAAAGACGTGGGCGCTGAGCTTGCCGTCGGCATAGACGAACATGGCGGGGTAGTGATGATTGCTCTGACGGAGAAACAGGCCGAGCGCGTCGGCCGGGGCGGTCATCGTGGAATCGAGGCCTTCTTCCTCGGCCACGATGCTGTCGACGAGGGCAGGCTGCGCGTTTGGGTCGACGGCGATGGTGAGTGAAACGGGAGCTCCCAAGCTCATCGAAGCGTTCGCCACCGCTTTACGGATGTTGGCCACGCCGTTCGCGCCGCTTTCGTCTTGCTTGGAAGAGTAAGAAAACGGCATGTGCGGCGACCAGACGTAGATGACGCCGAGCTCGTTCTCCGCGAGCAGACTCTTGATGTGCGCATCGGACAGCACCGCACCTTGGTCGGCCGATGCGGTGCCGAGCTCGCGCCGCACCACGTTGTGTGAGACTTTGCAGGTGTCCAGCGCTGGGTCCTTACGGTCCACGGCGAAACGGTATCGAACGGTTCGGTCTGCCGAGACACACTCCACTTCTGCTTCACGGTTGAGAAAGCGGCGCACGAGCACCATCTCGGTGCTGTCAGCGGTGGCGCTGACCAAGCTGATGGAACCATCGCGGCCAGGTGAGGCCACGCGACTCCACTGTCGATCGGCGGGCGCAGCGCAGCCGGTTTGCAACGTCTGCTCGAGCTCGGCCTTGCAGCGCAGGTCGGTAAGGACGTCGCTTACGATCGCGGCGACACGCGACGCGTTCACACGTTCGTGCTCAGCACGGTAGTCGGCGACCGCTCCCGGATCGACAGGGTGAGGTTGGCTGTGCGGCTGGGGGGCGTTTCCAGCCTTGCCACAGGCTGCGGCGGTGAGAGCGAGCGCGAAGCTCACGGCGTATCGAAGATGCACGTGTGTTCTCCTTCTGCACGTCCGCAAAGCTCGATCGCTTGCTTGCGCAGGCGTCTCGGCGGACGTGATGAGGTTGCAACTCGCCCCTGGCTGGGACGAATTGGGTTAGCGAGGATGCCGTTTACTAGCGTTAGCTCCACAGTCAGTCCAGCATTTTGCAGTCAGGGCAGAGTGTTTGGTCACAGCCCCTTACTGCTGCGCACACACCCTCGGCGCCCCGGTA
>JBBSJC010000219.1:0-12134 GCA_038257655.1 Polyangiales bacterium | reverse complement strand
GCACGCTAGCTGTGATCGACTGCGCCATATGCGTCCTTCTGCTGATCTGGCGTTGCAACGAGCCGGTCGCGGTAGCCTTGGGGGGGTACGTCGGACCGCACAGTCATACTCAGTGACAGTCGATTTTCGGTCAACCGCCTGGCAGTCAAGGATACGAGTCTCAGCTCTGTAGGTGAGCCGACTAACGTTCGGCGCGGGACCTGAGTATCTTTTGACGCCGCTTAACGCTCACGAATGCCCGCCCCTTGTGCCTGAAACCGAAGCTGAGGGGTTTACGGTGCTTTAGGGGCGGGCGCCTGCGTTGCGCCACCATCCCGCGGGCGCATCGGGCTGTGGGTAATCTCGCTCTCGAAAGGTCTCGCGCAACCAGGCCTCTCCGGCTTCCATACTGGTGAACACGCGAATCTCCCAGGGGGGAGATTGAAGCCAGAGGATCGCGGTAACCGCCCCACGGATCACGCCATTGGCGGTGACGACTGCTTGGGCGAAGCTTTGGCTCGGTCGGAGCAGTGGTCCCATGCGCTCGAAGGTTTGAGCGATGCGCCGGCGACCGCGCGCGTCGATGTAGGATGTTTCGCGCGCATCTACGAGCAGGCCAACGTGCGCGCGCGGGTGCTTTGCGATGTAGCTCGGATAGTGCGCTTCCACCTCCGCGAAGTGCGCGTCGAGCTCCGACGAGTTGAACACGGCCGGGAACACTTGGAGATGGAGTGGGTCATAGCGGGTGTTGAACACGAAGGCGCCGCTCGGCTTGCTCATGGCGAGGATGATGCCGCTTGGCCGCGGTGGCGCAAACCGCCTGCGGGCAAGCACGGACCCGAGACTCAGTATTTGAGCGATCGCTAAACTATCGTGCTAGGCTCGGTCGATGGGCCGCACGCGCGCGTATGACGAGGAGCAGGCGCTCAGCGCTGCCATGCAGCTGTTTTGGCGCCAGGGTTATCGGGCGACCTCGATCAAGGACCTGGAGCAGGCCACGGGGCTGAAGCCCGGCAGCCTTTATCACGCGTTCGGGAACAAGCGAGCGCTGTTCTTACGCGTGCTCGATCACTATCTCGCCCTTGTGATCGAGACGCGTGTGGTGCGCTATCTGGAGCCTGATGGGCCCCCCCTGGCCTCCCTGCGGGACTTCATCACCTCTGCATACGCCCACGTGGGCCCGGGTTCGCCCAGCATGGCGTGTCTTTTGATCAACACTGCCGTCGAGCTAGGCACTGAAGATGCGGAAATTCACGCACGTGTGGCGCGCGGCATGAAGCGGGTCGAACGCGGTATGGCGCGACAACTCAAGCGCGCCCAGTGTGCGGGCGAAATCGCCTCCGAAACCGATGTGCCGGCCGCCGCCCGCCATCTGGCCATTACCTTTCAAGGCATTCTTGTCGCCAGTCGCATGACGGACCGCCGCGCTCCCCTCAACGCTCTGACCGACCACGCATTCGCCCAGCTTATGTAAGTTTTTTGTCATGGGTAATTGTTGAATGACGGTTCAAAAAAAGGAAACGAACATGGATTATCTCCGCACCCCGGACGAACGCTTTGTGAACCTGCCAGGCTTTGCGTACACCCCCCACTATCTGGAGGTACCAGCGCTGCCGACGGCGCCTGCCGCTGAGCGAGGCGTGCTGCGCATGGCGTACATCGACGAGGGGCCGCGCACGGCAGATCCCGTGCTGCTGTTACATGGCGAGCCGTCGTGGTCCTTTCTGTACCGTAAGCTTTTCCCGGTACTGCTCGAAGCCGGGCACCGCGTGATCGCACCCGACTTGATAGGTTTCGGTCGCTCGGACAAACCCGTGCGTCGCGAGGACTATACCTATGCGCGGCACCTCAGCTGGCTTTCAGCTTGGCTTGAGACGGTCGACCTTCAGCGCATCACGCTCGTCTGTCAGGACTGGGGCGGGCTGCTCGGTCTACGTGTGCTCACTGAACACAGTGAGCGCTTTGCGCGCTGCGTGGCTGCCAACACCTTTTTGCCGACGGGCGACCGCGATCCGGGCCCGGCTTTTCTGGCATGGAAGACCTTCTCCCAGACCAGCCCTGAGTTTCACATCGGACGCATTGTGTCCGGGGGCTGCGCCACGGGTCTTGCTGAGGATGTGATCGCTGCCTACGATGCTCCGTTTCCTGATGATCGCTACAAAGCCGGTGCGCGCCAGTTCCCCGCGCTCGTTCCCGTCACACCCGACGACCCAGAAGCTGCGCCCAATCGCGCGGCGTGGGCGAAACTGCGCACGCTCTCGCTACCCTTTCTCACGGCCTTCAGCGACAGGGATCCGATCACCAAATCCGGCGGACCTGTCCTGCGCGAGAATATCGCCGGAGCCAAAGGGCAAGCGCACACCACGATCGAAGGCGGCGGACACTTCCTGCAGGAAGACTGCGGCGAGAAACTCGGCCAAGTGGTGCGCGACTTCATCGCGAGCACGCCTGGACCCGTCTAGCCTGGGAGCGCAGCACCTTACATTTCATCGACACCGTAGAATCGGGCCAGCTGCGCCCATGCAGTATGCATTGGAGCTTAGGCCCGCCGCTTGCAGTACGGGGCATGACGATGCCGTTTGAGCTGAGAGTGTCACGTGTCGTGAGACGAGCGGTGGGGCCGGTCGTCTCGATGCTTTTGACGTTGTTGATCATGCTGATCGCGCTGAACTACCGCTCCGGTGAGATCCGCGTCGAACGGACCGTTCGCCCTTTGTATGCAGTGGGAGACCTACGATTTCGCCATGCGCTCAACTCGCTTTTCGGCCCCGCCATCGTACCGGGGAACCGAGTTACCGCGCTCCATAACGGCGACGAAATCTTCCCGGCGATGCTTGACGCCATCGCTGCCGCTCAACGAAGCATCACCTTCGAAATCTACATTTACTTGCAGGGAGATATCGCACGCCGGTTCAGCGAGGCCCTGGTGGAGCGAGCGAAGCAGGGCGTACGCATCCACGTACTCGTGGACTGGCTGGGGAGTCAGGCAGCGATCGACCCAGGCTACGTGACACAAATGCGCAAGGCCGGCATCCAGGTCGAGCTCTACCGCCCATTGCATTGGGCGAGCTTGGACCGCCTCAACAATAGGACACACCGCAGGCTCCTGATCGTTGACGGTAAGGTGGGTTTCACCGGCGGTGTGGGAATTGCCGATCGCTGGCTAGGCGATGCCACCAACCCCGAGCAATGGCGCGACTCACAGTTCCGCGTGGAAGGTCCGGTGGTGGCTCAGATGCAAGCGGCCTTCATCCTGAACTGGAGCAAAGTGGCGTCGGGCTTGCTACACGGCGACGCTTACTTTCCTCCGCTTGCCGTGGTCGGGGACGCGGACGCGCAGACGATTACTAGCCGCGGCGGCAGCGTGGATGAGTCGATTCGCATCATGTATTTGCTCGCGATAGCCTCTGCTCGCCGGACGATTCGGATCGGGAACGCCTACTTCGTGCCCGATGACGTACTCATCGCGCAGCTTGTACAAGCGCGCAGACGCGGCGTGCGTGTCCAGATACTCGTCCCTGACGAGCAGATCGACCTGCCGATCGTTCGCTACGCCTCGCGGGGCTTGTGGCGACCTCTGCTCGAAGCGGGCGTAGAAATCTACGAGTATCGCCAGACGATGTATCACGCGAAGGTGATGGTCGTGGACGAGCTGTTCGTTTCCGCTGGCTCGACCAACTTTGATAACCGCTCGTTCCAGCTGAATGACGAAGCGAATCTGAATGTGTTGCACGCGCCCTTCGGAGCCGCGCAGGCCGAGAGGTTCGAAGCGGACAAACGCCACGCGAGCCGCATCACCCTGAAGGCCTGGCGCGAGCGTCCATGGCAGGAGCGAGTTTGGAGCGCGCTTTCTCTGCTCATCCGTTCGCAGCTCTAGGCGGCAGCACCGGGCAGCTCAGTACCGGTCTGCTGCGTGCTGGCCGTTCAGGCGCTCACTCGACCGCGTCTTCAACGTCGTCGCCGGCCTCTTCGATCGCCTCGCCGGTCTCTTCGGCCGCTTCCTCAACGCCCTCGCCGGTCTCCTGCGCGGTCTCATCGATCTCTTCGCCAGCGGACTCCATGGGGCCTTCCGCGTTTTCGGTCTTCTTGTTGCAAGCAGCGAACAACAGCAGCGTCGATGCGAGCACACACTGCGCGATGAATTTGATCTTCATGATGGTCTCCCGAGTACGACAGCATTGGGGCTTTCAGCGCCCTTGGTTTGTGCGAATGGCAATACTCGCCATGCCTGGTTTGCGCCACATTCCGATCGCCTGTCCACGTCGATTTCCCGTGCGGGCGAGGCTTCGGCCACGCGCGGGGTGGGGCAATTTGCAGCTCAGTGCGTGGTCGTGGACTACCTGTGGCAGCCGAGCGCGGCTGTTTCGAGCCGTTTTCCGACACGTGCGTGAGGCAGACCGCGTACAGCGGTAATTTCTACACGATCGTGCCCGCGCGCGGCAACGCACGGTCGCTACACGCGTATCCGGCTCGGGGACGGTGCCTCATACCTTTCGCGCCGAACTTTGCGTGGGTCACGGTGCGCCACCTGATCGGGCGGACAGCACGATTGAACCGCTGGTTGGCACGCCTCACGTGGTCCCATACGGTCGCGAGACGCCGCTCGCGCACGCTCTTGCTCACGATGCTAGGGTAGCCGCGCAGCCCTGCTGTGAGGCCAGGGGCCTGTCCTGCCATCATCGCGCCATCATCGCGGGCAGGAGCTCGTCCCTGGTGCACGACCAGAAAGGAATCGTGATGGCCCGAGGCCGAACATTTTTGGTGTCCAACCGCTTGCCGGTTTCGCTCGGGCAGGGGAGCGCCAGCGCCACCCTCATCTCGTCCTCGGGTGGTCTTGCAACCGCGATGCGGGAAGTTCACGTAGAGGGGGACAGCCGCTGGATTGGCTATTTGGGTGATAGCTCGCGCATGTCGGAAAAGGCGCGCGCAGACCTCGGCGGCGAGCTCGAGGAACGGCGTCTGTCACCGGTAGCCCTGTCCGCTAGCGAAGTGTCTCTGTATTACGACGGTTTCTCGAACGGGGTACTGTGGCCGCTGTTTCATTACCTGCTCGACAAGGTGCGCCTCGACGCGGCCAACGAGTGGCGTGCTTACAAGGCGGTCAATCAGCGTTTTGCCGATGCGATCGCCAGCGAAATGCGCCCGGATGACATCGTGTGGGTGCATGACTATCACCTGATGCTCGTGCCGGCTTATCTTCGGCGGCGGGTACCGAACGCGCGCATTGGCTTCTTTTTGCACGTGCCTTGGCCATCCTCGGACGTCTTTCGGATCTTACCCTTTCGCGAAGAGATCCTGGCAGGAGTGCTGGGCGCCGACTTAATTGGCTTTCAGACCCAGTCCTATCGCCACAACTTCATCCACTCGGCCGCCAAGGTGCTCGGCGTCGATCTAGGGGTGGATTCGCTTACCTGGGATGATCGTACGGTGCGCATCGGCGTCTATCCGATCAGCATCGACGTGGAAGCTTTCGAGCGCACCTGCCCGAACATCGATAACCTTTTGCAGCAGCTGCGCGCAGGCACTAAAGGTAAGACTACGCTGCTCGGTGTCGATCGTCTCGACTACACCAAGGGTGTGCCGCGGCGCCTTTTGTCCGTCGACCGTCTGCTCGAGCGCGAGCCGCAGCTGCGCGACAAGATCCACTTCATTCAGCTTGCGGTACCCACACGCGAAAAGGTGGATGCCTATACGGAGCTGCGGCGCACCGTCAATGAGCTCGTGGGGCGCATCAACTCGCAGTACGGCTCGCCCACCGGCAGCCCGGTGCAGCTTCTCTACCGCAGTGTCAGTGCGGATGACTTGGTCGCGCTTTATCGTGCAGCAGACGTGATGCTCGTCACGCCTTTGCGCGACGGGATGAACCTAGTGGCCAAGGAATACATCGCGGCCCGCACTGATGACACCGGCGTGTTGGTGTTGAGCGAGTTCGCGGGCGCCGCGGCGGAGCTGGATGCGGCGATTATGATCAACCCCTACGATATCGGTGCCACCGCCACGGCGATTCGGCGCGCGATGATGATGTCGCCCGCAGAGCAGACTGTGCGCATGAAGAAACTACGCGCAGCCGTTCATGCTAATCCCGTCAAGAAGTGGGCGCGCTCGTTCGTCGAGGACCTGTCGCGAGCCCAGCCGATTTCGACGACGACGATCTCGCCTCCCAGCGAGCTTGAGCTGGCGCTGACGCGCATGCGCAATGCCGAGCGGCGGGTGTTTTTGTTCGATTACGACGGTACACTCGTGCCGATCGCTCCGTTGCCCGACCTGGCGAGTCCTGATCCGGCACTGCTCGATCTGTTGCGTGCTTTATCGAGCGCACCCAACTCCGAGGTGCATATCGTGTCGGGCCGCTCACGCGTCTCGCTCGAGCCGTGGCTTGCGGACCTACCCATTTGGTTGCACACCGAGCACGGCTTCTGGTCGCGCGATCTGAAAGGCCAGTGGACCCAGGCGTCCGATATGCCCACGGGCTTTCTCAAGCAGGCGCTCGAGGTGATGCAGAGCCACGCGGTGCGTACTCCGGGCACGTTCGTGGAGCAGAAGGCAGCCTCGCTCGCGTTTCACTATCGCGGCGCCGATCCGCACTTAGCCGAAGTCAGGTTGCGAGCGCTGCGTGCCGAGCTTGAAAGCGTGCTGCGCGCAGACACGGAGATGCTCGAGGGCAGCAAGGTGCTCGAGATACGCATGCGCGGCGTGCACAAAGGTACGATCGGCGAGCGCGTATTGCGCACCGCAGCGCCTGGCACTGTTGTTTTCGTCGCGGGCGATGACCGGACCGACGAAGATCTCTTTGCCGCCATGCCTGCGGACGCTATCTCGGTGCGCGTCGGCTCGGGCATCACACGGGCGCGCCTGCGCGTGGCCACCCCGTTCGAGCTTAGGCGCTTGCTGCGCAGCCTACTCTGACGCTTGGAGCCTGCGCACTGTAGTGCGATCAGGCTCGGTGCCGCGGACTTAGCGGAAGCAACATCCGCGAGTTGTCGGCGGCACAATAGTGCAAATATACACTGTCGGTTGCGAAAACACGACGGGTAGCAGCGGGGAACACTTAACTTCGCAACTTAGGTCAGTCCGCGCACCTCTAGTTGTGAGACTCGTGTCTTTGGCTGCCAAGGGATTGACGGCAAATCGCCTGTCACTGAGTATGAGCGTTCACGCCAGCGTTGCTCTCGGCGGCCACCTTTGCTTACGGTCTGGTTAATACCTTTCGCGATGCGATTTTAGATCAGTGCGTGTTGGCCGTGCGCGTCGACTGTGCTGATCGAGTCATAATACGATGGATATAACCTTAGTGGGTGCTGCTCATGATCGAGCTCGCACGCGCTGCTGCGCCGGCAGCCCTACCAAGGGCGGTGGTACGCCCATGTTTGCCCTCGCTTGCGTGCGATAGGCACGTTCCCCCTAATGTCCTCACGAAACGGAGATAACATGCTGAATCGCTCAGATACCACGCTTGTTGCCGCTGGCGACTTCGCCGAAGCTTCGCGTAGCAAGCAGCATTACCACGCACGCAGCCGCTGCCTGAATTGCGCGATCGCTTTACTGGCGATGCAAGTTGTACTTGGCGGGTTGTCAACCGCCCGTGCCGATGTGCTGACTTCCACGCGTTTCGATGCGGCGGACGCCTGGAAGAGCCCCGCGAGTTACGCTTATGGCGTACAAAAGCCCACAGTCAGCGTCTCGCGTGAGACTGCGACCAGTAGCGCGCAAGGGCGGACCTCACCTGCGCTCAAACTGGAAGCTAGTTTCAATAGCTCCGCAGGCAGCGGCGTGTGGGGCGCCGGCATGTCGAGCGGGAGGATCCCGGTAAAAAATACCGTGACGGACCTGGGCAAGCTCAACCTCGCGTTTGACCTTTGGCTAAGCGAGAACAAGCCGGTCAGCGTACGCATTCGATCCTACCCAAGCGCAACCGCTGCGGCGTCCGGCGAGCTCGACACGGTGATCGCGTCGCCCGCCGCAGGTGCTTATTATCGTCATACCCTCGACCTGTCGTCACTGCGGTCACGGGTCGGCAGCTTTGACCCGCGCGCGCCGTTCATCGAGATCGTGCTCGATATCAACAGCTACGACGGGTTGAGCCGCTGGCAGCGAGGTGGCACTAAGATCGTGCGCCTGGACAACGTGTCCTATACCTCGCCCTCCTTTTACGTGAAGCCGGCTAATGCGGGCGGTAATGACCGGGCCAACGGGCGCTCTGAGACCACCGCATTTGCTACCGTGCAGCGCGCCGTGGATAGCGCGACGACTCCCGGCGATGTGGTGATGGTATTGCCGGGCACCTACCAGCGGCTCAACGCCTACCAAGTCAACTTCGGCCCGCGCGGATCGCTGAAGCCCACGCAAGGCACGCCTGACCGCTGGATCGTTGTGCGTAGCCACCCGCAACGCGCCAAGCCCGTGCTGTTCAGCAACGGCTGGAACAATATGGAGATCGTGGGCGGGTCCGCCTATATCGAGATTCGAGGCCTTATCCTCAAGGGCAATCGCGCCAACGTGAAGTTGTCTGATGCTTACAACTCTGAGGGCGCGGGCGGCGACTTCGCCTCGGGCGGTTCCGGTAGCCCGCTATACAACGGCAACGGGCTGTCGATCGATGGCAGAAAGAACACCGCCGCCGGCGCGCCACACCACATCCGAGGCATCGAAAACGTGGTCTTTGATATGACTGGAGGCGGCATGACCGCGATCGAGGCCGACTACGTTACTTTTGCAAATAATCGGTCTTTCAACAACCAGTGGTATGGTCGCTATGGCTCGAGCGGCATCTCATTACTTAGCAGCCGGGACGTCGACGGGGTTCCGGTCTATAAGAATTACGTGATCGCCAACGAGGTGTTTCGCAACCAAGCGTATGTGCCGTGGAAGCGAGAAAATAAGGCGCCGGAGGATTCCTATTCCGATGGCAACGGCATCATCATCGACACGAATGTCGATTATGACTACGTCGGACGCACCCTGGTGCAGAACAATCTTGCATATCTAAATGGCGGCTCGGGCATCCATTCGTTCAAGAGCAGCCACGTTCATATCATCAACAACACCGCCTATCACAACGGGCAGACGCCGCAGACTAAGTACGGTCAGATTTTCATCCAGTCTAACGGCTCGATCGTGCTCGAGGATATGATTGTGGCAAACAACGTGAGTTATGCGCCGCAGGGTCAGGCGACGAACAGTGTGGGCCTCGGAAAGCTCAGTGCCGTCCGCGAAAAGGTATCGCTGCTCAACAACCTGTACTTCGATGGCGACACGACGTTGAATTACAACAGAGGCACGGGCGACGTGCTTGCGGACCCGCGCTTCATGACCAAGCCGGTCGGCCCTACCAACCGCTATGCGCCGCCCGCCAATGCCAATCCCCCAGCCTATGACTTTCATGTGCCCGCTGGCAGCCCGGTGCGTGCGAGCGGCGTCGCTGACGATGCGGCGGGTTTTTATCCTATTGTCGATTTCGACGGGAAGCCGCGTCCGGCGGGAGTGATGCGCGACCGGGGTGCGATCCAAAACTGAGGAGTGCGCAGCAAAATAACCGGGGCGTTAGCCTGCGCCACTTTGTCACACTAAACGAGGGCAAAAAGTGCGGGTTGGCCCTGACCAATCAGGGGTGGGAGATCTAAGCTCGAAAAGCTGTTGCAGCCGGCGGCCCGTAGCACACACACTGGCATTCGCCTACTTTATGGGGCTTGTGGCAGTTCGGAGATGTGTAGATGTCGTTCCATCCGGCGCTGAGGCCGTTCGCAACGCTCATAGAGTCATTGCAGGATTGTGTGTTGGTCTGCGACGCAGAGTCGCGCATCGTTTTGCTGAATGCTGCAGCCGAGCGCGCTTTCCGTGCGCCGCGCTCCGAGCTGCTCTGCCGAGTAGATGAGTATCGGTCGCGCTTTGCGTTGCGTGTGGAAGACATGCAGCACGTGACGTCGCTCGTTCAGCGAGCGCTTCTGGGACAGCTCGTGGCTCCGGCGGAATGCACCATGCAGATCGGCACAGAGCTGCGCTCGCTTCGCACGAGCGCGTCGTCGGTTTGTAGCGAAGCCGGGCAGGTGGTCGGGGCGCTACTTACCCTCGTCGACATCACGGACACCACAACACGCCTGCGGGCGGAGTACGCGGCCAATCACAGTGTTCATAGTGACCATACTGCCAGACAACATGCTGCGTTGTTTGAGGCGATGCCGCAGCTCGGCTGGGTAGCGGACCCTAAGGGGTGGATCTACTACTATAATCAGAAGTGGTATGAGTACACCGGTTCAACCCCGGCTCAGATGGAGGGCTGGGGGTGGCAGTCTGTCCACGATGAAGCTCTGCTCCCGAGCGTGATTGAGAACTGGTCTGCTGCGCTCGTCGCTGGACAGCCCTTCGAGATGCCGTTTACGTTGCGCCGTCATGACGGTGCGCGGCGTTGGTTTCTCACGCGGGCAAGCCCGATTCGCAACGAGCAGGGCGAGATCGAGCGCTGGGTTGGCGTCAACACCGATGTTCACGATCAACGGGACGCGCAGCAGCGGCTGGAGTCGCTCACTGAGCTTGCGGTGCGTTTGTCCGACGCGCGCACGCGTACCCAAGTCGTCGATGTGATCGTTGATTCGGGCACGCGCGCTGCGTGCGCTGATACGTGCACTCTGTATATCCTAGACGATACGCGAACGGCCTTGGAGCTTATCGGCGAGCGCGGGACGGCCCCGGAAGTCGTCGACCGGGTTCGACATATTACCGATGCTGACTCACTGACGCTCAAGACGGTGCAGTCTGGTGTCACCCTTTGGGCGGAATCGATGGCGGACTACTTGGCGCTATATCCGGCGCTAGCCCAGGTTGAGTCGTCACACCCACGGGCACAAGCGTTTTGGAGCGTACCGCTGATCGTAGAAGGGCGGCCGATCGGGCTGCTCGGCATGGGCTTCTATCACGCCCGCAAGTTTTCCAGTGAGGAGCGCGCATTCGTCGACACGTTCACCAAGCAATGTGCTCAGGCGCTGCTGCGTGCCATGCGCCTTGAAAGAGAAGATGCCGCGCAACGCGTCCTCACCACGACATTACGCAGCATTGGCGACGCCGTGATCGCCACGGACACGGTCGGGAACGTCACGTTTGTGAATCCGATTGCCGAAGAGCTCACCGGCTGGTCTGAGGGCGATGCGCTGGGCCAACCACTCGACGAGGTCTTTCAGATCTTTTCGGAGATCACTGGCGATATCGTAGAAAGCCCCGTTACCAAGGTATTGCGTGAAGGTAGTGTGGTCGGACTGGCCAATCATACGGAGCTAAGGTCCAAAAGCGGCCGCAGGGCCCCAATCGCCGACAGCGGCGCCCCGATCAAGGACGCTAGTGGCTCGATCTTGGGCGTGGTCCTTGTGTTTCGTGACGTCACGCAGGAAAAGAAAGAGTCCGTTCGCCGGGCCTTCCTCGCGGATGCCGGAGAGGCCCTTGCTTTGTCACTCGATTACCGGGTTACCCTTTCCACAGTCACGCGCCTGGCCGTGCCGCACCTCGCCGATTGGTGTTCGATAAGTCTGCTCGAGCCCGGCGCTTCCGTGCCGCAACAGGTCGCGGTCGCTCACGTCGACCCCGCCAAGGTGGCCTTTGCGCGCTCGCTCGGCGAAAGGTACCCTCCCAATCCCAACGCCAAGACTGGCGCCCCACAGGTCATTCGCAGTGGTCAATCCGAACTGTATGTCGAGATCCCAGATGAGGTGCTGAAGGCAAGCGCCCAGGATCCTGAGCACTTGCACATTCTTCGCGAATTGCGTCTCGAATCGGCGATGGTGGTACCCCTGCGCGGGCGTGATCGCACGCTCGGTACCGTGACGTTCGTCTATGCCGATTCAGGCCGCCGTTACACAGCGGACGACCTTGTATTCGCAGAGGACTTTGCGCGCCGCGCCGCCATGGCGATCGAGACCGTCACGTCATTCCGAGACCTCGAGGAATCGCGGGCCCGCGAGCGTACCCTCAGGAACGAGGCGGAGATAGCGAACCGCGCCAAGGACGAGTTTCTCGCCACGGTATCCCACGAGCTGAGAACGCCCCTGAACGCGATCCTCGGTTGGGCCGTCACGATGCGCGGGCGCAACCCACCCGAGCCATTCCAAAAGCCGCTGGCTATCATCGAGCGCAACGCTCGCGCCCAAGCACGGTTGATCGAGGACGTGCTC
>JBBSJC010000218.1:0-12231 GCA_038257655.1 Polyangiales bacterium | reverse complement strand
GGCGACGAGCGCGAGACCCAGAAGCGCGAAATTCAGCGCTGTGGCGGGGTTCATGGCCATGTAGTCCGGCAACACGGACTTGAGCGCGTCGATGCGCGTCGCCCAACCCACCAACACGAGCCCCGCGACCAGTACGATCAAGACGCCAATCACATTCGAGGCGTGCCGCATCATGGGCGCAAGGGTACGCCGAGTCGCCAGCCTGAGGTTGACCATTACTTTCGCAAGAAGCCTTGAAGCGGCCTCTTGCAGGGTGCGCAACTAGGTTGCTAGCCTACGGCTTCGAGGAGGGGGCAGGGAACAGCAGGCTTCGCCGTGAAACACATTGCTTACAACCTACACCACATCTGATTCACGCCTACTTCGCCGAAGGACCTGCCACCATGTGGGGCAGCGTGGAAATGGGCGGCTTCCTGCAGGGGCTAAAGAATGCGGAGTGGACAAGATGAGTAGGATTGACAAAACTTGAGTGTGCGGCCGCGCGCTAGCTGAGGCGCCGTAGACTTGGGGAATCGTCCTTTGAAGCGCGATGCCATCTTAGTGATCGAGACGCGCTACCCGCTGGTAGTGGTCGAGTTCCATGGGACGCCGAGCGACCAGGCGTTCGGCGAGTATTTGACGCGCATGGACTCCCTTCAGCAACGACCTGCCGCCACGCTTCGTCCGGTCGTGATCATCCAAGACACGCTCGCGCAGCGCGGTTCCATCAGCGCGAGCCAACGCAAGCAGCTCGTGGACTGGCAAAAGCGGAACCATGACCGGATCGCAAGTACGGTGCTCGGCATCGTCTTCGTAATCGACAGCGCCATCGTTCGTGGGGCCGCAACCGCCATTCTGTGGGTGTATAAGCCCTGCTACGATTACGCGCTCGTCAGCACCCGGACTGCGGCGGAGGAATGGGGCCTTCGCAAACTATCAGGCACGCTCTCGACGGCACCTGGAGGCGCATAAGGTCAAGGGCCGTTTGCCGGGCCGCTCAGCGATGCGAATGGTCCAAGCAGAGAGTGCCTCGGCCTGAGGGTTTGCGCGTCGCAAGTTTTCCCCAGGCGCACTAAGATGGCTGCGAGCGAGGCACGCGACCCGAAAGCGAACTCATAGCCGCACGACGGAGTGCCGAGGGACTCGCTTCTTTTGCCGCTTCTGCTCGTACATCAGGCCATCCGCGCGGCGTAGCACGTGCTCAATCGTCTCGGGATTATGCGGGTGTACGACGGTAAAGCCTACGCTGGCCGCGAGCACGAAGGGGCGCTGCTCAGTGAGGTTGTGAACCGTAAGCATTTCCTGCAAGCGCGTGAGGATGATGCTCGCTTCGTCAGCGCCGCAGTCTGGTGCCAACGCGACGAACTCATCGCCCCCAAGACGGGCGACGATGTCCGATACACGAAAGGCAGCACGCAGCACCAATGCGAGAGCTACCAAGGCAGCGTCGCCGCTTTGGTGCCCGAGCTGATCGTTGATCTGTTTGAGCCCGTCGACATCGAGAAAGAACAGCACGGCAGTCTTTCCGGCGCGCACCGAGCTGCGCAACTGCGACTCTGACAGTGCCAAGAAGCCGCGTCGGTTGTTTAGACCGGTAAGCTCGTCGGTCAGGGAGAGGCTGCGCACAGCCTCCGCATGCCGCTCCCGTTCCACGACCCGGCCGAGTTGGGTGCCAAGGTGTTGCACCATGTCGAGGGTGCGTGCGTCCGGGGTGGCGTGACCCTCGGAGTACAGCTCGAGCACTGCGAACACCTCGTCGCCCACAAGCACTGGGAAGGCCACGCCGGCCTGTACCCCCAACGCTTGCCCGCCACGTCCGCGCAGGCTGATTTCGTCTTTCAAGATATCGTCAGTCCAAATGGGCTTTCCCGAGGCCAGCACCTTTCCTGGCAGTCCGAGCCCCGCAACCAGATGCGTTCGCGCGGTGATTTCCCTCCAAGCACGAAAGGAGTCTGACACCCTCAGATGCCACAGGTCCGAAGGCAAGAGTCGCGCACCCTCCACAAGGTATACATGACCCAGGGGCCAGCCCAGGAACTCGCATACCAAGCGCATGCAGTGCTGCATAGCGGTGCTGCTGTCGGTCGCCTCGTTGGCCGCAACGGCCACCGCTTCGAGCAACCGGACGATGGACGTCTGCGCTTGGAGCTCAATCTCTGCTTGTTTGGCCTCGGTGATGTCTCTGTCGACGGTAACGGCCCCCCATACCGTGCCGTCCTTATGCTTCAACGGCGAGGCCGTCACGCTGTGCCAGCGTCCGTCGGGGAAGGCTGCGGTCCGCACCAACAGCTCGCACTGATCGACTTGAGCCCCCTGTAAGGCGCGCGCCATCGGAGCTTCTTCGCTCGAAAGTGGAGTCCTGCCGTCGCTCGCGCACAAAGAGTAAGACTTAGGCCCGAGATTCCTCGGCCCGTCGATACCGTCACCCAGCATGCGCTCCGCGGCAGGATTGACGAGTAGCAGCTCCCCGATGCGATTGGCGACGATCACGCCATCATTCATGTGCTCGAGCACCGACTCGAGGATCATGGTTTTGTGCTGGAGGTCGGCCGCTGCCCGGTTCTTCTCGGAAACGTCCTCTATCTGCGCGATAAAATGGATGGGTGCATTGGCCCTATCGCGAACCACCGAGGCATGCAGCATGATCTCGACGGTCGTGCCGTTTTGATGAATGTAGCGTTTAGCCAGCTGATACCGGGAAATCTCGCCCCGAATGAGTTGGCCGAGTAGCCCAAGGTCAGCGTCGAGGTCTTCGGGATGAGTAATCTTCTGAAAGGTAAGAGTGACGAGGGTATCCGCCTCATAACCCACGATGCCGCACAGGGCCTTGTTCACGCGCAAAAAACGCCCGTCCAACCCCACCAGCGCCATGCCGATCGGAGCGTTATCAATAGTAAGGCGGAACTGCTCCTCAGTCCGCCGCAACGCATCCGCATGCATCCGGCGCGTGGTGATGTCGCGCAGGATTCCTGTGAAGAACGCCCCAGCGGAGGACGAGCCGCGCGACAACGACAGCTCGATGGGGAACTCCACGCCTGACTGCCGCACTCCTTCAATCTCGATCGTGCTTCCCAAGAGGCGCGTCGCTCCCCCTTCTGCGATTTTACGCAGCCAACCCTCATGGGCGTCATGGTAACGGGGAGGCATGAGTAAGGTCAGCGATTGGCCCAGTACCTGCTCTGGAGTGTAACCAAACATCTGCTCGGCTGCCGAATTCCAAAACGTGATGTTTCCGGCACGATTGGCAGTTACGATCGCGTCGTTCGCGGTCTCCGTGAGCGCGCGAAACATCGCTTCACGGTCGTGCAAGCGTCTCATGGCGACGCGCAGCTCGATCTCGGAGACGGCGGCATCCGCCAAGTCAGCGAGGATCTCCATTTGCGCCGGGGTCCATACCCGAGGGTTGGTGTCGATCACGCACAGCACACCAAGCGCCATCTCTGATGAAGTGACCAGAGGAAAACCGGCATAGGCCCTCACCCCCCACTCGCCTACCGCCAAATTATTCCGGACGAGAGGATGCTCGGTTGCGTCCTCCACGATCAGGGCCTTGCCTGATTCGACCGCGTGCTGGCAGAACGAGTGGGTGAGCGGCGTTTCGCGCAGCGAGGCCAGGGGTTCTTGGAGGCCCACGGCGCTCTTGAAAAACTGACGGTTCACATCGACAAGCGACACCAAGGCCACCGGGGCCTGCAGTAAGCGCGCGGCGAGGCGCGTGAGCCGATCGAATCCAGCCTCGGCATCGCTATCGAGCAGCTCGGTTTCTTGGAGCGCTCGAAGGCGTCGCGGATCAGTGACCGCACTTGGCTTGGAAGAATGCAAGTAGCGCCTCGTGGCAAATGGTGCAGCTGGCAGATCTTCGCCATCATACCATTGCCCGCTGAGCCGAACGTGTGACAGCAACCGCGTCGACGGCATGCCTCATATGCATTAGTGCGGTGGGCGGTATAGCTCACTATTCTCGCGTGAGTGGCCTTGCCGCAAGTCACCACCGGATCGGGCGTCTGCACTCGTCCAAGCGACTATTTTGCGCGGGTTTCCATGCCGCGGCGCATGCCGAGACGCCTTTTGGCGTGTATAGCCTTCGCGCCGGCTGCGAATAATTGACCCGCCTCGACGCCGATGCATCCCCATGGCCATTGGGTGGCTCGGCACCTCGATTCGTATTCGCTCGGCACTCAAGCGAGGGGGTACTTGTCGAGCAAACGCTCCATCGGGCCTTCATTTTCGCGGGGAAGCAACGGTGTCTGTGGCGAGACCATCACCCGCTCGAACATCGCGCATGCGCGCTGCTGCGCCGCCCCTTCGCTCAAGCCTTCCTTTCGTGCCTCGCGTTCCAGATGCGCAAGGAGCCTGGAGCGGGCGAGGCGGAAGAGGGCGGCTGCGAACACGAGGCTGCCACCACCGAGCAAAAAGAGCAGCTCGCCATCGGGAGCACCGCTGTGATAGACGAGCCCCAGGCCGGCGACGAAGAGCAACACACTCGACCACAGCGCGATCACGAAGCGGCGCGTATCAAGCATGTCCTGAAGGAGAGCGCCTTGCACTGGCTGCGGCCTGCTGGACGCTTTGTGCGCCGTCTCGTGCTCGGAAGCGGATGCGCGTGTTTGCATCGGGATCTGCGCTGCGTGCGGGGGTACGCGCGCGTGAGTGCGACGAGCAGATTGATCGATTTGCACATGGCTTTGCGGCATCGGCTATCTCCTTTCGACCTGAGCTGATGAATAGGCTCCCGGCGATGGCTGCATCGCGGGTAAGGCGGAGCGCCGTCCGCCAAGTAAATCGGAATCACTACGGGGATGACGCACCGGCTGTTGCGGCACCGGCTGTTGCGGTGCATCGATCAGCGAAACGCGCTCATGGTTGATCTGCTCAAGGGTCCAACGGAGTACCGGATCGAGCGGGTTGCCGCGGGCGCTCACACAAACAGACAACCCCTCGCTCGCAAGGCGTTTGAGCGCACTGGCGAGCGCCATGGCACCTGACACGTCGACCGTCGACAGCTTCGACACATCGACCAAGACACCGTCGGACGTGCCCACTTTGAGAATCGCCAGATCGATGCCGGTTTGAGAGCCGAAGAACAGCGGGCCTTCGAGATGGATAACCGGCAGCGTGGCGTCGAGCGCCGGCCGCTGGGACTCGCTTGCGGCTGGTGCGCTGGGCGGCAGCTGTTGGGCGCGCAGGGCGGCTCCCTGCTCGCGTGCGAAGTGGGCGAGGGCTGCGACAACGCCGATGGCGACACCGACGACGAAGTCGGTGAGCAGGATGCCTGCTGCGGTGACCACGAACACGCCGGCTTCGAAGCGCGCCATGCGCCACATCGCGAGCAGGTGTCGCCATTGGATCAGACGAAAGCCGACCACGAGCAGAATCGCTGCCAGCGAAACGAGCGGCACGTACGAGACCAGGGAGCCGGCCGCGACCAGCACGAAGCCGAGCGCAAGGGATTGCACTGAGGCGGCCAGACGCGTGGTCGCGCCCGCTTCAATAGCGGCCACCGAGCGCACCACGGCTGCGGCGACAGGCATGCCACCGACGCAGGCGCTCGCCATGTTGGCCAAGCCCTGGGCACACAACTCCTGATCGGTGCGCGTACGCTCGCCACCGACCAGCGAATCGGTCGATACGGCGCACAGGAGCGAATCGATCGAGGCCAGCAAGGCGAGGGCGAGCGCCTCGGGCAGAAGCGCGAGCACGTCGACACCCGCAAAACCAGGCAGCGCGGGCCGGGGCAAGGTGGCGTCGATCGGCGCGACGGACGCGACGTTCAGCTTGAACAGCACCATGGCCGCCACGGCCAGGCCCAACCCCAGCAGCGGCGCAGGGACACGTCGACTCACGCGCGGCAACAGCACCATGGCGAGCACCACGAGCACGCCGAGTGCGAGCGCGGACAAATCGATCTGAGTGAGTACCTCGAAGCTGCGTACTTCCGACAGTAAGGCCACGTCGCTTGGCAGCCCGAGCAGGCGAGGAAGTTGCGCATCGAACACAAGCAAACCGACCGCTGCCAAAAATCCGCCCACAACTGGGAAGGGGATCGAATGGACCAAACCCCCGAACCGAAGCAGTCCGAAGGCGACCTGCATCAGGCCAGCGAGAAACGTCGCGGCCACCAGCCCCGAGAAACCATGGCGCGCTACGATTTCGAGCGTGATCGGCGCAAGCGCAATCTCAGGTCCAGTGATCGAGAAACGCGAGCCTCCGAAGAGGGCGCCCACCAAACCAGCAATCGCGCCGGTGATCAGACCCACGCTCGGCGGCAAGCCGCAGGCGATAGCGAGCGCAAGGTTGAGCGGCAGCGCGATCAGCGTGACCGTCAATCCGGCCGCGAGATTGGGCGCGATGCTTTTCCGCTCGAGCGTCTTGCCCCAGCAGCGCACGGTGAGGCGGCTCGCTGCTTGCCAGTATGGAGGCTGTGGCGAGGAGCTGATCTTACGGACTGGCATGGGCGGCACTTAGTTCACGTCTCGTGCCACTTCGTAAGTCTCTGATATCGTTAAGTAAGCCTGCTTGACTGGGGCGGATTACTGTCTGGAATCGCAGACATGTCTGCGATAAGCGTCGCTTCTGGCCGACACTTCGAGCCAGTCTTTCCGCGCTTCGGATGACCCGTTGCACGGTGTTCACGCTATTCTCTGGCCATGGCTCGCGAGAGCTCTAGTCCGGAACGAGAAGTGCATGGGCAGCTGCCGCATGAGCGCGAGCGCATCATGAAGCTGTTTACCCGCCTACTCATCTCCCACGCGATCCCTGTTCTGGTCGTTACGGTCGCGCTTGCGCTGTCGCTGGTGGCGCTGCTGCGTATCAGCGTCGTGCTCACGACCCTCAACGACAAGGAGCTTGCGACCCTGGGCAGCGAAGGCGCGCTACACGCGGCGGCCTGGGAGGTCGATGTCGCCATGCGCCATGCTCATGTGGCGTGTGCCCGTGGGCGACCTGATGAGGAGGTTAGAAAACCGATCGAGGAAAAGGCGCGCAAGCTGCGCTCGGTGCTGCAGAAGGCGCCACCCGTCCCGAGCTCCATGCGCCTGCTGGCTGACGGTTATCTCGTGGCGGCGGGGGAGGTGGATTCAGGCAGCGCGTGCGAAAAGCTACTTGGTGCTGCGCTGCAGGAGCGCCGGGCTCAGCTGGACGAGCAACTCACGAACGTGTGGGTCGACCGCTTGGCTGAACTGCACCGCGCGGTCTCGGAGAAGGACGGGCAGGCTCGGCAGATTGCCGTGTTCGCCGTATGGCTGGGGATTCCCCTCGCGATTGCCTCATTCGTAATTGCGATGTTGATCGCACGACACATGACGCGCGTGGTCACATCACCTTTGGCGAGTCTTGCGCAGACAGCCCAGCGCGTCGGTCGTGGCGACTTTCAAACGCCGGTGGAGATCGCAGGCCCCGCCGAGATTCTCGCGTTGGCTGAGGAGCTTGAACGCATGCGCGCGCAGCTGCAGCAACTCGAGACCTTGAAGCAGGGGTTTCTCGCATCGGTCTCCCACGAGCTGCGCACGCCGTTGTCGAAAATCCGAGAAGCGCTCGCGCTGCTCCAGGACGGAGCCGTCGGACCCATCGACGAGCGTCAAACGCGGGTGCTGCAGATCGCGCGTACCGCTTGCGAGCGGGAGATCCGTATGGTGACCACCTTGCTCGATCTGTCTCGCCTGCGCGCAGGGAGTCCGATTCAGCTGCGGGACGGTTGTGCGATCGACGCGGTGCTGCAACGTGTGATGACCGATGAGCGCGCCGAAGCGCAGAGCCGCGGTGTGCACCTGGAGCTCACCACGGAAGGTGAGTCGAAGGCGTGTCGTCTCGACCCGGTGCTCATGGAATGCGCCGTCGGCAACATCATCCGCAACGCGGTGGCCGTCTCGAGCCGCGGCCAGCGCGTGCGGGTCGTGCGCTCTGTCGAAAGCGTCACAGGTGAAGCTGACCGAGTACAGGACTGGGTGCGGATTCGAGTGAGTGACGAGGGGCCTGGCGTGCCGGAGGACATCCGCTCGACGATCTTCGATGCCTTCGTGACGCGCTCTGTACCGAGGTCGGGGAAGGCACTCGGTATCGGCATCGGGCTTGCGCTTGCACGCGAAGTCGCGCTCGCACACGGAGGCGAGCTTACCTTGTTAAGCAGCGAACGGAGGGGCTCCTCCTTCGAGCTTCGTGTCCCACTTGCCGACATGGATCGGCGGGGCGAGGGAGCAGCCGGCTCGCTCTCGCTCAGTCCTGGAATATTCGATGTCAGACGTGCGTTGTCATGACCCCCATGAGCCTGGCAAAGACCGCCTCGGATGGCTCCCATCCGCATATCGTCGTCGTCGATGACGAAGAAGATTTATGTGAGTTGATCGCGTTGCGGCTCGATCACCACGGCTTTCGCGTGAGCAGCGAACAGACCTGTCGCGGGGCCTTGGAGATTCTGGAGCGCGAGGTGGTCGATGCCATGCTGCTCGATCTGCGGCTGGAGAACGAAAACGGTCTCGACTTGTTGAGCGAGGTACAAAATCGCGCGCTCGATTTGCCCGTGATCATCCTGACCGCCCACGGCACGATCGACATGGCGGTGGAAGCGACGAAGCGCGGAGCCTACGGTTTTCTTACCAAGCCGTTCGATGATCGCGAGCTCGTGCAGAAGCTTGAACATGCTGTTGAGCGAGTTCGCTTACGGCGCGAAGTCGCAGGCCTAAGACGCATCGTCGGCGATCGCAGCAGCTCCGATCGTCTGCTCGGATCGAGCGCGGCCATCGTAGCGGTGCGCGACATCATCGCGCGCATCGCGCCATCGGATGCGACCATGCTCATCCTCGGAGAATCAGGAACCGGCAAGGAAGTCGCTGCGCGTGCGATCCACGCGCGCTCTCCGCGTCGCGGCGCGCCGTTCATCGCCATCAACTGCGGTGCGCTACC
Source organism: Polyangiales bacterium (assembly GCA_038257655.1). GTDB lineage: Bacteria > Myxococcota_A > Polyangia > Polyangiales > DASUME01 > DASUME01. The sequence continues at coordinate 3,354 of JBBSJC010000218.1, read as the reverse complement.
GCCTGACCTGCTCGAGAGCGAGTTGTTCGGCTACAAGCGCGGTGCGTTTACGGGCGCCATGCGCGACAAGGAGGGGCTGTTTGCGGCTGCGGACGGCGGGACCCTGTTCTTGGACGAAATCGGAGATGCGTCCCCGGGCGTGCAGGTGAAGCTTTTGCGCGTGCTGCAAGAGCGCTGTTACCTGCCAGTCGGAGCCACCGAGCAGCGCGCGACCGACGTACGCGTGATTGCGGCCACCAACCGTGATCTCCGCGCAGACATGGCGAGCGGGCGCTTTCGTGAAGATCTGTTCTACCGATTGCACGTGGTGCCGGTTGCGATGCCACCATTGCGCGAGCGTCGTGAAGACATCCCGATGCTCGCTGAGCTTTTTCTCAGTCAGGCGGCCGCCCAGCACAAGCTTAGCTCGCCCCATCTTAGCCACGAAGCGCTTCACATCCTGCTGGAACACGATTGGCCTGGCAACGTACGGGAGCTTGCCAACGTGGTGGAAGGTGCAGCGCTACTCGGTGCCGATGGCGTGCTGCGTCCCCACCACGTGCGGACGGTGCTGCCGCAGCGAACGACGAGCGAGGATAGGCGACTTTCCCCCCACGTCGCTCGCGGCGTCCATGTGATGCCCGAAGCACAGCGGATTCTGGACGTCGGCGATTTTGGTGCAGCGCTAGCTCCGATGCGCGAGGCACGCGAAGCCTTCGATCGCGCTTACCTCGAGACCGCACTACGCCGTGCCGGCGGCAACGTGAGCGCTGCGGCCAAGCTGTCTGGGCGCAATCGCACCGACTTTCATGAGCTCTTGCGCCGCTACGAGCTCAACGCCGCCGACTTCCGTCAGTGAGCTGCCATCGACCAGATCGACCAGATCGACACTGCATCTCGGCAGGCTAGGTCCCGCAGCCCCCTTGTTTGGACCCACACGAGCAATCCAAGCAGCCGTGATCCGCGCACGTTCCGCACGATCGTGGTTCTGCGCCAGCACACGCGAGCCTCCCGTGATGGCGCTCCCTGCGAGACTCACGGCCGTAATGGCCGAGGAAAAGCTGGTGACGCTTGGGCATGGTGTCGACATCCTGGGCTTGGTCGCCTCGGAGAACATCACGTTCCGAAGGGGCGCCGCGTGGCTCTAGCGCGACCCGTACCGATTTGCCAAGTGCTCTGAGCAGGGGTCACGCGGGGCGGGGCTGAGGCAGCGAGCTCGTGACGATGCTCAGGTAGCTCTCGGGACTGAGAGCAAAGCGCTCGGCGCAATGCATCTTTCGTGATGGCGAAGGTGACACCTGCGTCAGCTACCGGTGTTGCAGGGACGAGCCGCATTCGCTCCCGCGGCCGGGAGAACAGATCCATGCAAGACAATCATCAAGCGTTGGTCGAACGCATCGTATCCATGCCCATTTTGCAGGCAGAGTGGGTCCTTTGGTTGCTCTTTGGCCTGAGCGCGCTGTCGGTTGCGATCATCGTCGAACGAACCTGGTTTCTGCTGCGCCGCCGTGCCGATCTCGATGAAGCGCGGGCGCGCCTGGGACAAGTGTTGGCAAGCGGCGCGCGCGAGGATGTAGTCGCTTGGCTACACACTCAGGACAGTCTCGAGACCAACGTGCTTGCGCAAGGTCTTGCCGCTGCCGAGCAAGGCCCAGACGCCGTCGAGGAGTTGGTGCGCGCCGCAGTATCGCGTGAACGCCAGCGCTACGAACGGTCTTTGACGGTGCTGGCGATCGTCGGCAGTAACGCGCCCTTCATCGGTCTGTTCGGTACCGTGCTCGGCATTATTCACGCGTTTCAAGAGCTTGCGACCAAGACCAGCGGTTCCGGCAGCAGCGCAGCCGTGATGAGTGGCGTGTCCGAAGCCTTGGTGGCCACGGCGGTGGGGCTACTGGTGGCGATTCCTGCGGTTTCGGCCTTCAACTTCTTCAAAGCCCGCGTGAAGGCGCGGGTGGATGGTGCAGACCAGCTGGTGCGCACCTTACTCGCTGAGCTCAAGTCAGACGGGCGCGATCTGAGTGCGCGCCAGAAAGCAGCGTGAGCGTCGTGAATGACCCCTTTTCCGAGTCCGACGAAGTGTCTGCCAGCATCAATGTCACACCCTTTGTCGATGTCGTCTTGGTGTTGCTCGTGATCTTCATGGTAACGAGCGATTTCATTCGCCCCCAGGCGATGGAAATTGAGTTGCCGCGTGCAGCCAATGGCGGCGAGATGGTGCCGCAAACACTCAACCTGGTCGTGGCCGAGAATGGTCAGATTTCTGTCGATGGTAAGAATGCGAGCGAAGCTCAGCTGAATGCTCAACTGCGTGCCGCCACCGAGCACGGACATCCGCAAGTGGTGATCGCAGCAGACCGCGGCGTTGATTACGGATGCGTCATCCACCTAATCGATTTGGTGAAGGCCCATGGCATCGACAATTTCGCACTGCAGATTGATCGTGGCTAAGCCTGATTACGCGGCACGACGCAGGCGCGAACGCGTCGCACGCATTGCGCGTGCACGTCGTAACCTCGCACAGCGTTCGCTGTCCTCGGAGGGCAGCACGAGGACGTCATCCTCAACGCATGATCGTGCTTATCTCGCGTTTGCTGCGGCGTTAGCTCTGGCTGTGCTGTGTCACGTCGGCGTGGCGTTTGCGGCATTCTGCAGCGCCCCTTCACTTGCGGCCACGCCCAACAAACTGGTCAAAGTTCAGCTGCGCACGATCCCGCTGCCTGCGCCGGTGCCGGCCGCAACATCACCGGTGGTAAGAGAAAGCGCGCCGCTGCCTGCGCCTGCACCACGCCCGCGGGCGCCGATGGAAAAGGTGAAACCGCTCGCGCCTTCCGTGCCGCCTGCAGCGCCCGTACAGGAAGCGATAGCGCCACCGATTGCGATTGTCGGTCTTACCCTTGAGTCAACTTCGAGCGCGAGCCAGGGCCCGGTATTTGCGGTGGGGCAAACGCTTTCAGGGACCACCGAGCGCAGCGCCGCAACCGCGCGCGCGGCAGGGCCCAACGCGCCAGTCACAGCAGAAGCCGCTCCCTTACCCAGCTCACGCAATGGGCGCGCCGTCACGCGCGCGAAAGCCGGGGTGCACGTGCAACCCGCGCAACGTTTGGCACATGTGCAACCTGAGTATCCACCCTTGCTCGAACGCCAAAGCATCGAAGCCGATGTCACCGTGCGTGTGCAGATTGCTGCAAACGGTCAGCTGTTGCGGGCCGAGCTCGTACGCGGCGCCGAACAGACTGCGTTCAATGACGCGGCGCTAGCAGCGGCGCGCAAGGAACGCTTTTCGCCCGAGACCCACGATGGCAGCGCCGTCGAGACCTCGCTCACCTACACCTATCGCTTTCGGATCACGCCATGAATATGCGTCTCATCATCTGT
>JBBSJC010000217.1:0-12275 GCA_038257655.1 Polyangiales bacterium | reverse complement strand
CATGACCTACCGTTGGGCCGCGTTGAATCCATCCAACGGACAGGAAATCAGTATATCGACTGCGCAGACGCTCGATTGGGTCCCACGTTCCACCCTCTCTTCCGTAGGCTGCGGCATCTCGTCCGAGCTGCGCTTCTATGTTCGCACCTCCGACGGACGCACGGGAGTAGCCAAACAGTTTGCACGTTTCGACTGCACACCGCGCTAGGTGAGAACCCGGACTGAGCGGCGCAACATGAGATCAACGCCCGTTTGGACGCATTCGAGTTTGTGAACTTGTGTAGACCGACGGAAAGCGTCGGAAAGCGCCACGGAAAGCGCCCGCAACGTGGCTTCGCGTGCAGGTCGAGTCGGCGCTATGGGAATTGGGACAGCGTCAAGGCGAGATTGTCGATGTAGCCGTCGTTGAAGTCGCCCGTGCCACCGTGGAAGGTAAGGTCCACATACACAGATGTGGTGCCTACGGGCAAGTAGTCGCTTACCTGCTCGGGAAAGAGGCCGGACATGTTCTCACGGGCGAAAGCCGTCACGGGCGAAAGACCATGGCTTCCGAGCACGCTCGATGCAGCACCGACGAAGGTCAACGTGGCTTCCGCAGTGTCGGTCTCGGCCGCGAGCCCACCCAGGTACGCTGAGAAGGTATACTTAACTTTGCCGACATCGACTGATTGACGCAGTGCCTCGGGCACAGCGATTGTTTGGCGCACGCCGCTGAGCACATTGTTTGGGCCACCCGAAAACAGGTGATCGCCGCGCTCGGCCGGGCCTGGGCCCGTGGGCGACGGATTGGTTGCCTGCGCATCGTAGAAGTAGATGCGCGGAGAAGCGAGGCCGTCGCGCACGGTCCACTCGGGTACGTCCTGACTTGGGTCGCTGCCGGTCACAGTCTCTGCGCCGGGGTTTGCGATAAGGTTCGTCGAAACCGAGGCCGCCGCGACCGGATCCCACTCGAGCCTCAACGTAAGCTGCTTGTCGGGTACCTGAGGTGTCACCGTCATGGCGTACACTTGGCCAGTCTGAACCTTGGCGAGACTAAGACTTTCGCCTGCCCCCACACCCGGTGCGACGCCTTCGGCTATGAGCTGGCTTGCGCTATCGAACAGTTGGACGTGGACCTCAGGGATCGACGCGCGGATTTGTGAATAAGACTGATCGCCCGTAAACACGTAAATTTCGGGATTGCGAATGACGTGCTCGATGGGGTCGCCCGGATGAAGTACGACGTACACCTGATCGCGCACGATGTCGGGGGTGTACTTGCGCTCGCCCTCGAGACCGTTGCGTAGCGTGTACGCGCCGCTTGAGCCGGCGACTCTCACCAGGTAGTAGGCATCGCTTTCGAGAGCGACGGTAAGAGGGTTCTTCGAGCAGCTTCCAGACGTGACGGTCTGCACGAGCGCGCCCTGGGTAGACCCTGCCGCGAGCTCGTAGACATCGAGCGTGAGTGGGGCGTCGTTTCCGTATACCTGAACTGCCGAATAGGCGTTTAGAAGCACCTTGTCGGCGAGTGTCGTGCGCGTGCCGCGCACGATGTAGTAGTCGACGTCGAGGGGGCCACCAATCGTCGCTTGAAGGGTGAATTGCGGATCGAACCTCGACGCGACGGCCATGGTCGGGCTGGACGCCACCTGCGTGTACTGGAACCGTGCCATCACCACAGTGTCATTGTCTTCGTAGTCGTCATCGGGAACGAGGCGGTAAGAAAAGCTCACGCCCAGGTTGTAGGCGTTGATATCCCCGCCCGTAATCGAGAGCTTATGCGGCCCACCGGCCATGGCGAAGGTGTAGCGACGGCCCCTGCCCGCAAGGTCTGCTTCGCTGAGTGGCACGCTCATGCCGCAGCGAGAGAGCGACTCGACGTTGCTCAACGAGAGTGCACCGAGCCCCGGTGGATACATGATGTCGATGGTGGCCGTCGTTGCCCCGGGCGATTCGAATTGAAAAGTGTCGCGGTCATTGCGCGCGCTGATACTCAGGTTGGGCTCGCTGTACGACTCGCGAGCGCCAAGCTCGGTGGGCGTGGTTGCGTTGCCGCCGACGCCAACTTCAAAGCGGTCCTGGACGCCTGGGATACCTTCGGCAGCCTTGCGCACCGCGGCATAAGCGTCGATGTAGCGATCGACGGGGGCAGGGCCCCTATGTGCCGTGTCGCGCAGGATCTTGGAAACAGCATCGCTATTCAGGTCGGGATTGATCGCCTTGACCAGTGCCGCAACCCCCGCAACGAACGGCGTGGCTGCGCTCGTGCCGCCAAAGCTCTGCGGGCTGGTCGGACCGTTCGGGTTGGAGTCGTTGCCAGCAGGCCTCGTCATGGCGGGGATGTTCGTGGGCGCGAATAGGGCGACCGCCCCGCCGAAATTCGAGTAGCCGATCTTGTTTGTGGCGTTGTCATTCAGCGCGCCCACACACATCACGTGATCTTCGATGCACGGGTGCACAAAGTTTGGAGCGCCGGTGTCGTAGCCGTTACCGGCACTGTCGCCGTTACCAGCGGCCGCAACGAACACAGTCTTTTTGCCGCTGTTCACCGCATCGTCGAAGGGCGTGTTGTCCCGATCGTAAATGCGGCAGGCCTGGTTGCAGTTGGTACCAAAGCTCATCGTGACCACATCGGCTCCCAAGGCCACGGCGTAGCGCACGGCGCTGTTGATCTGACTGCGCTGCCCACTGATGCGCAACAAGATCGGCGAGGCGACTAGACCGCCTGTGCCCGCAGCGCCTCCCATGTTGTTCAAGAGGCCGACTGCGACGCCGGCGGAGCCCGTGCCGTGCCAAAAACAAGGATTCCCGGAGCCGCAGCCGGTCACCCCCGGACCGTCCGCCGTGGCGTCGTTCTGCACGAAGTCTCGCTGTGCCGGACGCTGCGCTGGAAAGTCGCTGTCTGCAGTGCGCTGAAGTCCCGCTCCCGTGAGCCAAAAGCCGTCATCGAGCACCGCCACCGTCACGCGCCGTGCGATGCCGTGGGCCGCCACGAACTGCCAAGCGAGCGTCACGTTCGATTGACTACCGCCTGTGCCGAAGCGCGAGACAGTAAAGGCGTCAATCGACTTGCCAGCGCCGTCCACTCCCTCCATGGATTGAAAGAGGGGCGTGGGGAATGTCTGCGTCTTGTAGCTCATGATGTCAGGAGCCACGGCGAAGCCATTTGCGCGAGCCTCGGCGACAACGGCCATCGTTTGCAGCCCGGCCGTCGTCGAAAAAGACATCGCCCCCTCGAGCCCCGCGTCGCTTGCGCGCTCAGCGAATCCGTCGGTATCTGCGCGCGAAAGCGCGACGCGCACGAGGAACTCGGTCGCCTTACGGTCTACGTCGCTCTCGAATACAAAGCCCTCGGGCGCAGGGGGGAGGGCGTTGTCTGCGACGACCTTGCCGTCGTAGCGTTCAAGAAAGTCCGCAAGCTGAGCTTCGGAGACGGGTGAAACCCGCACGACGCCCTCGACGAAGTCCGTGATCACGCCCGCAGCGTCACGCGAAGCTGCCACCGCCTGCGGTTTCCCTTTCGCATCGGGCACCGTGCTGGCGGTGGGCGCAAGCTTCGCGTCAATAGTCGGTGCAAACGCCGCGGGCTGCTTCGAGCCATCGTTGCTACAGGACATCGCGATCGCGCCGAGCACGCACAAAGCAGTGAGCTGTTTCTGCATCGAGGAACCTCCGGTGGGACGCGACTATGTATGCGCGCCGTACGACGAGAATCTTCCGCAGCATGCCGAGATACCGCGTGGATCTACAAGACCAACCCGGGTTGGCGTGGCATCGGCGGTGTCGGGGTGCCCCCAAGCGTCTCACGCTCAGCGCTTGAAATCTGTCGCGCAAGCCACGGCACACCCTCTGCCTCTTGCGCCACACCATGATGTGCGGATGGCACGTTCTAGGCTGGACTAAGCTTTGGGTCCGGCCGCCCTGACTGGGTCGCTCGCTCCGTCTTCATACTTCTTGAAATTATCGATGAACAGTTGCGCGAGCTTCTTGGCGGTGGCGTCGTAGGCGGCCCCAGAGGACCAGGTTTGCTTGGGGTTCAGGATCTGCTCGGGCACGGAAGGACACTGCTTGGGCACCGCGAGGCCGAAGGTGGGTTCTTGGAAGGTATCCTCCTTGGCTAACGTTCCGTCGTGGATCGCATCGATGATGGCGCGCGTGTAGCTCAGCTTCATGCGCTTGCCCGTCCCGTAAGCGCCACCAGACCAGCCCGTGTTCACGAGCCACGTTTGCGCGTTGTGTTTCTGCAGGCGATCTGCCAGAAGCTCTGCGTACTTGGCCGGGTGCCACACCATGAACGGCCCACCAAAACACGGACTAAAAGTCGCTTCTGGTTCGTCCACGCCCATCTCGGTGCCTGCCACCTTCGCCGTGTAGCCACTGATGAAGTGATACATGGCCTGGGCAGGCGTGAGCTTTGCGACCGGAGGCAGCACCCCGAATGCGTCGCAGGTCAGAAAGATGACGTGATTGGGATGGCCCCCGACGCAGGGCAGCTTGATGTTGTCTATGAACTCGATGGGATAGGAGGCCCGGGTGTTCTTCGTGATGCTCGAATCCGTGAAATCGACAGCGCGCGAGGCCGCGTCATACACGACGTTTTCGAGCACGGTCCCAAAGCGTATGGCGCCGTAAATATCCGGCTCTTGCTCGGCCGACAGGTCGATGGCTTTCGCGTAGCAGCCGCCTTCGATGTTGAACACGCCCCGGTCTGTCCAGACGTGCTCGTCATCGCCGATGAGCTTACGCTTTGGATCGGCGCTCAGCGTGGTCTTGCCGGTTCCTGACAGGCCGAACAGGACCGAGGTCGCACCATCTTTTCCTTCGGTGGACGAGCAGTGCATGGACAGATACCCCTGCTTGGGCATCAAGTAGTTCATGATTGTGAACACGCCCTTCTTCATCTCGCCGGCGTATTCGGTGCCCAGGATGATCAGGGTCCGGTCGTCGAGACTGAGGTCGACGCTGGTGCGCGACGTCATCCCGCTTGTGAAACGGTTGGCGGGAAATCCGCCCGCGTTGATCACGTGGTAGTCAGGATCGCCGAAGCTCTCAAGCTCCTGGGCGCTCGGGCGGATCAGCATGTTGTGCATAAACAGGGCGTGATACGCGCGGGCGCAGACGATGCGCACCTTAATGCGATGCGCAGGATCCCAACCCGCGTAGCCGTCGATCACGTACAGGTGTTGGCGGGTATTCAGATAGTCGATGGCGCGCTCGCGATTGATTTCGAACGAGTGCTTCTCGAGCTTGATGTTGACCTTGCCCCACCAGATGTCGTCGCGGCTGCTGGCCTCGTCGACGATCCGCTTGTCTGCCGGACTGCGCCCGGTCTTCTCACCAGACATCGCGATCAAGGCACCACTGGACGCTATCGCCGAGCCCTGCTCGTAGCGCAGCGCTTCCTCGTACAGCACGGCGGGCGCCGGGTTTCGCAGTACTTTGTCGACGTGGATACTCAGGTATTGGAGCGTGGACATGTTTCTCGATCCTGTCGATTTTCGGGGTCACGGGTTTCGGGGTTTGCGCGTCACACGCCCACCGTGGGTTTTTCGCGGCGAGCTTGGCCCCGCATCGTACCAGCGCGCACGTGGCGGGTCCCACTACACTGCGCGGCGACGACGATTCGCGAAAAAGCGCCATCGCAAACCCGAGGCCCTGCGACCCCCAGTCACACGAAAAATTCCATTTTCGCGCGGATTTGCCGGGTGCCCGTTGCCGCAAGTGTACTTGCAGGCGCCATGAGTAGGATCTTGGTACGCTCCCCTCCCCGGCGATGATTTCTGCGAGGGGCTGAGAGCGCTTGCAAGCACGGGAGCGTGACCGAGTGGACCGTATGCAAGTCGGGCTACCTCGAGGACGGTCCCCGCTGCGGCAAGATCGTTCGCTAGAAGCCCCACTCTGCGCGAGCCAGTTGAGCCGAATGCGAAGCGCGATATCTCGCGGCGCGGTCTACAGGCAGGCAACGCGGCACTATCACATTTTTACGATGGGCCCGACCTGCATCATACTGCCCTCGGAGCGGAGAGCCTGTGCGATCAGGGATCAGCAAACAGCTGGAAAGCTATCTCGGTGCGCGCGTGTCGAGCGTGACCGCCGTGACGGGTGGTGACATCAACGACGCGTTCGCTGTGTCGCTCAGCGACGGCCGTCGCGTGTTCGTGAAAACGCGTGCCGACGCACCGAGCGATACCTACCATCGCGAGGCGGAAGGCCTTGCGATTCTTCGCCAGCCGGGCGTGCTGCGCGTGGCAGAGGTGGCCGCGGTTGCGGACGATTTTCTGGCGCTGATTTGGATCGCGTCAGGCCCACGCGCACGCGACTTCGATTCGAAACTGGGTGGGGGGCTTGCCGCGCTTCACAAGGCTCACCTGGCTACCTTCGGCTTGTCCCACGACAACTACGTGGGCAGTTTGCCGCAGCGCAACATGGCGTGTTCTAGCTTTGCCGACCTGTACCGTGAGCATCGGCTGCGTCCGTTGGTCGCCCGCGCCTCGGCGTTGCGTCTGCTCGATGCTGCGTCGCTAAGAGACTTCGACCGGCTCTACGACAAGCTCGATCTGCTGCTGGGTCCGCCTGAGCCGCCTGCCCGGCTGCACGGGGACTTATGGTCGGGCAACATCATCGCGGGGGAAGAGGGGGAGCCGGTGCTGATCGATCCCGCTGTGTACGGCGGACATCGCGAGCTCGACCTCGCCATGCTGCAACTGTTTGGCGCGCCCTCGCCGCGCTTTTTTGCCGCCTACGACGAGGTGTACCCGCGCGCAAAAGGAAGTGAGGAGCGAGTCGCTCTGATGCAACTGTACCCACTACTCGTGCACGTATGTCTGTTCGGTTCGAGCTACAAGGCCCAGCTGCTGCGCGCGCTGCGATCTTACCTTTGAGCAGACTGGGAGCGCGAGCCGCGATCTCGAGGACCGGTGACTCTGCAGCGCAGCAGCGGGTGGAAAACATCCTGGGCGAGTGCGTTGTATGGCTGTGCAGCCTGATCAGGCTTCCCACTCACGTCAGGGATGGCTTGGTTGCACCGGGGCCTTCGTGCGCGCTCAATTAGTGCCATCGCGGGCAGTGAGTGTTACAGCGGTGTCCATGTCCTCTCGCGTGAACGACCCGAGCTCGGCCACGCTGGCGTTCCGTCTGGCTTTAGCGGGCTTGCTGTCAGGCTTGATCCTCGGAATCACAAGCTACCTGATCAACGTCCTGTGGCTCGGTTCATCCCATGAAGTGCTCGATGTCTTCCGCCGCGAGGACCATCCGTTGCGCAAGCCCGGGCTGATGGTGTCCGCATCGGTTTGGGGCACCCTGCTCGCACTCGGATATCGCGTCTTCTGGCGCCGTGCGAAGACCCGCCCCGGCTGGATCGAGGGTGCCAGTTATGGCTTCTTGGTGTCCGTACTCTTCACAGCCATTCAGAGTGTGTTCCTGTTCCAGTTCATCCGCATCACAGCCGTCCTGCTGCTCGGCGATATCCTGCACTATCTACTCGCCTCAACACTTGCAGGCGCGCTGATCGGCACGCTCGTACCGCCGCGTGAACCTGCTTAGTAGCCTAGAGCGCCGCGCTCATCACCCCTAAGTGTTGCTCAATTTCCATGCGATCGGCTGGCTCAACGCGGCCCGGGCGAGAAAGCTACAACGGGATACCGGCGCGCTGCCTACGGAGCAGACTGGAGAGCAACCTTGAACGCGATTGAACACAAGCCGCAGCTTAAGTGGTGGGATGCAGTACTGGCGGTGCCGGGCATCCTGTGCGTGGTCGCGGCGTGGCTCAGTGGGATCGCGACGAACGTCGTCAACATCTTTTTGATAGCGTACCTACCCGTGGCGATCGGGACTTATGGTTGGGCCGCTTTTAAGGGCAAGCTTCACACGGACTTCGTTCGTCGCCCCTTCGCCCCGGAGCATCGCTGGTTTGTGGTCCAGCTCCTCGTGCGCTGGGCCTTCGTGCTCGTCTGGGCGCTTGTGCTGCGGGCGAGCATCATTCCCTTGCAGCTCGGTGACGACATCACGTCGCTCTGGAGCTTACTGATTTTTATTCTATTCCTGATCGCGCTTTTCCCATTGCTCCCGAAGAAACGCATTTTGGCATCGCGGCTCGTCTTGGTAGTTGGGGTAACGCTTTTCTTCGGAGTCCAGCTCGTGATGGCATCCGTGCCGCCGTCCGCCTCTGAGGTCACCACGATGGATGTGCCCCTTCGCACTGAGGTGCTCGTCTTCCAAGGCGGAGCGAGCCCCCTGCTCAATCACCATTTCCTGCTTGACGCGCAGCGGCATGCGCTCGATGTCGTCGCTTTGAAAAACGGTAAGCTCAGCGACGGGGCTGAGACGGAGCTTTCTTCCCACGGTTGCTTCGGACAACCGATCTATGCCCCCCTTCATGGCACCATCGTCAAGGTGGTGAACGATCGCCCTGACATGGCCTACGGCAAGACGGACCACGAGCAGATCGTAGGAAACCACGTGGTGCTTCAAGTGGCCCCAGAGCGCTTCGTCTTGTTCGCCCATCTGAAGCAGGGCAGCGTTCAGGTCCATGCTGGCGAACGGGTCGAGTGCGGCAAGGTGCTCGCCCAGTGCGGAAACTCGGGCAACACCAGCGCACCCCACCTGCACTTGCAGGTCCAGAACCGAGCCGAGTTTACGGCTCCGGATCTGCGGACCTATCCCATCGCCTTCCGCAATGCCGTGGTCGTACGCGGATCAAAGAGCCTCAAAGATCCCACGGTGCTGCGGCGCAATGACAGGGTCCGATCGACGGGGACGATCTGCCGCTAGACCGGCATGCTCAGGTTGAGCAAGCTCGATCAGTGTAGCTCAAAGCCTTGCCGATCAACGTGCAGGTCGAAACAACGTGCGTTAACCATTCCATTGCTGACTATCCGTCCGAGACGTCTCCCCGATACGTGATAGACAGGTGGCGTTGCGCGCAGTTTTCCGCGCGATCGAGCAGGCGAAAGTTCGCGCCTGCCTCGCCTTCCCCCCTTAGGAGACCTTACTATGCAAGCGAAACGCACCCGCGACGCCGTCGCGATGGCGGCAGCGATGTCTGCGCTAACTGGTTGCGCAGCGACCGCGACCGATGACACGAACCTTACTTTGACTCAGGAGGCCTTGCGCTGTCAGGGAGTCACAGAGAATCCCGCGGCCAACTCTGCTGATTGGCCCTCGGCCGGACACGACTGGTCGCATACGGGACACAATGCCGCCGAGCGAGAGGTCGGCGTCGACAACGTCAACCAGCTTACGGTTGCATGGCAGCACGAGTTCTCACCGGCACCGTCAGTGAAGGTTCCTGTCGTATCCGTGACGGTTGCCGCAGAGGGCGTCGCATACATTGCCGATATGGGTGGCTTCGTGCACGCGAGAGATCTCGAAACCGGCGCGCCCCTGTGGACGAGCTTCGTCAGTCAGGCTGCGCCCGATCCGGTGTTCAGCTCGGTGATTCAGGCGGGACCCGTCGTGACAGACGACGCCCTCTACGTCGGTGACGCAGCGGCTACCATCCATCGCATCGATCTGACGGATGGCAGTGTAGACTGGTCGACCGTGGTCGATGCCAATCCGCTGGCGCTGATCCAGGGAGATCTTGCAACCTTTGGCGACAACGTACTGTTCGGCGTGTCGTCGTTCGAAAATGCGACCGTTGCGACGGGGGACCTGACGATCCGTGGCAGCGTCGCGGCGCTCGACCGCGACAGTGGCTCGCTCGCCTGGAAGACGTACACCACGAGCGACCAGAGCCTCGCCTCGCCCAAGTGGGGAGCGGGCGTGGGCGTGTGGTCGTCGCCTGCGATCGACCCGAAGCGCGGGGGTCATCTGTTCATCGGCACAGGCCAACACTATGAGTATGGCTCCGACAATCCGAGCCCTGGTTCCGAGAACGACCTGGACCTGAGTGACTCGCTGCTCAGCCTGTCTCTGCACACGGGTGAGCTCAAAGCGCAACATCAGTTCACGGTGGGCGACGTATTCGGGCTGCAGAATCCCGAGGCCGGGCCTGACTTCGACGTGGGAACTCCCCCCAACCTGTTCGAGATACAAGACCCGAACGGCCGCGGTAAGGTCGCTGTGGTGGGTGTGGGAGATAAGGCAGGCATCTACCGCGTGATGTATCGCTACGCGGACCCAAAGAAGAGGTGCAACAAGAGCTCAAGCCAGAACTGGTGCTCGCACGCAGCGCTCGAGGTGATCTGGCAGAAGCAAATCGCCCTGGGCAGTGTGGTGGGTGGTTTCCAAGCCACGGCGGCCTACGCCGACGGAATCGTATACGTGGCGGCCCATGAGCTTATCGACGGACGCTCGATCCAGGACGTGGTCCCCGCCGGACAGTCGGCCACCTGGCTCGGCACGCCTGAGGGTTTTCAGACTGTGCAGAACGGCTCGCGCACGAACATCATGGCCCTCAATACGCAGACCGGCGACGTGATTTGGGAAACCAAGACGTTTGGTGCCATCACGTTCGCGCCTTTGATCCTTGCCAATGGCGTCCTTTACCAGGGCGATGTCAATGGTAAGGTCCGCGCCTTCGCTGCGGATTCCGGCGCCCCGCTATGGCAGTCCCAACTCGGTGGCTTCCCTGTGGGCCAGGCCCCGGACGGGCAGCCGATCTTCGCGGTCGGCCATATGATCACAGGCATCTCGTTCTCGCGCGGTCGCCTGATGGTGTCATACCTGCCGCTGCTGCCCGCGTTCGACCCAGAGACCGGTGCCGATACCGGCGTGCCCGTGGGTGTGACGGCATTCGGTCTACCGAACTGAGCGGGCGTTCGCCTGGACCGGCCGATTCAAGCCGTGCACGAGCTTCCGCTCTCGGCTGCGATTCGCGACTGGCTCGCGAGCAACGAGTTCGAACGGTGACCTATCGAGCCGGCACCTTGGGTGATGGACACGCGGCCGCGATCGACCCGACGAGCGCGATCGGCAGCGTCGGGCCGGCCTGGGGCAGCCCTAGGCAAGCGCGCGCGTGCGGCCCAAGGCTAAGCGGGGCCGATGGTTACCTTAGCTGCTCTTGGCCTGGTACGTCACGCAACAGCGGCTCGAACACAGACAACGGCAGCGCCTCGAACCCGTGCGTCAGTACGTTCGGCCGCGAAATCCGATCGAGCCGAAACATGCGCGGCGCCTCACGTTCCAGATCCAAGGCAAGCAGATACCAAGCCGGCATCTGCAGCAAAAGCCCATGCGGCTCAACACGTCGACGGCTGCTAACCCCCGTCCGATCGACATAGGCAAACGACAGCGCGCGTTGCTCACTAAATCCCCGCTCAAATGCCTCGAGCACCGCCGGCTGTACGTCGCCGAGCGAAGCCACCACGGGGCGCGACGCGGGCGCGCCCACGACCACACGCTGCAGCGTGCGCTTGAGTGATCGTGCGCGCGCCTCGGGCAAGCTTGCGAGTACCTTGTCCATGGCCTGCTGGGCGGCCCGTCCGAACGGTACCTTCGCTGCGCGACGGGACAGGGATACCGCCATCACCAGCCCCACGACCTCCTCCAGGCTGAGCCGAATCGGAACGAGCGCGCGCGCCGGGTCAAGGCGGATGCCGCCACCGCGGCCTGGCTCGGATTCGATCGGCACGTCGCGCTCGCGCAGCTCGGCGAGGTCTCGATGCAGCGTGCGTATCGAAACGCCGAAGTGTTGTGCTGCCTGCTCCGCGGTGGCGCTGGCCCGCGAGCGCAGGTAGCCGACGAGGGCGTCTTGCCGAGCACGGGTATCCATTCGGTCAGCATAGCCACAACCATGACATGATTTGGCAGGGTTTCGCCGTACCTCTTGGGTGCGTCCACAACGTGTGGAGGCAGAACGGAGATCGACATGAATGAGGTGATGGAGTTGGCCCGGTTCGGAGTGCTTGCGGGTGTACAGACTGAGGCGGTGCGCGCCCACGCCCATGACCTTGATAGTTGGCTACGCACTCAGCCCGGATTCGTAGCGCGCACGCTGGTCGGCCCGGACAGCGAGGGCTGGTTTACAGACATCGTGCGCTGGCGATCCCAGGAGCAGGCACTCGCCGCAGCAGGGCGCATCATGCAGGAACCATCGCTAGCCAAGTTCATGGCGCTGATCGACCCTGCACGCGTGCAGATGAGTCACGCGCCGGTGATTGCGGAGGTGCGTTAGTCGCGTTGCAGCGAGCTGATCACGATTGACGTGGCATCAGAGCAAGCAGTACTTGCGGCAGGTAAGACGGAGTAAGGCCCCGCCGGCCGCGAGGGCCTGTCTACTGCGTCTCATGAGCGTCCTCACGGTGCGTCGAGAACGCTCGAGCCTGCTAACGGAGGTTAAGGTACTTACGCTCGCT
>JBBSJC010000216.1:0-12296 GCA_038257655.1 Polyangiales bacterium | reverse complement strand
GGCGCTCCAGGCAAGAAGGTCCCCAACGAACAAGGCATCGGCACAGTTTACGTGTTTGCCGAGCAGGATGATTCATGGACCTACACAGAGCTTGCGCCTCCTTCTTCGGAGCGGGCCTTTGGCCAAGCCGTCGCGATGTCGGAAGAGTGGCTCGCGGTAGGAGCACCGCACTCATTGTGCAAGGACGACAAGGCTACGTTCGGCTGCGGGGCTGTTGCCCTCTTTGCACGAACGGCCGATGGCTGGGAGAGAAAGCAGACGCTGCGCGGTACCGTAACCGGCAAATTTGGCGCCGCCCTTGCGATCACCGACAACCTCTTGGTCATCGGGGCGCCATCGGAACGGATGGAAGAAGACGACGATATCGAGATTGGAGCCGTCTACCTCTACGCTTTGGCGGAGGACCGTTGGGAACGAAGCCATAAGATCGTGGGTGACGACCCCTTGGGAACAAGCCTTTTTGGCGCTTCCCTTTTCGTGGAGAGTGAGGAAGGTGTGCTGGCAGTGGGCGCGCTCGCCACCCCCTACGTACCGGACGAGCATGGGGATCGGGGCGGGGGAGCCGTCTATCTGTTCGACCTTCGCGGTAGTCCGGTAAGCGGAAAAATCGCCCCCTCTTTCCTCGGCTGGGGAGCAGGCTTTGGGCGGGGAATTTGGCTCAACCAAGAGCACCTGGTCGTGTTGTCTGCATATGGCACCACTAGCTTTCGGAACGACGAAGGCGGGGCCTTTGCCGTGTACGCGCTTGAAGATGTGCTGCTCGAAGGTGCGCGCGATTAAATGAGCGGATCGCGCTTCCGATAAAGGGAATTATCAGAAGTCTTTGCACACGCGATCCTGACACTGTACAAACGTTCCCATGAGCATCTCGTTGGGGGAGCACGGCGACGCGGGCGAGGTCCAGGGGGGCGCACTCGTCCGCGTCGTGCCGGGGCTGACGCACGCGGCGCCCGACGACGGAGCCGAGCTCGGCGCGGCGCTCGTGCACTGGAGTGGCGAGCGCGCCGCGCTGCGCACGCTCGACTTCCTGACGGTCTCCGTGCGCAACGTGCACACGCGGCGTGCGTACCTGCGCGCGGTGCAGCGCTTTGCCGCGTGGTGTGAGGCGCGCGCCTTACCGTTGCCTCTCGTGACCGCGCCGCTCGTCGCGCTGTACATCGAAGAACTCGGCCGAGAGATTGCCGCGGTATCCGTGAAGCAGCACCTTGCAGGGCTCAAGCATTGGTTTGATTCGCTCGTGCTCGGGCACGTGCTGCACGCCAATCCCGCCCACGCTGTGCGGGGGCCACGCTACGCCCAGGAAGCCGGCAAGACGCCCGTGCTCGAGCGCGAGCAGGCCAAGGCGCTGCTTGATTCGATGGCAGGGGAGGACGTGCCCGCGCTGCGCGATCGGGCGCTCATCGCCACCATGCTGTTTTCGTTCGCACGTGTTGGGGCGCTCGTCGCGATGAAGGTACGCGACTACCGCAACGCGGGTTCGGGGCAGAGCGTGTTCTTTCTACACGAAAAGCGCGGAAAGTTTCATCCCGTGCCCGCGCACCATCTCGCGGGGCAGCTTGTGGAAGCTTACCTTTTGAAGACTGAACTATCTCAGACGCCCGATGCGCCGCTATGGCAGGCCGCCACGCGCACGGGCTTACTGTCCGGTGAGCCGCTCAGCACGCGAGGAGCGCTCGACATCATCAAGCGGCGCTGCGCCGCCGTGGGGCTGCCGGCCGATATCTGCAACCACTCGTTTCGTGCGACGGGCATCACGATGCACCAGGATGCGGGCGGTGACATCGAGGCCGCGCGGCAGCTTGCAGGGCATGCGTCGGTGAAGACCACGCAGCTCTACAATCGCTCGGGAGACCGCAAGAAGCGCGCCGAGGTCGAGCGCGTGCAGCTCTGACTGGGCCCTCCTGCACCGAGCGTCTTGCCAGGCGCGGAAGCTGTCCCGCACCTTACCATGTTGAATCATTGAATCGCTGCGCCTCGCCAAACGCGAGGCGCATTAAGCAATGACCGCAAGGCCCTTTTTTGCCACAAGAGTAAGCAGTTTGAGTGAGGGACCGGCCGGGCGCTTCTCCCCGCGTTCCCACTGACTGATCAGTCCCTTGGTCACGTTGAGGTGCTGAGCAAACACAGATTGGCTCACGTGCTCGCGCTCGCGCAAAGCGCGTATTTCATCGGCCTTCAACAAGCGCACCGGGGTCAAACAAATGCCGTCAAACTCGCGCATCGTCTGCTTGTCAATGGCGCCCACATCGTACAACCCGGAAGCCGTCTCGTGGATCGCTGCCATGACGTCGTCCCGATAGCCATTAGCTTTCGTCGCCGCTTTCTTCGCTCTCTTCTTTGTCGTCAGGGCCTTCTTCGTCATGACAGCTCACCTCCGCAATCTCACCAGACTTCAGCATCTTCACAAGCATGCTCTCCGAGGCATCAAGGAAGGTCGGCGCTAGCTTCTTGAACGCATCACGCTGCTTCGCATCGATGTTTGCCATAGTGCTCTTCGCGAACCCGTACACGAACACCGCTCGACTCCCTTTGCGAAAGACGATGATCGTTCTGTACCCTCCAGACTTTCCCTTGTTCTTACGCGCCACGCGCTGCTTGATGACACCGCCACCGAGTTCCGCATCAGGCTTCACCTCCGCCTGACGCACGGCAGCGCAGAGCGCGCTGTCATCGATGCTCTCTTTATTCGCAAAACGCGTGAAAACCTTGGTTCGAAAAATGCGCACGCCGTCCCTTCACACTATAACACTCTGTGTTACGATTCAAGTGGCCCAGCCGCAGTATTTCGAGAGCCCGATAACTTCCCCTTACCAGGCCCTAGAATCAGACGGCCCGGCCGCGGGCCGCTGACTGACGAGCCGCGAAGCTAGGCCGCCTTCTTGAGGTACTCGGCCACAAGCTTGCGCAAGAGCGTGTGCACGCCGACGCCGCGCGACCGGGCGCGAGCCTGGAGCTCCTCCCAGATGGTGTCCGGAAGGCGCACCGAGCGGGGCTTGGACGGCTCGACGGTCACGCCCGTCTTCGGGCGCCCCTGAGGCAACGGGACCCAACGTGGTTTTTCTCCGTCGACCTCGTACAGAAGCCCGCCGTCCTTGGCGATCTGAGCAGCGAACTTGTTTCGCTTGGATCTCGCCCCTTCGGCTCGTTCCGGCATCTCGCGCAACGACGCCTTCGACGGGTATTTGACGGTTGCCGCACGGCGACGCGTGGGCGCGACTTTCTTAGCGGCCTTCTTCATAGCGTCTCCTCTCGTGTTTGGTGGCGTGTCGTGCGCTGATGAGCCGCACCTCGTTGCTGGCAACCTCGACGTAGACCACGAACAGAACGTCTCGTTTCAACGGGTAGGGCCTGCCAAGGATCGTGTAGCGCCCGTCTTCGTGCATGGAGTCGTCTTCGATTTCCGCGAGTGGGTCTGCGAACACAAGCACGGCCTGCTCGAAGCTCACCCCGTGGCGCTTGATGTTCGATGCAGCTTTTCTCGGATCAGCAAGCCATCTCACGACAGTAATGGTACTACGTTTCTATGCCGAGGGCGACGCGGAAACACGCGAGCCTCGGGCCCGCTCGCCCAGGTCGTGCTCACCCGCTCCCCCCTACCCCTCGTTAGCGCAATGCGCTGGGGGCAAGGGGACCCCCAGCGCCCAAGACCAGAGAAGCGCGCCCCGAGCCACGACAGGCCGCCAGTAAACCGGCCCTACCGCTCCCAGCCACCACGCTCGGGCCCTCGCTCAAGCTCGCTCACCCGGTCGTGCACAGCCTGCCGCCCCTCGACCCTGAGCCATTGCGACGTGAGCCGCGTGACCGCCAGGGCCTGCCCCCGCGCCCCAGCTCCAAAGGCGTAGCCCGCGGCCCGCGCCGCGTACTGGTCCAGGCTCCCCTCGGCTCGCCCAGCTGCTGGCGCCCCGTGCCGAACTGCGTCCGCAATCTCCCCCTGGCCGTACCCCGTCGCCCGCATCCGCACGGCGACCAGCGCGTCCACACGAGAGGCATTCACAGGCCGCCCGTCGTGCTCGCGCAGCACCTCCTGACGGTGCCTCCGGTACGCCTCTTCGGCGCTGCGCACCGGCTCCGGCGCCTCCTCCTGGTCGAGCCTCTCGACGCCCCGGCCGCGCTCGCCGCGTCGCTCGAGCCGCGCCTCTTGGAGGGGCCGCTCAAGCTCGGGGTTCACGATCTTAAACCCGTGCTCCGCCGCGAGCTCCGCACACAAGAGCTTGTACTCGTCATTCCCCCAGACCTCGAGCGCCCCCCACTTCTGCGCCCCGAGCTGCAGCGCCGCGCGCACGCTGTCCCGGTCCTGCCAGGCGTAAACCTCCACCTGCCGCCCCCGGTCCACAAACGCCGCGCCCTGACCCCGACCGAGCCCCTTGTGAAAGTAGTGCACGGCCCCACCCCGCACCTCGGGCGTGTAGGCGCGGATGTCTCGGGCGGTCGCGTCCTGGGCCCCGTCCGCCGCGCCCTCCCCAAGCTCGGCACCCTGAATGCGCATCGGCTCTTCGTGCCGGTAGCGCCATCGGTCTGCTAGCTCAGGCTGGCGATGCTCGCGCAGCCAGTGCTCCAGATCTGGGAACGCCGGGAAGCGCTGCCGCACCTGCTCACGCTCGCGCCCCTGTCGCTCTTTGAGCTCGGCTTTCTCAGACGCCTGCTCGGCGGCAACCAGGCTTCGCATCTGGTTTCGAAGCTCCCCCTGCCCCCTCCCCGCCGCCTCCCCGAACAGCTCCCCGCGCCGCGCCTTCTGCCGCGCGCTGAGCTCCTGGCGCTCCCGCTCGTGCCGCACCCGTTGCTTGAGCACGGCGTCCCCCTTGGCCTCGTAGTGCACCCGACGCTCGTCCCCAAACTTCACCCACAACGCCCCCTCCCCGGCGCCATCCCGACCGAGCAGCTCCGGACCGCGCTCGGCCACGCGCACCCGCCCCCCAGCGGGCTCGTACGCACCGAGCCGAGTCTCGAGCTTGGACAGGCTCCCGCCACGGTCCACCCGGCTCGCCTTCACGCCGACCTCCCCCACAAACATCGTCGCCCCGCTGCCCGTCTTCTCGTAGCGCAGGCCCTGCTTGCCTAGCTCCTCGTGCAGCTCCGCCCAGCTCCGGGCCGCCTTCAGCACGGGCGCCCCTCGCTCGATCGCAATCCGCTCGGCCGACTTCTCCCCGGTGCGCTGCTCCATGTCGCGCTTGCGCTGTTCGGGCTCTCGAGGCCTCGTCGGGTCCACGTGCTCCCGACCAAGCTCGCCGTTCTCGAGCACGTGGTAGCGCCCGCGCCGCTCGCGCTCCCAGCCCTGGGCGTGCTCGATGCGAGCCACCGCCCGGTGCGCAGCCTCAATGTCAAAGCCGCCGTTGGGCTTGAGCACCTTGAGCGTCTCCGGGTGCACCCGGTTCACAGCCACGTGCAGGTGCAGGTTGTCGGTGTCTTGGTGCAGAGCGTAGATCGACTGGTGCTCGGACAGACCGAGCTCGGCTAAAAATATGTCCACGGCCCCCTCCACCTGCGCAGGGCTCGGCTGCTCCCCCTCGCGCCAGCTCAGTACCCAGTGCGACACGGGGTTGGGGCTCTTCACCGCCTCCTCCGCCAGCGCCACCATCTCGGCCTGCTGGGCGTCGTGCTCCTCGCACAGAAAGCCACGGCCACGCTCGTACAGCACCTTCTCGTCGCGGTTGCGCTCCGAGGGGTTGCGGATGTAGTCGGTCAGGTCCCGGACGTGTGCCGCCTTGGACTTCGCGCGCTTCGGGTCCGACTTAATCTTTTTGACGATCATCGCGCCGACTCAGCTGCTGGAGGTACGCGCGAAGCTCGCCCAGGGCGGCCGCCGTCTCACCGCTATAGGCACCGCCGCTGTCGGCGTGAACGTGCTTGAGAAGGCCGCCAATGCGGCGCAGCTCGCGCAGCATCACGGCATCGGCGCTCGCAATGATGGGCCGACCGAAGTAACGACGACGAACGACCTCGGAGACGCCCAGCGCAGCAAGCTCGGCGTCCTCCTTCAGCCGCGCCTTCTCGGCCGCGGTGAGGCGGACGTTCACAACGGAGTCCAGACGATCGAGACCGAGGGGCTTGAAGGGCATGGGAATGGGGGGCCTTGGGTCTAGAGGGCAGCGCACGACCGAATTGTGTCTGGGTCAGGGCTTTTGGGGCAGGCGGAGCCTGGACTGCGAGAAGCGAAGCGCCGAGTGGTCCTCCCTCCCGTCCCCAGCCGTTGGAATGCACGTGCGCCAGCATGTGTATGACAACGGCCATCCTGTTATCCTACTCTGATGGCCTTTTAGCTACTGTCTTGTGCGGCGGCGGTTTCGCTTGTTTTGGGGATCGCGCTCCGCTTAGCCTCGCTCACGAAATCACGATGGGCACGGGGCGATATGTCAGGTGAGCAAACCAAGTACACGCTAGAGAAGATTGAGACCATCGCCCAGAAGCTGCGAGCGATGCCTCCTGTCGAGAAAAAGAAGCAGGAGCACAGCAAGATCGAGACGGTCAAAATGCTACGTTCCGAAATCGCTGCTATGCAGAAGCGTGGGTATTCCTTAGAGCAGGTCTCAGAAGCATTGAGGGGTGAAGGACTCGATATCCTCACCCCCACCCTCAAAAACTATCTCCAGCGCGTCAAAGCCAAAGCCAAAGCCAAGGGCACTACTTCTAAGAACCCCGCCACGAAGAAAGCCGGCTCCAAGAAAGCAGCCCCGCAACCGGCTGGAGCGAAGACGTCCGAGCCAAGTCAGAAGCCAGAAAAAAATAAGGCTACTTTCACAGCACGGCCGGACAGCAGCGACATCTGAGGGAAACCATGACCAAGTGCATTTATCTCGTGGGCGGAAGCAAAGGCGGAGTCGGAAAGTCCATCGTCTCCATGGCGCTTCTGGACTATCTGCGAACTCTCGAAAAACCGGTGATGCTGATCGAATCCGACACCAGTAACCCGGACGTCGCCAAGGCATATGGCGAGACCGTCGACACCCATCTGCTCAACCTCGATGAAGCTGACGGATGGATCGAGCTTGTAAACCTCTGCGACAGCCACCCCGAAAACACCGTGGTCATCAATTCGGCCGCCCGAAATAACAAAGGCGTGAGCGCCTACGGAGAGATGCTCCGCAACACATTGGACGAGCTTAAGCGCGAGCTCGTCACGCTCTGGGTCATCAACCGGCAAAGAGACAGCCTCGAGCTACTCAAAGAGTACATGGATGCACTGCCCAGCACCGCCCTCCACGTGCTGCGCAACGGACACTTTGGCGAAGAGAAAAAATTCGAGCTCTACAACCTCTCCAACATCCGAAAAGCGGTCGAGCAGCACAACGGAAAGTCCCTCACCTTCCCCGACCTCGCAGACCGCGTCAGTGACGACCTCTACACCAACCGATTGAGCATCGAGCGCGCCCTCCAAGAGCTGCCCCTCGGAAACCGCGCAGAGCTCTCCCGATGGAGAGCCGAGGTCAAAAAAGTCCTCGCTCAAGTCACCCATGCCTGAGCCCAACATGCCGGCGGGACAACCCCCGTCTGAGACGGCCGCACCGGAGCTTGCCAACAGCTTCCAGCGGCTCCTCAACAGGCAGCCCACCGACGCCGAGAAGCAGCACTTGTACAAAGTCCGAGACGCACTCGGCATCCGAAACAACGACGCCCTGTGGCTCGTCCTCATCGCCCTGCAGTACCACCAGACTCTCTACAAAAAGTTTCCCGATACCATCGCAGCCTCCGCCAAGGCCACCCTCGACAACTTCAAAATCACCGCCGACGCCGTCGTCAAAGCTTCCGCCGAAGCCGCCAAAGCCGACCTCGCTAAAGCTCTGGAAAGAACCTCCACCGAGATCGCTAGCAAGGTCGCCGGCACAGACAGAGCGCAGTGGATCGCCGCCTGCGCCGCAACCATCACGCTCTGCCTCGGCGCCATCGGCTGGGCCGCCTACTCCGCTGGGCACGAGGCCGGTTTCGAAATCGGCTCCGCTCAGGGATACGCTAGCGCCCGCGATCAAAAAGCCGCCGACGCCTGGGCCAACACCCCCGAGGGCCAGCTCGCCTATCGCTTCGCACAGACCGGCGAGCTTTCACGTCTCGCTCGTTGCGACGGCAAAGGATGGAAAGCCTCCAAAGGCATCTGCTACCCGTACCCGGCTCCCGACAGCCTCGTCTACGGATGGAAGCTGCCTTGATCCCAACTAGCCGGCTGACCGCTCTCCGGCCCGCCCGAGCGGTACGACCGATCGGATGGGACGGGACATGATGCCGCACGCGCGGCAGCCGTTAGGGCGTGCCGCGGTAGATCACGATCGGCCGACTATTAAACCGAAAGCGTTTGGGCGCAGGCGGAGGAATCGGCGCCACCGACTTGATGAACGGATGAACGTTCTTGGGCGCGCCCGGCGCCGCGATCGGTGCTGCACTTGATGCGGCGCTCGGTGCGGCGGTTTGTGTTGCATTGGCCTCACGCGACGGCGTCTTGCGCACGGGCACGGCAGCTGCCGCCTCGGCGGCCTGCGCTTGGGGTGGGGCCACTGCGAGCTGAGCGGATGCATCCTCCGCTGGCGCAGGTTCGAGTGATGCGGCGGCCTCGGGCGTGCTCTCTTTCGGCTTTCGCTCCAACACGTTGATCAAGCCCGCACTCTCGACACGGTAGCGATGAGGACCCAGCACCTCACCGAAGCGGCCGCCCACGACCGCGGTCCACTCGGGCCAGTCCTCGGCCGCTTTGCCCAAGCGCCGGCAGGACTTCTTACTCAGCGTGACCACGAAGCTCAGGCCCCCTTCCCCGCCAAGCTCAAACGTGCGCCCACCGCCCTGCTCTTCGGTAAACTCCACCGGGAGCTGGTTGAACTTGATCACGAGCTCGGGACGCGCCGGGGTCACTTTCATACCCTTGCCTATGCAGCCACCGCCAAGAGTGCGTCAAGCCTCAACCGCTCCGCGGCCTCGACGTCAAGGTCGCGCCCTCACGGCATACGCGGGAGTCAGCGATCAGAATTTGGATAGCGGCGATGAGGTAGCCGCACGCCTTTCTGAAGTTTCAAGAGAGGGCCAAAGCTAGGTTCTCTCAGGTTTAGTCTTGAGAATTCCTATCATGGTCAGGAAAGCTGCAACGCTCAGGTTTGGCACCCTTCGAGATGCGCAACACCTCTTTAGGAAAGCTGCATAGGGGGACTCTGAAAGCTGCAACAGAGTGCTCGTGGCTCGACGGCCCGCACCGTGGGTTCAGTCAGGCGAACGGCCGTTCAGGTCTCGGGGGAAGCAGGTTCGCGAGCCCATAAGCTGGCTTACAATCCTCGCCGTGCTCGAGCACCGGCCTTCTAAGCCGACGGTCAGGTCTTTGTGAAATGCCAGCGAGCCCAGCACCGAAGCGCTAGGCAAACTCGTCACCGGCAGTGGTGTGGGAACCGCCCTACGTGGCGCGTGAAGGCTTGGCGGCGCTCAGCATCGCCCGCAGCTCTTCAGCACTCGGCACATACCCCGTGCCCACGGCCCCCGCAGTGACCGCGCTGCTGCCGCTTCGGCTAGCGCTAGGCAAGCTTTGCGTAGTTGGCTTCTGTTCGCGCTCCCCGAGCAGCCGCACCCGCGTCGCACGCCCCAGCGCGCGCACAAGCTCGAGCCGCGCCTTGGCCGTGTAGCTCTGCCCTTTGCGCTGGGCGCGCTTCACGCGGTTGGTCAGTCCCGAGCTCAGCCGCTTGAGCACGTCGGTCGCCGTATCCACGCAACAACCGATCAGCGATGACAGGCCCCGCGCCGTCACCACCATGTGCCGGCCGATGAGCCTGGACATGCGCAGCGCGCCATAGCTCTGCAGCTGGATCAACGTCACCGCTTCCAGGTTCCCTAGCTCTCGCACGTGCTCAAGCCGGACCTTCAGAAAGCCTCCCTGGTCAGACAGAGAGCCAGCGATCGGCGCATCGTCTCGGTCAAGCAGGCCCACTTCGCGCAATCTCGTGAGCGCTCGCCAGCCCGTCGTACGGTCCCAGCCGAACGTCTGCGCGATCTCCGACGCACCAATCCGGCTGCCGATTCGGTCGCGGTACAGCACCAGACTCAGCGCCAGCGCATCACGAACGTCGAGCTTCGGATGCTTCAGGGCCGCACGGGGGACTGTCACGAAGTCAGGTC
Source organism: Polyangiales bacterium (assembly GCA_038257655.1). Taxonomy (GTDB): domain Bacteria; phylum Myxococcota_A; class Polyangia; order Polyangiales; family DASUME01; genus DASUME01. Next base: position 2,219 of record JBBSJC010000216.1, on the reverse strand, counting down.
GCTTGTGCAGCTTGGGCGGGCGTGAGCGGGACGTGGTTTCTGGGGCGCCCTCCCCTTCAAAACCAGGGTCAAAGCTTCCGATTTCGCACGACGCGGGCCCTTTAGGGCAGCCCGGTGTGAATGTTTCTTGGCGCAAGGGCGCACTTTGGGTAAGGTTCATCGCGTCGGGGCCTTTTGATCGAAGGTGCCGTCATCGAAGCTCTCGTGTCGCAACCACTTGAGCTTCAAGTTTCTCGAGCCCCGTTGGCCGCCAAGCCTTCGGGGTTCTTTTTTTGTGCCCGTCCGAAGACGGCTTTTGCTACGGGTGCAACTTCGCTCTCGAGATCCAAGCGGTCAAGAAAATGCGACTTGGCAACCTTCACAGGCAGCTCAATTCAGCCTAAATGGCCCCTTCATTCGATGCTGGGGTAGATCGCAACGGATCCTTTGGCAGCGATTGACGGCGGGCGCCTCGCGTTGCTACGCGACCATCATGAGCGTGACCAAGCGAAGCGATGAGGAGCTACTGCCGCCACGCGTTCCTGAAGAGCTAAAGGAGCTTGAGCGCGCCGTGCTTCTGCTGGGCAACCGCTGGCGCACAGATCTCAACCCCAAGGCTCGCAAAGAGCTGGAAGCACTGGTGGGTTGCTATCCGAGCAAGGCACAGGCGGCCGCATGGAAAACTGCGTTGCGCGGCTTACGCGAAGAGATGACTGCTCTGGGAGAGTAGGCGGGTGCAAGGGAGCTTGCGCAGCAGGGAAGCTTGAGGTCGACATCTGGAGTAAACGCGCAGCGGGGGAGCTACGAAGCTACGACAGCAAGCTTCTACTCGCTTGCCGGGTTGCGGGCCCACTACGCGCTTTCACCGCATGCTAACAGGCCCCCTTCGCCGTTACGTAGCTAGCCGGTAAGCTTCAAGCGCAGCGGAGCTACTCGCTTGCCGGGTTGCGGGCCCACTACGCGCCTTCACCGCATGCTAACAGGCCCCCTTCGCCATTACGAAGCAGCGGGAATGCCCATATTGCAGGCTACTCTTCAGCCCAGCCACGAAGCTTCGTAGCAAATAAGCAGCGTTGCTACTGCGGATCTCGCGCTCACGCGGACAGCGAGATCGCCGGCATGTGGACAGCGAGATCGGCAGCCTGTGGACACCTGGATCGCCGGCATGCGGACAGCAGGATCGGCAGCATGTGGACACCCGGATCGGCGTCCCGCGGACAGCGGGATCGGCGGTGCGGACAGCAGGATCGCGTGCTTGGACGTGAGCTGAGCGGATCACGGTTGTTACCGTGACGTGAGGCGTCGCTCAGATACCCCCTCCGGGAGGAGGCGGGATGGAGCGGCTGCCGATGCACAGATCACGAGAAATATTGCGACTACGTTGGGTGGTGGGACTTGGAGTCCGGCAAGCTGCGGCGAGCGCAGGGGTCGGGCACAGCGTGGTGTCGAAGACTGCGGCTCGCGCGCAGGCTGCGGGCCTCGACTGGGCGGCCGTAGCGGTGCTCAGCGACACCGACCTGGATCGAAGGCTGTACGGGCCGCCCCGTGCGCCCACGAAGGGCCGCGCGGAGCCCGACCCTTTGTACATGCACACCGAGCTGCGCCGGCCCGGCGTGACGCTGGAGTTGCTCCATTTGGAGTACCAGAGGGAGCACCCCGACGGTTACCGCTACACGGCCCACTGCGACCGTTACCGGGCCTGGCAGAAGCGCCTCGGCCTGTGGATGCGGCAAGTGCACGTGGCGGGCGAGAAGACGTTCGTCGATTACTCGGGAAAGAGGCCGAGTTTCATCGACCCCACCACGGGTGAGCGGATCGACGTGGAGCTATTTGTGGGCGCGCTCGGCGCGTCGAGTCTTACCTTTGTGGAAGCCACGCTGACGCAGCGGGTGCCTGATTTCGTGGGCTCGCATGTGCGCATGTTCGAGTATTTTGGCGGGGTTACGCAGGTCGTCGTTCCCGACCAGCTTAGAAGTGCTGTCAGCCGTCCGAGCCGCAGTGCCCCGTTGATTCAGCGCACGTATGCGGATTTGGGGCGGCACTACGACACGGCGATCGTGCCGGCTCGTCCGCGTAAGCCTCGCGACAAAGCGAAGGTAGAGGTCGCGGTCCAGATCGCGCAGCGCTGGGTGCTGGCGCGCCTGCGCAACGAGACCTTCTTTTCACTCGAGGCTCTCAATGCGCGCATCCGAGAGCTTGTCGACGATCTCAACCTGCGCCCGATGAAGCGGCTCGGCGGT
>JBBSJC010000215.1:0-12326 GCA_038257655.1 Polyangiales bacterium | reverse complement strand
TTCGCGCACGCGGCGCTCGACCTCGGCTAGGTTCGCGTCGTAGTCCGCGCCGAGGGCACATTGCACGGCGGCCACGCAAACGATTCTGGAAGACTCAGGTTGGGTCATGCGGCCTACCATGCGCGAATTAGGCGCTGAACCCAGCGGGTTGTTGCTGAGTGATGCAGTGTAGCGTGCCACCTTCTTCGACAAACACCCGCGCGTTCACGCCGATCACCGCGCGCCCGGGAAACAACGTCCCGATCACGCGCAGCGCTTCTTCGTCATAGGCGCTGCCAAAGATCGGCACCACCACGCTGTGATTGGCGATGTAGAAGTTCAGATAGCTTGCGGGCAAAGCACGCCCATCACGCGCGGTCACAAGCCCAGGCGAAGGCAACGTGACAACCTCTAGACCTTCACCGACCAGCGTCGCTTCGATCTCCGCAAGCACCTGGCAGTTGGGATCGTCGGGGGCTTCGGCGCGCATGCACAACACCCGCGATGGCGCCACGAAGCGCGCGATATTGTCGATGTGGCCGTCCGTGTGGTCGTTGATCAAACCCGCATTCAACCAGATGATGCGCTCTGCGCCGAGCGCCGCCTGTAATTGCGCTTCCGCATCAGCCTGGCTGAGACCCGGATTGCGATTGGGATTGAGCACCACTTCGCGCGTGGTCATGCACAAGCCCTCGCCGTCACTCTCGACCGCACCCCCTTCGCAGACGAGCGAGCTGACAAAGGCCCGCTGCGCGTCCAAGCTTTGCACGCGCTCGGCGAGCGTGTCGTCGCCCGGGTACAGATACTTCTCGCCCCAGCCGTTGAAGCGAAAGCGAACGCTCGCGACGGCACCGCTCACACTCTCTAAGAACACGGGCGCCGTGTCGCGCATCCAAATGTCGCCGAATGGCATGATGTGAAAGCGCGCGCGCAAGCCCGTCAGTGCCGCTTGCGCTTCGGTCAAGGCGGGCGCGTCTTGCACGATCACATCGAGCTGCTCACCGGGTGTCTGCTGAGCAGGCGTAGCGATCGCGCGACACATCGCGGTGAACGCGGCTTGCGCGGCCGACAGCTCCGGCCACAAAGTAAGGTCAGATGGCCACGCAACCCAACAGGATAGGTGCGGGGCCCATTCGGCGGGCTGTCGAAAGCCCGCGGTGCGTGGTTGGGACGTCATCATAGGGCCGCCCGTGCGTAGCTCACGCCGCCCGCTGCGTAAAGAGCCCGCAGCCTAGAGACCCTCACAACCAACGATCGCACCCAAACAGTTTTGTGCGTGGTTCGTGCGGCCCCGCGCTGGTGCCTTGGGTTCGAGTCGCGCTCAGCTCGCGCGTTCAAACAGGCCGGCGATACCCTGACCGACGCCGATACAAGCCGCAGCCAAGCCACGCCGCAATCGCGGCTCCGCGCGCATCTGATGTAGCATCGTGACGACGATGCGCGCCCCCGAACAGCCGATCGGATGTCCCAAGGCAAGCGAGCCACCGCGCAAGTTCACTCGATCCGGGTCGATATCGAGGCCGCGCACGCAAGCTAGCACTTGGGCTGCGAACGCCTCGTTGAGCTCGTGCAGATCGATGTCTTGGACGCGCAGACCCGCGCGCTTGAGTAGTAGCTTTGTGGCGGGAATCGGTCCCTCGCCCATCACGCTCGGATGTACGCCAGCAGTTGCCGAAGCCACCCAGCGCATGCTCGGCGTCAGACCGAGGCTCTTCACCACGGATTCGCTCGCGAGCAACACCGCGGCGGCACCGTCGTTGAGCGGCGATGAATTGCCTGCGGTCACAGTGCCCTGGGCGCGAAACACCGGCTTGAGCTTGGCCAGCGCTTCCAAGCTGGTTGCGCGAGGCGATTCGTCGCGATCGACCTTACTGTGGTCGGCAAGCTCGACCGGCACCACCTCGTCCGCAAACAGGCCCTGCTCCCAAGCCGCGAGCGCGCGCTGCTGAGACCGTAAGGCCCACGCGTCCTGTTCCTCGCGTGTGATTTTGTGTTTTTCGGCCACGAGCTCCGCGGTCTCGCCCATGGCGATCAACGGAAAACGCTCCGCCATCCGCGGGTTCGGATAGCGCCAGCCCAGTGCCGTGTCGTAGACGGGCGGCGGCGTGCGCGAAAATGCTTCGTCGGCTTTGGGCATGGAGTAGGGCGCACGCGTCATGCTCTCGACGCCGCCCGCGATCACCACCTGCGCTTCGCCAAGCGCTATCATGCGCGCCGCGTCTTGGATCGCTTCAAGCCCCGAGCCGCACAAGCGATTGACGGTCACCGCCGGCACTTCATAGGGCAGACCCGCGAGCAACAGCGCCATGCGTGCCACGTTGCGATTGTCCTCGCCGGCCTGGTTCGTAGCGCCGAAGATCACCTGATCGACCCGCTCCGCAAGCGCGGGCACGCGCGCGCACAACGCGCGGATCACGTGGGCGGCCATGTCGTCGGCGCGCACGGTTTTGAGCCCGCCGCGAAACTTGCCGATCGGGGTGCGCACGCCATCGAGGATGTAAACGGCTTCGGTCATCGCGCTAGCTCCGGGTTCGGCACAGGTCCCTGTTCAGTCCATACGTAAAAACCCACGCCGCTCTTTTTGCCGAGCTTGCCCGCGCGCACCAGCTGGCGCAGCAGCACCGGCGCGCGAAACTGCTCGCCGATTTCGCGCGTGAGATGATCGAGAATCGCAAGCCGCACGTCGAGCCCAACCAGATCGGTCAGCTTGAGCGGGCCCATCGGATGCCGGTAACCAAGCTCGAGCGCACGATCGATATCCGCGACGCCGGCCACTCCCGTCTCGAGCATGCGCATCGCTTCGGCGCCCAAGATCACGCCCAACCGACTGGTGGCAAAACCCGGACTGTCGTTGACTACGATCTGTTCCTTGCCGAGCTGCGCGACGAACGCGCTGGCTTTGGCGAGCACATCTGCATGGGTCGACAAGCCGCGCACGATTTCGATAAGCGGCATCACTGGCGGTGGATTGAAGAAGTGTAAGCCGATCACGCGCTCGGGGACGCCCAGCCGCGAGCCAAGCTCGGTAATTGAAAGACTCGAGGTGTTCGATGCGAACAGCGCGGTAGTGGGCGCCTGCTCGAGCGCGGACTTCAATACCTTGACCTTGAGCGTCATGTCCTCGGGCACCGCTTCGATCACGATCTGAGTGTCTTGAACCGCGTCTCGCAGGTCGCTGGTGTTGACAAAACGGGCAGCGATCGCCTCGCGTTCGGTGCGCTCGAGGCTGCCCTTTTCAACGCGTCGATCGCAGCGCGCAAGCGCGCCCTGCCGCGCGCTGCTCGCAACCTCCGCCGACAAGTCAAACAGCTTGACCAAGACGCCGCGCGTCGCGCACAGCTCGGCGATGCCTGCACCCATGGTCCCAGCGCCGATCACGGTCACGCGTTCGATAGAAGACATCTTGGGACGATGCGCCGTGCAAGCTGGACGCGCGTTGAGAAAACTCGCGGCGGGCTCAGGCGAGGCGAGAGCTACGACCAGGCCCAGATCACTCCCAGGCCCAGATCGCTTCGCCGTAAGCCTCTTCCATCTGTCCCACCCATGCGAGCAAGGCGTCCCGGCGCTGCTCGAGCCCTTTGAACTGGGCCCGGCTGAGCACAGGGGTCACGGCCTCGCGCGCCAGCCGCGCTTCAAAGCGCTTGATATCGAAGGCGCGCACCGCCTCGATCGTGCCACGGCGAAAGCGCTGCAGCACGTGCAAGCGCGCGTCCATCAAACTGGGCTGCGGGTCGCCCGGCTCAAAACCTGCGCTGTTATCGAGAAACACCAAGGGCCCGCTGCCTCCGCCGTGCACGAGCACGTTGGCGTTATCCCCGCCCCACCGGTCAAGGTTACGCGTGAGATAATCGAACACCATCAAGTCGGACAGCTCCGCGGGGCGATCTTCGCGATCGGGCACTGGCTTCAGGTTACGCCGACGCAGGCGCTCTTCTTTGGTGCGCCATTCGTTGCCGCGCTGGCGCTGGCGGTCGAGATCCCGTTTCCAGACCGCGGGCCGTTGAAAGGGGCTGACCGCAGTGGTCGGCCAGTATCTCACGCGCACCCAGTGCTCCCAGCCGGGCTGGTGATTCATCGGTTTGAGCGCGCCGTCCACCCACGCCACAAACGCGCCACGCACCTGGCCGTTGCGCACGATGACCTCGGATTTGCGCGCGTCCGCCCCAGCCGAGGGTGCCAGCCGATCCCAGGGAAAGGTGCGACTCACCACAGCGGGCACGCGACCAATGCCGAGCATGCGATCGAGGTGATAGGAGGCGACTTCGCCAAACCAGTTGGCGGCCGAGAACGTCTGCTCGGCTTTGAAGTAGCCCTTTTGCCCACCCTCGAGTGTGATACGAAAGCCTAGGCTGCGGCCGCCGCGTCCTTTTTCGATGTGCGCAATGTTGCGGCTGGCGAGAGCCTCGAGCATCGGGGCGTCGGTTTCTTCGAAAAACGTGTCGCGTTCGAAACCCTTGTGTGCAGGGGTGGGCTCGAACTGCTGGCTGGGCACGCTGTGCAACTCGGAGCTCGCCAGCGCCGCCTTGTTAGTCATCGGGTTGACTACGGTGCTGCCGCTGATCGCGGCAGAGCCTGCGCGAAGTCGCGCGGCGATCTCAGGCGGGACGTCCGCGGATCGGGCGGGTTCGATGCACCCGAAAAGGGCCAGACACGCCACGTACGCGGGTAACCCAACGAATAGCGTTCGCCTGCGGGCCCCCAAAACCATGTCGTGAAGTTGTCGCCCGCTTTTGAGCGGCCCGCAAGAATGTCGGCTCATTCACGCCCTCTCAGGCGAGGGTCTAGCGCATCGCGCACCGCATCACCCGCCAGATTGAAGGAGAGCACGGTGCCGGCCATCGCCGCGCCAACTAGCAGCGCAACATGCGGAAATCGCAACAGAACTGCACTGCCTTGGTCGAGCAGCGCCCCCCAGGACGTCGCCCGCGCCGGCCCCAGGCCCAGAAACGACAACGTCGACTCCATCAAAATCGCGCCCCCAAAGCCAGCCGTGGCCTGGACTACCAGTGGCGATACCAGATTGGGAACGACATGGCGCAAGAGCACGCGCAGCTCTGACAAGCCAAGTGCACGTGCCGCTTGCACGAACTCGCGCTCACGCAGCGACAAAGCCTCGGCCCGGGAGAGGCGCGCATACAACACCCAGCCGGTCACGGAAAGCGACATCACCACGTGCCAAATGCCGGGACGCGCCACCAACGACAGCACCGCGATGTTGAGCAACACCGCCGGAAACGCTTGCAGTAGGTCGGCCAAACCCGTGACGCAGGTGTCGAGCTTGCCGCCAAACAAACCGGCGGCGGAGCCGAGCAAACCACCGACCAAAAACGAAATGCACACGACGCTGACCGAGATCAGCGCCGCCAAGCGCGCGCCGTGCACCAGCGCGCTCAACAAATCGACGCCGTTGTCAGTCGTGCCCAGCCAGTGCGCGGCGCTCGGCGACTCGTAGGCGTGGGCGAGGTCGAGCAGATCGGGCGTGGCGCTGACAAGCATCGGCCCGAGCGCGGCGACCAAGAAGAAGCTGACGCAGCCCCAAAACGAAGGCGCGCGCAACAGTCGCTTCACGACAGCCTCACGCGGGGATCCACCCAGGCGTACACGAGATCGACAATGAAATTGACCATCACGTAGGTCACGCCCACGAGCAGCACCACACCCTGCACCACGGGTAGGTCGCGGGCGAAAAAGGCATCGAGAAAGAGGCTACCGAGACCGCGACGTTCGAAGATCTTTTCCGCGATCACTGCCCCCGATAGCAGCGCGCCGAGCTGGGCTGCGCCCACGGTCAACACGGGCATCAGCGCATTGCGCAGCGCGTGCTGAAAGAACACGCGATAGGCGGGCACGCCGCGCGCCTTGGCGGCGGTCACGTACGGCTGGCCGAGCACCTCGATCATCGCCGCGCGCGTTTGCCGCGTGAGCACGCCCGCCAGCGCCAGACCGACCGTGATCGAAGGTAAGATCAGCGCACGCAAGCTTTCTACGTCATCCCCCGGCAGCGGCAGGACCCGCAGCTTCACCGCAAACAGCAGCACGAGCAGCGGACCGAGCCAGATCGTCGGCATGGCCAGACCAAATAACGCAAAGCTACTGGCCGCCCGATCGACGCGCGTGCCGCGATGGGACGCACCGAGCACGCCCAAGGGTAGGGCCACGAGCCACGCCACACTCAACGCACAGAGCGCGAGCGAGATCGTGCCCGGCAGCACTTCGACGATGCGGTCCATGACGCTGCGCTCGGGCGCGCGAAAGGATTGGCCGAGCGAACCATCGAACACGTTTGAAAGAAAGCGCGCGTATTGCGCGAGCAGCGGTTCATCCAGATGCAACTCTTTGCGCACGGCGATGCGATCTTCGGCCGATGCTTGTTCGCCCAACACCGCGTCCACCGGATCGCCCGGCACCAAGCGCAAGAGCAAGAAGACGAGGGTGACGACGGCAAAGGCGGTGGCCAAGGCGCGACCTACGCGTGCTGCGAGGTAGCGCGCCAACACCCGGTTCAAGCTCAATCCCCAACGACGCAGAACTTGCCGTTTTTGCGGCCCTCGAGCACCTCGGCCACGCGCGGCTCGGCCGGGTCTTTGGGGTTCAGTTGCTTCTCGCCGCTACACACGTAGCGATCCCGATCGCAATCCCCGGTGTTGCCGCACTTGGCCATGCACCAATCGGATGACAGGCGCGGCTCGTCGGGTTTGAAGCGCACGCACACGCCATCTTCGGTGCAGGAGTCGGGCTCGCAGTTGGCGATCGTGCAGTAGCCGCCAGGCTGCGTACGATCGCAGTAGCGGTCCCGGTTCACCGAGCAATCGATGTCCGTCGTGCAGCCGTCGCCTAGCTTCGGTGCGCAGCCGCCGACACCGCCGCCGACACCGCCGCCGACACCAAGGGCGAGAACCGTGAACGCAAAAACATGCATGGACTGGCGCATCTGGTGTCGAGCATAGACAATCGAAATCGTCGTGCCACCAGCCCTTCGCCTTCTCGTCCCGTCCTACGCGCTGCTCTGCCTGCTGTGCGCTGCAAACGTCGCCCACTTGGCCCAGGCCCAGGCGTCGGATGCCGGCTATTTCTTCGCCGCCGCGCGCGCCTTTGACGAGGGCCGCTACGAAGACGCGCTGCTCTCGTTGGCAAGCGGCCCCGAGAATCCAGAGTCGCGCTATCTCGCCGCGCGCAACCATGCGGCCCTAGGCAAATATAAGGAAGCGCTGGCCGCGTTTAGTGAAGTCCCCGAGAGCTTCCCCCAGGGCGTGCGCGACGACTTTCTGAGCTTGCGCGCGGAATGGGCGGCCGCCGCAGGCTTGTGCGCCAAGCTCAACGCGTGGGCCGATGCCCTGCCCAAGGAGCGACGGGCGCGACTGAGCGCCGAATGCGCGTTTCGCGAAGGCGATTTTGCGGCGGCGACAAGCGCCCTAGACGGCATGCAAGATCTGGCAAGCCGCTCGCTCTACGCACAGGCAGTGCTCAAGAGCGGTAAGCCCGAGCAAGCCGCCTCCCTCGCGCGCAACTTATGGATCGAAGCGCCCGCCCACGGCGACGCTGCGCTCTGGGCGAGCATGGCCGAGAAACACACGCCCGGTCTGACACTCAACACTAGTCAGCACATGACGCGCGCCGAGGGCTGGCTTGCGGCCCACCGCGCCCAGGAGGCGATAGCGGAGCTGCGTGACCTGCCCGAGCCGAGCAGCAAACCCGAGCGCGCGCGGCTGTGGCACCTGCGCGGCGAGGCGTTTTACAAGGCGCGCAACCGCTATCCCGAGTCGACCAAGGCCTTCGACAAAGCGGCCAAGCTCGCTGGTCCGACCGAGGCCTACGACGCCTTCCACGCAGTGCGCGCGCTCTCTCGCGCCGGCAGCGATCGCAAAGCCATCCCGCGCTACGAAAAGTTCGCCAAGGCTTATCCGAAGAGCTCGTACGCGGGCGACGCGATGTATTTGGCCGCCTGGCTGAGCGCCCGGGAGAACCTGAAAGGCGCCGATCGCAAGCTGCAGGCGTTTGTAAGCTCCGCCGTCGCGCGGGCAGAACCCGGTCTACGGCGCACGGCGCTTTGGGATCTGGCGTGGCTCGCGATCAAAGCGGAAAAACATCGCGACGCCCAGCGCTGGCTAGCCGAGATTCCCGACGTCTCGGAGACGCTCTTGAATGGACAACGCTCGTACTGGCGGGCGCACAGTCTGCTCGCGGCGGGCGAGCGCACGCAAGCGATCGAGGTCTTCAAAGAAGCGCTCTTGGCCGATCCGTTAGGTTGGTATGCCCAGCTCGCAGCGCGCCGTTTGATCGACCTGGGCGAAGCTGCGCCCGCAGCCTACGCGGGCACGCCCGAGCCCTTGGCGCAGCCGACCCTCAGCCCCCCAGACGACGTGAGCTTCTATCGACGCCTGGGTCTGTATGCAGACGCAGCACGCGCCAGTGAACGTTGGGGCAAAACGCTCAAGGATCGCCTGCTGGTGACCGCCGCCCACAGTGCAAGCGGCGACGCGACCCAGGCCCATGCCGCTGCCCAGCCCTGGCTTTCAAGCTTGTTCAAGAGCGCCCCCTCGCCCGACAACACTTGGCTCTGGCGTGCTGCCTTTCCCATGCCCTACACAAACCTGGTGCGCGCCGAGACCGAAAGCCGCGGTCTGCCGACCACGCTGTTCTACGGCCACATGCAGGTGGAGAGCCGCTATAAGCCTGCGGTCGTCTCTGGCGCCGACGCGATCGGACTCATGCAACTGTTGCCGAGCACCGCCCAAAGCGTGGCCAAGGGCCTAGGGCTGAGCATCGACCGGGCAAGCTTGAAGCGCCCCGCGCAAAACATTCCCTTGGGCGCAAGCTACCTCTCGGGTTTGTTGAAGCGCTATCAGGGTCAGTACCCCCTGGCGATCGCCGCTTACAACGCCGGCACGCGCCGGGTCGACGGCTGGCTCAGCCCGGGCTGCCCCTGCGCCCTAGACCGCTGGGTCGAAGAAATCCCGGTCGCCCAGACGCGCAACTACGTGCGCCGCGTGGTCAGCGCCTGGGCCCGCTATCACGCCCTGAGCAACCCCGAGGATCCCTGGGGCGTCGAGCTGCCCGCACAAGTGATGCCCCCCACCAAGTGACAGTTCAGTTTCGCTTTTGTGTTGCAACCTTGCAAGGCATCGCATTTCAAACCCGCAAAGACGCTTGCGGGGTCAGCAAGGAAAACCGAACCTTTTCGTAGCGCTGGTACTTGGCACGCCTATCGCATAAGCAGCAAACACAACAAACAGGTTACGCGTGCCTACCTAGAGCCCCCCCGCTCGTAGGCACGCCAAGGCAGCTCGACACCCCCCCGTCGCAGCTGCCTTTTTTATTTCCGTCGCAGTGCGGGAGTACGGGCGGCGCTAGCTCGTTGGCGAGGCAGCGGGCGCGAACGAAGCAAAGCTGCTGGCCGACCGAAGCATAACGCGCAACCTTCGCGGGCCTGGTCCGATACCACCCGGCAAAGGGGTCCGCTCTATGAAACTAGCTTGGCTGTGCGTGGCGCTCGCCTCGTTCGCTCTGAACGGCTGCGACAAACCCTGCAAACAAGGCTTTCAGCGCTACGGGACGAAGTGCGTACGCTCCTTGGTCAAGTATGCGGGCTCCGACACGAACGCGATCGAGGGAGACGACGCCGCGGTCGATGCCAGTCCGCTCTGTTACCTCGATCGCGACGGCGACGGCGTCGGCACGGGAGCGCCGGTGCCTTGCCCGCCAAGTCTGGCACCAGGCGATCCGTTGGTGACGGTCACGGGTGATTGCGACGACAACGACGCCGCGCGCTCGCCGCTGCTTACAGACATCTGCGACGACGACATTGATAACGACTGCGACGGCAAAGTCGACGACGAGTCCAACAATGCCTGCGGCGGGTCTTGCAACGTCCAACTCGGCCACCAGCCCGGCGAGTCTTGCAGCAACGGCTTACTTGGAGAATGCGAGCGGTCGGGCAAGTACGTCTGCGATGGTGGGGGCGCCACGCGATGTGATGCCGCGACCCCGAGCCCCTCCAGCGAAGTGTGCGGTGATGGCAAGGACAACGACTGCGACGGCAGCAAAGACGAGAACGACGCGAGCGACGCCACCTTCTGGTACCAGGACTGCGATGGCGACGGGTACGCAGCATCGACCACAGGCGCGAAGCGCTCGTGCAGCAAGCCAGCGAATCTGGGCACCTGTGGGTGGACATATGTCGTGCCCGATCCGGCTTCAAAGGCGAACTGGGACTGCAACGACTCGTCAGCCGCCTACCGACCGGGCGCCGACTATGGCTTTCCCCCGGCTGGATCAACTGACTACGATCTCAACTGCGATGGTCGGTCGCTGCCCTCAAGTGACTACCCAGCAGGCACCAGACGATGTGGCGACACTGTCGTGGACAGCGTCAACCGTGGTGGCCTTATTGCGTGTGGATACATTAGGGATTGCATGGTCTGGAAAGACGCAAGCGAGAAGCTACTGCCGCTCCCGGCTGTTACTTGTCCCGATACTCCCTTCGAGCTTACACAAGATAAGTGGACAGGCGACGGGTGCTGGATCAGTGCCGCGAAACCACCCATTTGGAAATGCCGGTAGATCCCGATGAGGGCCGCTGAGGGCACACCAGGTCCAGCGAGTGTTTCGGGGGAGCGTTCAGGCGTGCAGAAATTACGAGCGAACGGCTGAACCCAAGTCTGATTCGGGTTAGCGATGCGACGTTCAAGGGGCTTTGCAGATAGCAACACCGCCAGTGGCGGGCGCACAGGTGCCGGCCTCACAGACGCGGCCTTCAGCGCACTCACTTGAGCGGCTGCAATTCCCAGCGAACGAAAGGTCGTTCTTAGCCAGGCACTGCCGCCCGACTCCTTCGCTATTGCCTACGCACGTCAGACCGTCGTCACAGTCATTGCTTACAGTGCATTGCCCCCCGGCCCCAAGCGCACTCTGGCAGGCATTGTTGGTTGTCCCCGAGCCGGAAAACGGACGACAGCGCAAGTTACCTGTGCATTCGAAGGAGTCGGTGCAGGGTTTGCCACTGAGCACGGTCCCCGCAAATGCTTGCCGGCATGCAGGAATCTGCTTCAAAGCCGGTGCCCCGTGGCCGATCATCCCTTCGAGGGCGAGGAGGTCGTAACCTACGCAGGCGCCGCTATCAGCGTCAGGGGGGGGAGCGTAAGCAGCCGCGAATGCTTGTGCACACTCTAAAGCCTTGGTGGGCTCGAACTCGACCCGGCCAGCATCGACCGGCTTCGAGCGGAGCGAAACGCACGTCTCGAGGGCTGCAGGGGGATAGATCAGCACCTGCTCAACAAAGGCCCGCGCTTCGGTCGCATCGGAGCCTTCACAGCAATCGTCGATCTTGTCCGCCCAAGCCGTGCCCACCGCGAGCTGCGCAGCGCAAAACTCCTCGATCGTGATCGCCTCGCCGGTGCTGCCGCCGTCGGCTTTGCCGCCGCTGCCGCCATCTGTGTCAGCGCCGCCGTCCATCCCTCCGCCATCGCCATCCCCGCCATCGGTGGATCCGCCGTTGTTGGCGCCGGCGTCTTCGTCGAACACGCTGTCGAAGTCGCACTCTTCGCCTTCGCAGGTGCTGACTTCGCAGGCGCTCAGGGCGAACAGCATCGGTACGGCGACTAGTAGGGAAACGGGAATCTTGATCATGGGTTCGTGCCTCGCATGCAGTGGTCCGGGCGTGTTCCCCGGAGTCGCCGCGCTAGGATCGCACAGCTCGGGTTGGGACGCCCAAGGGTTGACACGATTCAGGCGTCCGTTTGTTCCTCGGCTGTGCCGAACCGAACAACCCGCAAGCATCGACATGCTGTACAGATGAGCAGCGCCGCGGCATGCTGCACGGAATGTCCAGGCCTGTCGCCAATCCACCCAACCCTTGGCATGAAACGCAGATCGAGTGGCTAGGTCCGCCGCCCGAGGTTGAGCTCGAGATTTACGAGACCGAGGCGCGCTCGATCCTCAGCAAAAACGACAGTCCGGACTTGGGCTTCACGTACAGCGTCAATCCTTACCAGGGTTGCTATCACGGCTGCGCTTATTGCTACGCGCGGCCTAGCCATCAGTACTTGGGGCACGGGGCTGGCACCGACTTTGAGCGCAAGCTGACCGTCAAAACCAACGCGCCTGCGCTGCTGCGCGCCGCATTCGCGCGTCCGTCGTGGAAGGGTGAAACAGTCGTGTTTTCGGGCAACACCGATTGTTACCAGCCGCTCGAAGCAAGCTACCGCCTGACGCGCCAGTGCTTGGAGATCTGCCTCGCGTATCGCAACCCGGTCACGATCATCAGCAAGGGCGGCGTCATCCTGCGCGACGTGGCGCTACTCGGAGAGCTGGCACGCGAAGCGGGGGCCCACGTGTTCATCACGATTCCG
>JBBSJC010000214.1:0-12358 GCA_038257655.1 Polyangiales bacterium | reverse complement strand
CGCACGGGGCGCACCATCGGTTGAAGGGCTTACTGTGCCGGTCGACGCTACAGCAACAAGAGAAGGTGCGACCGGGTCGCTGGCGCGATTCGATGCGATTAAGGTAGGTACGGGAGCCACCCGCGGCAGCGGTGCCGAACGCACCGGCAAGGGTAAGGCGGGCCTCGGCAATGCTCTCGTGACAGCGGTGCTCGAGAGTAGGCCGACCTGAGCATCTACGCCGCTATCCACTATCGTACTGTTCGTTATTTCGAGGGAGCAAGCGCTGACGGAAAACATCAGGAGTGCAATGAGCATGTTGCGATGACGGTCCATCAGCACTCCCCAACGCAAGGCTCATGCCCCGCCTACCGCGCTTGCGGGGCCGCTGTCCCTGGACGGGGCGGGCAGCGCGACCAGCCCGCATAAACAACGCAAAGCTTTCAGTGCTCGCCGATCGCACCGATAGCGACGTGTCGCGCCGCGCGGGGCGTGTGGCGTTGAAACCGCAACCACGTGGTCGTGCCGACACACCGCGCTCAACCGTCGGAACTGAGTGCGCCTTGGTTGACCCGGAACTTAAATCAGGGGGGCGCACGGGAGACGCCGACAACAATCCGTATCAACTGCAACTTGGAGCTGCAGCTGAGATCACGTTTTCGGCTATGTGGTCGGCGTGCGCGGTACCCGCTCCCTTGGCACGAAGGCGGACTGCGCGTCGTAGGGGCGCTTTGACAACTCGAGGACCCCTGCCCCCGGTTTGAAGGTGCTATCTATCGCCTCGGGCAGAAGAGGAAAGGTGTCCTGGATGTTCGCGGGAGGCTCGGGAATGGTTTGGCACAGGAGCTTGTCGCGCAGGGCCACACCGCGCAGCATCACGGACGTCCGCTCTTCTCCGGAAGCTGCGGCAAAAAACCCGACGCGCGTCCCTCCCGAGCCCAGTCTGAAACCGTAAAAGCCTCCGCTGAGCTCTCTACAAGCACCCGCCCGCCAGGCGAGCGCTTGGCCAAATACATGCCCAGCTGCGACGTCGCGTGCCGACGCTCCTCTACGATCTGGATAAGCTCGTTTCGAACGCAAATCTGGCTTTCCCGGCTCCCCAGGTCGTGGGACGTTGCCCGTCGCCGATCACGATCACGGCGACGACCGGGGGCGAGTCAAACGTAAAGAGCCCGCCGGGTTTCCCGGGCGGGCTCTTTCGTCATCCGTTACGCGTCACATTCAGGGCGTGAGCAGCGGCGCAATCACTAGCGCGATGACACACATCAGCTTGACTAGGATATTCAGCGAGGGGCCTGCCGTGTCCTTGAAGGGGTCGCCGACCGTGTCGCCTACGACTGCGGCCTTATGGGCATCGGAGCCCTTCGGATGCACGGAGCCGTCCTCCATCTTGTAGCCGCCGCCCTCGAAGGACTTCTTGGCGTTGTCCCAGGCGCCGCCCGCGTTCGACATGAAGATAGCGAGACAAACGCCGGTTACCGTGACGCCTGCGAGCAAGCCGCCCAGCGCCTCGGCATGCAGCGTGAAGCCGACGAGTACGGGCGTCACCACCGCGAGGGCACCGGGCATCACCATGCGCTTGATCGACGCGGTAGCGGAGATATCGACGCAGCGCGCGGTGTCGGGCTTCGCGGTGCCTTCGAGCAGGCCGGGGATTTCGCGGAACTGACGGCGCACTTCCTCGATCATCTCCATCGCCGCATCACCCACTGCGCTCATCGCCATGGCGGAGAACAGGAAGGGCAGCATGGCGCCGATGAACATGCCGGCCATCACCTTCGGACGCGAGATGTCGATCCCAGCGATGCCAGTCTGCTGTACGAAGGCCGCGAATAGGGCCAGCGCCGTCATCGCTGCCGAAGCGATCGCAAAGCCCTTGCCGATCGCTGCCGTGGTGTTGCCGACCGCGTCGAGCTTGTCCGTTCGCTCGCGAACCTCAGGTGCCTGGTGGCTCATCTCGGCGATGCCGCCTGCGTTGTCTGCGATCGGCCCGTAGGCGTCCACAGCAAGCTGGATGCCCGTGGTCGACAGCATGCCGAGGGCCGCCATGGCGACGCCGTAAAGGCCCGCCACGTAGCTTGCGCCCATCACGCCGAACGCGATCAGAAGAATCGGGTAGGCGGTGGAGCGCATGCCGACGGCCAGACCCGTGATGAGGTTGGTTGCGTAACCGGTGCGGCTCTTCTCCGCGATGCTCATCACCGGGCCCTTACCCATCGAGCAGTAATAGGAGGTGATCAGACCGACACCGACACCGGCCGCGAGGCCGATCACCGTCGCTACGCCGATGTTCATCGCTGTCACACCTCCGGTGCCTTCCGTCGGCCACATCGCGTCGGCGATGAAGAAGGTGAGGACTGCCATCACGCCCGCGGCGCCGAACGAGCCGCCGTCGAGGGCGTGCGGGGGATTGCCGCCCTCCTTCGTGCGTACGAAGAAGGTGCCGATGATCGAGCAGATGATGCCTGCTGCTGCGAGCACGAGGGGCAAAAGAATCGGACCGAGATTGCCGTTCTCGCTGACCGCGGAGTAGCCGAGGCCGAGCACCATGGCACCGATGATCGCGCCCACGAACGACTCGAAAAGATCGGCGCCCATGCCCGCAACGTCGCCCACGTTGTCACCGACGTTGTCGGCGATTACGGCCGGGTTGCGGGGGTCGTCTTCGGGCAGGCCAGCTTCGACCTTACCTACGAGATCCGCGCCCACGTCGGCGGCCTTGGTGTAAATGCCACCACCTACGCGTGCGAAGAGTGCGATCGAGGAGGCGCCCATGGAAAAGCCGGTGAGCACGTTGAGCACGGTGATGAGCGAGCCGTCAAAGACGTCACTTAGGACGATGTACAACGTGCCGAGGCCGAGGGTGGCAAGGCCGACCACGGTCATGCCCATTACCGAACCGCCTGCAAAAGCCACGTCAAGCGCGGCGGGCAGACTGGTACGCGCTGCGGCGGTGGTGCGCACGTTGGCGTTGGTCGCCACGCGCATGCCGAAGTAGCCCGACAGACCCGAAGCGACGCCGCCGATCACGAACGCTACTGCGATAAGCGGACTACGATTTTCGCCACTCATGTTCGCGACAGCGAGCAGGGTCGCGACAGCCGCGAGGAACACCGCGAGCACTTTGTATTCGCGGGCTAGGAACGCCATCGCGCCTTCTTGAATGGCGGCGGCGATCTCCTGCATGGGAAGGGTGCCAGGGTCCTGTTTCTTGACCCAGGAAGCCTTCCAGTAGGCAAATATCAGGGCCAGTACCCCCGCAGCCGGCGCCGCGTACAACAAGTTGTCCATCATCTCAGATCCCTCCGGTGCCGGCGCGCTATGGGCCGCCGGCGAAAGCTCAGGCGGCGCTTCTTAGTTCATCTCGGCGGATAGTACGAACAGACGACCTAAAAGTAGGCTCAGGCTGCGCGGCTCCGGGCGCCAGCGGCACGCGACTGTCACAAAAGCACGCTCGACTCGCGGCTCAGCGCGGCTGCCTACGCACGCGTTCCAGGTCCTCTGCGGGCAGCATCGCGTCATCGCTCAGCGCATTCATCGACGCTTCGACTTGGCCCGGGGTGCGGGGGCCGATCAGTGCGCATGCAACTGCTTCGTGGGAGAGCACGAAGCGCTGCGCCGCAGCTGCCAAGCTGAGTGTGTTGCCATGCACGAGAAAGCGCAGGTCGTTCGTCTGCAGCACACGCCCTCCCAACGCTTCGGTATGCCAGCGCTGGCTGCGATGATCGTCCGGTGCAAAGCGCTTGTTTTTGTTCCAGCGTCCCGAAAGTAGCCCATGCAGCAACACCGAGCGCGCGATGATGCCGATGCCGCGCGCCGCAGCGTCCGACGCCAGATCCCATACGAGCTGAGGTTTGTGCAGATGGAACGGCAAACACAATGCTTGCGCATCGCTCTCCATCGCTGCGCGCGCCACGTGCATTTGACTTGTCGCAACGCCCCAGGCGCGGATTTTACCGGCTTTGCGCAGCGCCTCGACGCAGTCGCGCACCTCTTCGCTGCGTAAATCCGACTCGCGCGGCTCATGCAAAAGCCAGATGTCGATGCGATCGGTGTGTAAGCGCTTCAGCGAGCTCTCGCATTGTGCCGTCAATGCCTTGGCATCGTAGGCAAGCTCAGGCCCCGCTTCATTCAGCGTCAAGCCCGCCCGTGTGATGTAGACCATCTCCGCGCGACGTGTGTCGACGAGCGTACGAACCTCGGTTTCGCTCGCCCCATCGTCGCCCCACCAGGGCGCCATGTCGAACACGCGCAGCCCCTGATCGAGCGCGCGGGCCAGTGTACGGGCGCGTTGCTCGGGGTAGATCTTACCGTAGCTTTCGGCGCACAAACCCCATGTGCCCAGCCCGAGCATGCTCATTGCGATGCCGGTCTGACCCAGCTTTCTGGTTTGAACAGGTTCATTCATAGGATCACAGAAGCTCGACGAAGATCACGCGTGCGACGTTGAAGTAGACGAGCAAGCCCAGCACGTCCACAAGCGAGGCAATGAAGGGCGTCGAGGACACGGCGGGATCGAACCCCATGCGTTTGAGCGCCAGCGGCAGCAAAGAGCCCACCAACGTACCCACGGTCACCACGGCAAGCACGCTGACTGACACAGCGATCGCCACGCGCAGCGCCTCACTCTGCTGGAACACGTAGGCGCGGATGAAGCCGACCACGGCCAGCAAAAGCCCGAGCAACAGACCAATGCCTGCCTCGCGAAACAGGATGCGCTGCCAGTCTTTGGGATGCACTTCGCCCACCGCCATCGCACGAATGATAAGCGACGACGATTGTGAGCCGGAGTTGCCGCCCGACGAGATGATGAGCGGGATGAAGATAATCAGGTCGACGAGCACGGAAAGCTCATGCTCAAAGCTTTTCATCACCGAGGCCGTGACCAACCCACCCGCGAACAACACGACCAGCCAGGGCGCGCGCTTGGCGATGAACGTCCAAAAATCGGTGGCGAAGTAAGCCTCGTCCATCGGCTGAACGGCGCCCATCATCTGCGCGTCTTCCGTCGCCTCTTCGACCACCACGTCGATCACATCGTCGACCGTGACAAGCCCGAGCATGCGCCCCTGACTATCGACCACGGGCAAGGCTGAAAACGAGTACTTCTGGAAGGTGCGCGCGACTTCTTCCTGGTCAGCCTCGGGCAGCACCGAGACCACGTTTTGCGCCATGATGTCTTCGACGCCCACGCCGGGATCGCTGAGGATCAGCTGACGCAAAGACACCACGCCCACGAGCCTGCCGCCGAAGGCCACCACGTAGGCGTAGTACGCGGTTTCAACCTTACCTTGTCGGCTGTACTGACGAACGGACTCGATCGCCTGCCAAATCTTGGTGTTGGGCGATAGCGAAATGAAGTCCGTGGTCATCAGACCACCGGCGCAATCGTCCGGGTAGCTGGCGAGATCGCGCACGTCGTCGGCGATCTCGGGCTCGGTCTCTTCGATGTGCGAGAGAATCATCTCCGCTATCGTCGAGGGCAGCTCCTGGATGGCGTCTGCACGATCGTCGGGGGCCATCTCGGACAGCACTTCGGCCGCGTCTTCGGCGCCAAGCCTTTCGAGGATGCGCGAGCGCTCTTCCTCAGGCATGTGCGCGAGTACGGCCGCAGCGAGCGCAGGCGGCACGGCCTTGAACAGCGCGATCGCTTCTTCCTGAGGCAGATCTTCGAGCAGCTCTGCAATATCTTCGGTGTGGAACTCGTCGAGCGCTTCGCGAAGCTCGTCAGGATTCTGCGCGAGCGTCTGGGCAAGATCGGGTCCGAGGAGCTTGGCGAGCCGCATCGTGCGCCTATTGTGCGGCCGCTGACTGCAAACCGGTAGTACGTGGTTGATCTGTGGCGGATTAGCCGGCCGCAGGGCGGGCCGTAGTTTGGCTTTCGCTGACCGTTAGGGACGAAAAGAAGGCGAGCGTGCTCGGAGCTTGGCCATCAGCTCGGCGGCCAAATCCGCCACTTCCTCGGGCGCCAGGGCCGGACGACTTTCACGTGCGTAGGGCTCGGTCGCGTCAGCTGGCAGCCCGTCGAGAAAGCGCGAGGGCACGGCCTCGACCGGCTGACCGCGCAACAAGCGGCGCTTGAAACGTGAGATGTACAAACGATCGCGGGCGCGCGTCACGCCCACGTAGAACAGGCGCCGCTCTTCGTCGACGTCCGTGGGAGCGGCCTCCGTAATTTTCGGATCAGTGGTGCGCGAGTGCGGAAGCTGGCCTTCGACGCAGCCGATCAGAAACACCGTGTGAAACTCCAGGCCCTTGGCGCCATGCAGGGTCGAGAGTGTCACCTGATTCGGAAGCCCCTCGACAACCTCTTCTTCACCGTCTTTGCGCAGCGTGATGCGCGCCAAAAACTGGGCGATCGAGGGCCGCTCGCCACCGGGGCGCGCCTCATAACGTTCGATGCTGCGCAGCAAGAATTTCACGTTTTCCCAGCGCCTGGCACCACTCGGATCGTCTTCGCCCATCAGCGCAGTCTTGAGGCCGACCTGCTCGAACAGCTGCCCCGCAGCCTCCGCCATGCCGCGTCCGGAGCTGAAGCGCTCGCCGGTCGCCCTGAGACTCTCGAGCAGGGCATGGGTCGATCGGCGCGCCGCATCGGGCACATCGCTCACCTCGCCCGCCTTACCGAGTGCTTGATGAAAGGTGATGCCACTCGCGAGGCGCAAACGGTCGAGACGCTCGAGCGTCGTGTCACCGATGCCGCGCGGCGGATAGTTGACGATACGCCGCAGCGAAATGTCGTCACGGGGATTGACCGCCACGCGCAGGTAGGCCGCTGCGTCTTTGATCTCTTTGCGATCGAAAAACTGCGTTCCGCCAAACAACTTGTACGGGATGCCATTCACGCGTAGCTCTTCTTCGAGCACACGCGACTGCAGGTTGGAGCGATACAAAATCGCCATGTCGCGATAGGGCACGCGCTCATGGGCTTGGGCGCGAATTTCTTCGATCACGAAGCGAGCCTCGTGACCGGGGTCCTCGCACGCCACCATGCGCACTTTGTCGCCTGGGCCGCGTGCCGCGCGCAGCGTCTTTTGATGGCGCTTTTTCGTGCTCTGCGCGATCGCTGCGTTCGCGACATCGAGCACCGCGGCCTTGGAGCGATAGTTGTCTTCGAGCTTGATGATTTTGGCGCCGGGAAAATACTGCTCGAATTCGAGGATGTTGCGCACGTCCGCGCCACGCCAGCCGTAGATCGACTGATCGTCATCGCCGACCACGCATACGTTGCCAAGCTCGTTTGCGAGCAGCAACAGCAGTCGCAACTGGCCGACGTTCGTGTCTTGAAACTCGTCGATCAACACGTGTCGAAAGCGGCGCTTCCACTTCTCCCGGATATGCGCGTGCTGATCGAGGATCCGTACCGGCAACAGCACCAGATCGTCGAAATCGACCGCGTGCATCATGCGCAAGGAGCTCTCGTATTGCGGATACAGCTCGCGTGCGATGGCGTCGTACTCGAAGTCGCTCTCCGGAATGTCTTGGGGCGCCTTGAGCTCGTTTTTCCATAGAGAGATGCGCGACAGAATCGAGCTCAAGTCGAGCTTGCGCGAGCCCTCGCTTTTTTGCGTGCGCCGCACGAGCTCACGCAGAAGTCCGGTCGCATCGGACTGATCGAAAATCACGAACTTACCGTCGTAACCGAGGATCTGATTTTCTTCCTGAAGGAAGCGCACGCCGAAGCTGTGGAACGTGGAGAGCTGCAGCTTGCCTGCGGCCTGTGGGCCGACGAGCGGCAACATGCGCTCGCGCATCTCTTCAGCAGACTTGTTTGTAAAGCTGACGCCGAGAATCTGCTCGGGCCTCACGCCGCGCTCAAGCAAGCGGGCGATGCGCATGGTGATGACTCGGGTCTTGCCGCTGCCGGCGCCTGCGAGCACGAGCAACGGTCCCTGATCATGCTCGACGGCAGCATGCTGGGAGGGATTGAGCCCCGACGACATCCGTCGGCGTTGTAGCTGCCACTGACAGCCGGGCAAGCGTGCAAGCGTGAGAACGACGAGCCTGTGAGCCGTCAACGACAGCGCGACGAGCCTCTGATGCGAAAGCGTGCGTACAGCGCATGATTCGTGTCGCAGGTCACGCGCTGAGCTTGCGCAGGTCGCGGGTTCTATCGCACCGTAGGGCATGGCACACGACACGCATGCAGAGCTCGATACCTTGGCGATCCACGCAGGACAGTCGCCTGACCCCATCACCGGCGCGGTGATGCCCCCGATCGTGCTCTCAAGCACCTTCGCCCAAGAGGGGCCGGGCAAACACAAGGGCTTTGAGTACGCGCGCACGGACAACCCGACACGCCGCACGCTCGAACATTGTTTGGCTGCGCTCGAAGGCGCGACGCACGGTCTTGCGTTCGCCTCAGGTTGCGCGGCGATGACCACGCTCTTGCACACGCTCGTGGCGGGCGATCACGTGGTCGCTTGCGACGACGTCTACGGCGGCACCTTTCGCATCCTCGATAAGGTCATGAAGCCCCTCGGCATCGAGACCACCTGGGTCGATCTCACCGACATGTCGCGCCTCCAGCCAGCGCTGCGTCCTTCCACCAAGTTTGTGTGGCTCGAGACGCCCACCAACCCGATGCTCAAGCTGCTCGACATCGAGGCCGCAGCGCAGGTTACGCGCGCCCATGGCAGCAAGCTGGTCGTCGATAACACCTTCGCCACACCGATGTTGCAGCGGCCTCTGCTGCTCGGCGCCGACGTCGTGCTGCACTCGACGACCAAGTATCTGAACGGCCACAGCGACGTCGTGGGCGGCGCGATTCTGCTCAGCGACGACGCGCTTGCCTCCCAGCTGCGTTTTCTTCAGAACGCCATGGGCGCGATTCCCTCGCCGTTTGATTGCTTTTTGGTGCTGCGCGGCCTGAAGACCTTGCCCGTGCGCATGGAGCGGCACGTGCGCACGGCGGCCAACCTGGCGCTGTACCTCGCGCGTCATCCGCGCGTGGAGCGTGTGTACTATCCGGGCCTGCCTGAGCATCCTCAACACGCTCTGTGCCAGCAGCAAATGAAGGGCCCGGGGGGCATGATCTCGTTTGTCGTGCGCGGAGGCATGCCGGCCGCACGCGCCGTACACGAGCACGTGCGGCTGTTCGTGTGCGCCGAAAGCTTGGGTGGCGTCGAGTCGCTGATCGAGCATCCGGCGTTGATGACCCACGGGTCAGTGCCGGCGGAGACGCGCGCTGAGCTCGGCATTACCGATGGCCTGATACGTATCAGCGTAGGTCTCGAAGCCGAGTCGGACTTACGCGCCGATCTGGAAGCGGCCCTCAGCGCAGCCGGACGCGTCTAACCCGCATTCTTCCCGGTAGCCGGGCGCGTGTAGCGCGCATTTCGCATGTGACGGCAAAGGTCGGCGCGCGTTTCTGGCGGCCGCTGATCCGCTGCGCGTGCGAGAGATGTTTGCGGTGAAAATCTGACGGCGTTAGCATGCGGTCCTATTACGGAGGACGACCGAATGCAGAGAGCAGCTCTCGTAGCGATGCGCCTAGTGGGTCTTGGACTAGGCCTGAGCGCCTTAGCTTGTGGAGACAAAGCCGCGTCCGCAATCGTGGATGACGAGACGATTCGCTGGCAGTTGAGCGGCTCGTCTGTCTCTTTCAAGCCCCATGCTCCCAGCGAAGACAACGACTTCGATGTCTCTTGCAGCATCCGTGGCGGGAGCATCGATTTCACGATCACGGCCCCGCAGGTCCTGGAAGAGAATCGGCCCAAGAGCGTGTTGAGCGTGCGCCGCGCCGATCCGAGCGCCGGCACTTGCATCGTCACCGTCAAAGAAAGGCCCAACCTGGACGACGGTGAGTTTGACCTCCAAGACGACTGCAAGGGCACCGATCCCATGGGCGGCTGCGTCCTGACCGGCTCTTTCGATTCGAATGGCTGGGACTTCGAAGGCACGCTGCTCTGCACCAAGCTTGTCCAACAGCCAGGCGACGCCGAAATCTCACTCGTGAACAGCGTGGCGGGCAACGGTCCGGTCACGATCAAGCTCGATAACTGCGATTGAGCAGGCGCGTCCCACTGGCGCGCCCGTCGAATGACGTTGAAATAGGCGAGCGCTGGCGGCAGATCTGAGCGGTGACCCCGCCTGTTACCCCGGCATCTTTCGAGCTCGACGACGAACCAGAGACGTTTTCTCTGGCGCGCGTCGGCTGGCTCATCCGCTTGCGCTGGTTTGCGATCCTGGGCATCGCGATAGCCGCGCTGTTGGCCGCGCTAGGCGCGTTTCCTTCCGTTCGCTGGAGCGTGCTCGTGATCACGGCTGCGGGGGCGGCCGTCTACAACTTCCTTTTGTGGCGTGGCTATCGTGACGATGCCGCCCCCGCAGGCGGCTGGGCCGGCACCGTTCAGGCACTAGGCGACATGTTCCTGCTCACGATCGTGCTGTGGGCCGCAGGCGGCGCCGAATGCCCGTTCATCACCTATTACGTCTTTCACGTCGCCATCGTCGGCATCCTGGCCGGCCCGCGCGCCACGCAACAGGCGGCAGTGACTGCGATGATCGGCACAGGCTTTCTGGTGCTTTCGAGTGAGTTCGACGCGTTGCGCATCGGACGCTGGGATCCGGTGCCACCCTGGGGTTTTATCGCCGAGGCGGTGGCATTCGTCAGCACCGTCGGCACCGTCGCCTATCTCGTCAACCATGCGGTGAGCGAGCTGCGCTACCGCGAAAAGCACTCAAACGTGCGCGCGACAATGCCGCCCTCGAGTACGAGCTGTTGTCCAATACCCTCGACCAGCTCGAAGCAGGGCTCGAGGTGGTCGCCGGCGACGGCGCGGTCGTCTTTCGCAATCGCCGCGCAGAAGAGCTCGCCGGTGACCGTGCTGCGCCCGGCGTGTGCCCGCGTAGCGGCCATGCTTGTCGCCTAGAAGGGAAGATCGGTTGTCCGATCGAAGCCGCCTTGGTGGCAGGAGAGGCCGCGCGCTGTCGTTTCGCCGTGCACGTCTCCGGCTCCGAACGCGTGTACGAAATGCTGACCTTCCCCCTTGCTAGCACGCGCGCAGGAGCCCGCTTGATGAACCTCTACGTCGATCGCACCGCTGCGACATTGGCGGACCAGAGACTGCTTCTGGCAGAGCGCCTAGTGAGTCTCGGTCGCGTCGCGCAGGGCGTGGCACACGAGCTCAATACGCCGCTTGCGACGATTCGCACGCTTGCCAGTGACATGCGCGCGACCCTGCGCGAAGCGTCCGCGCACAGCGATGAGACAGCGCTTGGCAAGATGCACGCAGACATCGACGAGTCCGCAGCCCTGGTACACGATGAGACCTTACGACTCGGCCGCATTACGCAGAGTCTGCTCGCAGGTGGGGACCTGGTACGCACAAAAATTCTCGGCGAGGTTCCGGTCGGCGCGGTGGTCGAGCGTGCCCGCGCCCTGGTGTTCGCAGGCGTGCGCGACGGCCCGCGGGTCGATGTCTTGCGCGGCATCGATAGCCTGCGCGTGACGGCAGATCCGGACAGGCTGGTGCAGGTGCTCGTGAACTTGCTGCAGAACGCCTACGACGCTGTGCGCGACAAGCAAGACGCGCGCGTGATCATCCGCGCCGAGCACAGGGGGAACGACGCTCTGATCTTGATCGAAGATGACGGGCCTGGCGTGGCCGACGAAGTCAGACAGCGTCTGTTTGAGCCCTTTGCGACCAGCAAGGCTCACGGGACTGGGCTTGGGTTGTACACTTCCTTCATGCTCGCGCGCGCCATGCAAGGAGACCTATGGCTTGACCCGCGTCCCGGCGGTGGCACGGTCGCAACCTTACGTTTGCCCCACGGTTTGGCCACGTCTTCGGGGGCAACGCCTGTCGCTGAGGTATCCGTGACTTTGCGGGCTACCGCTGCCGCCCCGACATCCACTTCCCTGACACCTAGCTCAGACGCCGCTTCCAAAGCGCTGTCGACGGGCGCGTCAACCTTACTGTCTACGCCGCCCAGCAACGGAAAGGCGCGCTCATGAAGGGTAGCGTGTTGATCATCGACGACGACCGCTCCTTCCGTTTTGCCATGGGCAAGGCGCTGCGCCGCGCCGGTTTTGAAATCGAAGAAGCCGAAAGCGCAGAGCAGGCCCTGAAACGATTAGCGCTCGCCAATCCTCCCGATGTCGCCTTGCTCGATCTGCGCATGGCGGGGCTCGGCGGCCTCGAGGTGTTGCGCAGGCGCGGTTCCGCTCGCACTCGCTTTGTCGTGCTCACCGGCCACGGTACCGTCCAGGCTGCCGTGGAGGCTATGCAGCTGGGCGCCTTTTCGTTTCTAGAAAAGCCGGTCGATGCGGAGGTGCTCGCTCCCTTACTATCCCAAGCCGTCGCAGACGGTAAGGGTGCCAAAGAGGGCACAGGCGACCTCATCCCGCCCCTCGTGGGCGTCAGCGACGCCATGG
>JBBSJC010000213.1:0-12401 GCA_038257655.1 Polyangiales bacterium | reverse complement strand
GCAACGACCTGCTCAACTTCATCAAGTCGCCGGAGTTCGCACCCTGCGCCACCGGAGACCAAGCGGGTTGTCAGGCAGCGCTCGGTGCCGTGCTTGCCACCTACGCCGACAACCTTGACAGGACGATGGCGCGCATGCGCTTGCTCGCGAACGAGAGTCGCGCGGTGATGGTCGCAAGGACGCAGTACAACGGCTTTGTGCAGCCGAGCTGCTCGGTCAACGGTGCCATCGACAAGGACGGTCAGGTCTTTTTGCCGGCAGCGCAGGTGCGCGGCTTGATCAACCTGGCTTTCCTGGCACTCGAGGGCGCGGTCCAAGACCCGACGGTGTTGAGCGATCCGTTCCCCGGGCTCAACGACATCATGCGTGCCAAAGCCAAGAAGTACGGCGCGGTCACTGTCGACATCGCGCGTCCCTTCCTGCTTGCCGCACAGACCGGCCAGGAGCTACTGATTCGCGACTGCGTGCATCCCAACGATGCCGGTCACGACCTGATTACCGACCTTACGATCGACGCTTTCGAAAGCAGGTAAGGTTAGTCTACTCAGATGGGTGCCACGACCTCGCACAGCACACGTACGCTGAGCACGTGGTCTTTGCCGTCCTGCAGCGCCGTGCACGCGCTGCCTTGGACGGTGACGCGTCGTCCATCAGCGCTCATCCGCCAGCCGTCGAGCTGATCTAGATTGAGCTGCTGGCCGTCCATCTGCACGAGCACGAACTTGGGATCGGCCGGTGCCTGGTCGAGCACGAAATCGCAGCTGACCGCCTTGGTCGCGATGCGCTCGAACTCGGCGACTAAACCTGCCTCGTTTTCGACCGCGCGGTGCTGTGTATCGCCCGTGTCGCCGGCCTTGGCCAGCTCGTCCAGACTCGCTGTCCCTGCCGTTTGATAGCCGAGCACATAGGTCTTGATGCCCTCGTCGGCCATCGCCTGCACGGCCGCGACCGCTTCGATCTGAGTCTTCTGCACTTCTTTGGCGACGCAGGCGAGGTCGATCCCGCAGGCGAGCACCGCTTGCAGCTCACCGGGTCGACAGTTGGGCTCACCATCGGTGACGAGGACGACGTACTTGGCTCGTGGCAGCGCATCGGGATTGATCACCAGCGCGTTCAAAGCTTGCTGGGCGGCCTTGAGCGAGACTGTGGTCGGCGTGCTGCCATCGGGGCTGATGCCATCGAGGGTGGTGCTGATCGTGCTCGCCATGGTCGGCGCGACGCCCACCTTCACGGTGCCTGCGCCGCAGTCGCTATCCGAGGGGAAGGTCATCAGACCGAACTGGATCACATCGTCAAGCTTCTTGGTAATCGCCTTGACGCCGCGCACCGAACCGGACCAGCGGTCGACCATCTGATCGTTACCCGACGCGGCCATGCTACCCGAACGATCGAGCACGATCAGCATATCGGGTGAAGCGTGCTGGTTGCGCAACGTGTATTCCATGCAGACGCCATCCCCGTCGGGATCGGCGCTCGTGCCACCGTTCGCTGCGCCGCTAGCACTTCCCGCGTTGACACCTCCAGAGGCACCGGACTGACCTCCTGCATCGCCAGCCTGATTGGCTCCGCCTGCGCCCGCTGTGGCGCCATTTGCAGATGCTGGGTCGCCTATCGAGGTGTCTTGCGCGCCGGTTGCAGCACAGGCACCGAGCCCGAAGCATAAAACAGCGCGTGTGACGAGCTTGGTTGCCATGGGTCTTCTCCTACGACCCGCGACATTGGCACGCGCTGGCAGCCGGCCGAACTTACGGCGGCTTACAGCTGAAACCCCAAGCCCGTCATTCGCCCAGGATGTGCACGTGCAGCGTGCGAGAATGCGGGCGATTGCGGTGCTCGTAGACGTACAGCCCCTGCCAGGTGCCAAGGGTGAGTCGTTTGTCGCGCAGGGGGATGCCGAGCGAAGTCTGCGTGAGCGCGGCGCGTACGTGCGCCGGCATATCATCGGGACCTTCGTCGACGTGGCGAAACAGCGGATCGCCTTCTGGCACCAGTCGCGCGAAAAAACGTTCGAGGTCGCGTTGCACCTCGGGGTCAGCGTTCTCTTGCACGAGCAGGCTGGCCGAGGTGTGGGCGATCAGCAGCGTGACCAGGCCGTCGCCTATACCACTTGCCACGATCGCGCGTGCCACCGGCTCGCTGACGTCATACAGGCCTTTGCCTCGGGTTTCGATACGCAGTGATTCGAAGGCTTGCCGCATGCGCCTCAATGTAAACGGGCGCGAGCCTGGCTGCGATCTGCCCTGTGAGGCTTGCACCGCGATAGCTGCGCTCACAGCAGCAGTCGCTCAGAGATTCAGGCCGACGTTGCCGATGGAAATGCTCGGGCCGAAGATGAACCCGTAGCGGGAGCCAGAATCGCTGGCGCGCGTGATGTCCGCCTCGAGCCACGCATGCAGGTTGATCGACGCCTGGGTCACTGAGGAGCGATTGGCGATGGGCACGCTTACGCCAAGGCCGATCACGCCTCCGACCTGCGTCAGCGAGCGCCCGGTTTCGCTCTGGGAATTGGCCAGGCCGAACACGAGCACCCCCGCTTCCGCTCCGAGAAAGCCCTCATGGCCCTCGGCATCGAGCCAGGTAAGACGGGAAATCACGCCAAAATTCAGTTGCAGCACGCCACTGTGCTCCTTGTCGCCAAATCGATAGAGGCCGGTGGGGATGGCGGTGGTGGCGTAGAGGCGCGCGCGCCCGGTGCCGAGCACGGCTGACCATTGGGCAGCGGGTGCGCCGGTCTTGATCTCCGAGGCGCCGATGTAGTGGTTTTCGTCGGCCACGTGCGAGACGCGCACGATGATCCGGTCAAACGGGTTGCTTACCCCGCGAATCCACGCGGCGCGTGGGCCGCTGCCACTGCGCAAGGTGATCACCTCCGAGACGCGCGCCTCGCCACGCGGGCTGCCGTCGGCGCGCAGCACGTCGATTTCGAAGTTGATCTTCTGACTACCGAGCTCGGGCGGGAGCCGCTCGCGGTGGAACACCACACGACAGGTATCGCGCAGCGAAAACGAAAGGTGCGCCGTGACCCCGGGCTTGAGACGTTCAAGCGGGACCGTATCGCCGCCGCATAACACCTCGATCAGCGGTTTGGGTCCGAGCACCTCGGTTTCGAGCGGTGCAGGCACGTTGGCTTCGCCTGTGCCGCGCTGCAGCGGATCGCTGAGCACGGCAAGGTCGACCTCACCCAGGGCGCCCGGCAGATCCTCGCTGCGCAAGCCAAAGCGCAGCGCAGTCAAGCCCGCGGCCATCGGCGTGGCGCGTACCAGGGCTTGACCCTTTTCATACCTTACCGAGTACACACCCTCGATCGGCAGCAGCGTGAAGTGCTGATGCTCTCCCGCAGGCGAGATGTGCACGCGCGCCTCGCGGTTGGTCGGGATGAAGCTCAGGTTTGGAAAGTCCGGAAGCGACAGCGTTGCGCGAACTTGAGGCGTGGAGCGCGTGGAAATGTGGGCAACGGCCAGCGCAATCTCGTCGGGTGGACCTCGCAGCGCGGTAATCGTCAGGGAATCGTCGTCGAAATCCCCCAGGCGCAGCAGCACGAACGTGGCATCCTGGCCGCTCACCACGCGCAGTACCTTCAGCGGTGTCTGCTCGTGTAAAAAGCGCACCTCTCCGAGGTCGCGGGCGCACGCGCCCTCTAGTTTGACGATCACCTTGGCGTCGTCGTTGTTGCGCACGGGCTGGCCCGAAACGATCCACATCGGGCAATGGAGCACGGGTAGTCGGACCGTCGTCTGACTTTCGAGAGCTTCGTTGCGCAGCAGGAACACGTGGGGCCTGAAGCGCAGCTTAATGTCAACGTTCTTGACCAAACTCGAGGCGCCGCGCACGAGCAACTTCCCGTCTGACATCTCGCAGGCGAGGGGCGCGCACTCGGCGGAGCCTACGGCTTCCGGGTGAACGAGCGGAACCTCACCCTGGCCGGTGCCGAGATCCACGGTCGCATCGGTCGGCACAACACGTGTGATGATCAAGCGGGCGGGTGTGAGCGTGAAGGTCTGGCGAGAAGCTCGATCACCGAACGCGTCGATGAACACGGCATCCTCGCCCGGCCGCGCGCCGCTAGGTAGCCACGCGAGTGAGCTGCTGGCCGCATCGGCAGGGGTTCCTGGCCCGACCGCCCACGCGCATCTTTCGCTGCGTCCCTCGCGCTTGGGATCGAGGCAAACGTCGACGCCGTCGTTCGTGCCGCTCCGCCAAACGACTTTGACGCCCTGCAAGCCGCTGCCCGTCGCTTCTAAACGACCATCGTCGGGCAGGAACACGATCGATGCCGCATCGAAGGTGGGCCAGCGCCCCGTGGTGACGAGGGTGACGGTTTTCGAAGCCGTCGCACAAGCGGCGGCATTGGGCGCCACCTGCAGCTCCACGGCGCGGCCGACGGCCTCCTCGTCGCTAGGCGGACGTACTGCGCGTCCGCCCCACTCAACGCTCCAGCCGCCGCTTGCCGGCGCGCAAGCAACCCTGCCATCCCCCAGGGGGAACGGCCTAGCCCGAAAAGGCGCCTGGAGCACCTCAGCATGAGCTGCCTGTGCAGTCAGCAACAGAAACAGAAGCAGCGGTGCTGCTAGGGTGCACAGGATGCGTGTCAGGGGCGCAAAGGTGGCGCTCATCTCGCGCTCACCCGCCATCGGGCGCGCTGCGTTGCATGCGGGCGCTTCATGTACTTGTCGTTCGTGGCTACGTCCAAAAGTTGTGAGCTTCCGATCATGTGAGCGAGCGGTCCGGCCAGCAAGGGCGATGTGCCCACGCGTGCGCCGCAAATGGCGTTGCGCGCACTTTACTGAGCACCCGGGCCCGCCTCTTGCAAACGTTCCCGTTGGGCGCTGTGTCAGCGCGCGTCCGAAACGGATCCGCACATGCGGCGGATACCAGAGGGAGAACGACGTGAGTACTCACAATCACATCGAGCGGCCGCCTTTCGCGGCCCAAACTGACAAAATTGACAAGCGTCATGCCGGTCGCACGGACGCCAGCCACACACGACTTGATCTTCGCTCGCATGGCACCGAGATCAACGACGAGCTGCGGGACTGGGTTTATGAGCGCACGGGGCGCCAACTGGGCAAATTCGCCACACAAATCGAGCGCATTGTGGTGCGTTTTGGCGACGAAAACGGTCCCAAAGGTGGCGTCGACCGCAGCTGCACAATCGAGATATCCGTAAGCTCGCTACCGAACGTGGTGGTCACCGAGCGCGGGGAGACGGACAGAGAAGCGTTTGATCGGGCAGCGGGACGCGCAGAGCGTGCCACTCGCCGCAGCCTGGAGCGTCACGGATTCAGCGCCAAAGGCGCAAAGCAGCGCGACAGCGGATATCCCGCGGCTGCCGTCGACGCCTCGGACGGCTCGGACATGGCGGACATGTCCGACGATGAGCTGGATGTCTTCGAGGCCCCAGAGAGCTTGATTGGCGCCCGCGTCGGCCACGGGCCCGATAACTTGATGGATGCTGTACGCCGACCTGAGAAGGAGCGGCGGGATGTACCAGTCGATACGGCGCAGCCTGACACGAGTGCCGATGACCGTAAGGCTGGTGGCGAGCATACCGCTCGTCGCAACTCGAAGCTCAACACGGCAGGCATGAGCGTCGCGCTCGAAGATTCGACTAACGGTCAGCCGTCCCGCAAGTCGACGCGCCGTAGCACCAATCGCATCAAGCCCGACAATCCGCTTACGCGAACCACGAAGGATGCGATGCAGAGCCCGCACAGCAAGGCTGATCGCGCGCGCGCGCGCAACACCTGAAACCACGCACCGCACCGCTGCTTGGCCTTCCGGCTACGAGCTATCTCGCCACGGAGAGTGCTAAGCCTGCGAAATGCGCGCTGTCGCTCGCTTACGTGCCGGGCCTTACAGTCGACGGTCGTCCGTCGGCTGCAGGCTTGCTGTAGGTATGTCATCGCGTGCGCAAACGCTCTTCGCGCTCCCCGTAGACCTGGCAATTCCGTGTGTCTGCGCCGGAGTAGGGCACAGTCTAGCTCCCCTGCTTAAGTACTGGAGTGATTGCAACATGAGACACATCTTTCTTGGTTTGTTCTTTCTTGCAGCTTGTAGCGACGGAAACGAAAGCGGTTCGCCCCGCGATCGATCGGGCAGTCCCATCGACGCCCTCGACGACGCGGGCACAACGCCCACCGACACGCCTCCAGGCAATCAGGGTGGCGATGGTGGGTCGCGCCCCCCGACAGGCGACGGCTCGCGTCCACCAGCGGATGGCAGTGCTGGTGACGGTAAGGACGGCGCGCCGCCCGTGCCTCCCGGCGAGCTCGGACCTGACTATCGCGAGTTGGGCTCGCTTGCGGTGACTCAAAAGATGGATTCGTTCACCGGGGACACCTGTACCTTCGCCTACGAGTCGTTCACGCCTGCGAGCACGCGCACCGAAGCGGCTGTGGTGATCGCGCCCGGTTTTGCGTTGTTCCCGGGCGCCGGATCATCGCGCGAAGCGTTGCAAACGCTTGCCAAGCATGTCGCAAGCTGGGGCGTCACCACGCTGACCGTGGATCTATGCACGAATGGCGGCTCGATCGATCATGCGAAAAATGGCGCAGCGATTGCCGAGTTTGGCGCCAAGGTTGGCGGCGAGCGCGTCGTCTACGCAGGCTTCAGTGCCGGCGGCCTAGGCTCCTTGCTCGCCGCGGCGCAGGCGACGAACACCGAAGCCTTTCTAGCGCTCGACGCAGTCGATACCAATGACCTCGCCAAGGGTGCGCTCGATGCCCTAACGAAACCCATCTATGCGATGGCGGGCGAACCCTCCATGTGCAACTCCGATGGGAACATGCTGGCCCAATACAAAGGCCGCATGCTGCGCGTGGTAAAGGTCAACAAGGCGCAGCACTTCACCTTTGAAGGGGCGCCCTGCCAGGGCTTCAAGTGCAGCTTGTGCCCGGGCGGAGGAGAGGTCGAAGCCGCTGCTATCCGCGCCCTGGCAACCTCCTACGTGCTCGGCATCACGGGAGTTGAGGCCAATGCCTTGAGCTGGTGGCAAGAGGGCAGCGCAGGATTTACTGCGCTGATGGCCGACGGCGTCGTGGGCGTGCAGTAGCGCGGCTCCTACAGCAGCCAATCCTGCAGGATGTTGCGCGCGACGCCCAGGGGAGTCTGGCTGCGTGCGGCGCGTTTGTCCGCGAGGCGTTGGGCGACATCGTGGAAGAACTGCGAATCGGTGTAGAACCTGCGCACGGTGTCCTTTTCGAGCACGGGCTTGCCGTCGCGCGTGGTGCCAGCGACCCAGAACAGGGCACCCCATTCCACGGCCACTGCCGTCACGCCCACGGGCAACAGAAGCAGCTCCTTGGTGTTTGCCCCGGTGGTCGCGTCCTTGACGATGCGCGCTGCGAGCATGGCGCTGAGCTCAGCCAGCGTCAGCGCTTCGCCTGCGAACTCTTTGCCGTATGTTGCAAGGACTGCGTCCAGTCGTGCGTCGTTGAACTCGCCGTTGTCATCGACCAGGTCCGTATCCGTATGCCGGACAAAACCCGTGCGCGGTAGCGCGAGGTTGACAGGATTGACCAGACGACCTTGCAAGAGGCCAAGTCCGCTCACGCCAAAGTTTATTGCGAAGGCGGCAGGGATGGTCAGCAGATGACCAAAACCCAGGCGTTCTAGGCCCTTTTGACTTTCGCGGATCGAGATCTTCTGGTCGTTGTTTTTATCGAAGAACTCCAGATGCTCGTTGAATCCGATGGCGCGCAACCGCGGCGCACCGCTTGCGTACGATTCCAAATTGTCCTTGCTCATGCATGGCTATCGCTCCGCTCCTCCCTGCTTGCAAGCAGGCGATCGATCAAAAAGTGATCGCTCGAAATATGGGAGCACAGGAGGCGCGAGAATGATTGTTCCCGGCTCGGAACAACCGCCGCATGAAGCGCGCTACGCAAGATCCAGAGGAGGACATCCAGAGCAGGAGGTCCGGGTGGCAACGGGACGCGGGTGCGTCCGAGTGCAGACAGATCAAGGGCTGTAAGCAAAGGAGCGGCAGCGCTGTTAGCGGCGTTTGCGCGCCAGGAACACGGCGCAGGCGCCGAAGCCGAACAATGCAAAGGCGCCGCTACCAGCGTTTGCGCCGATGTTAGCGACTGAGCAGCTCACTTTTGACTTCTTCTTGCCGTCGCCGATCGAGCCTGACACGTCCGCGTCCACCTCGATGTCTACGTCGATCTTGAAGTTGAATTCAGCATCCAGCTGGTCTGCACAGGATTGCGCACTCTTGGCATTCAGGAACTGACCATCACAGAAGATGGCGCCGCCCTTGTCCTCGCAGGTGGTCTTGCAGGTTTTGACGAGCTCGGTCTCGCATTCCTCGTAGACGTCGGTCTGACAGTCGAGCTGGCACTCGACGTTGGCTTTTGCCGTGCACGAGCCTGAGCACGCCGTCGTGCAGGTAGGCATGCACTCTTCAACTACCTTGGTCACTGGCTTGCCTTTGCACTTGGCTTCGCACTTGTCGCTGCAGTTGTGGGCGCAGCAGGCGCGACATGGACCCTTCTTGTCGGCATCGTCGCAGGCTCCGCCATCCGAGCAGCTCTGCTGACAGTCCGACATGCACAGACCCATGCAATTGGGGGGCTGCTTTTCGGTGACGATCGCTTCTTCGCAGTCGGTGGTGCAGACCTCACCGCAGCTGCTCTCGCACAGGACGTTGGCGCTCGCGGTACAGTCGCTCTCGCAGGTCGTGTAGATCTTGGCCGAGCACGAGGTCTCCACCGACTCGGTCGTGCACGTCGTCATGCACTCTTCGGTCTTGCGAAACTCGCACTTGGCGTCGCCTGAAATGAACACGCCCCCACAGTCGCTGAGGCTCGCGTGCGCGGCCGTCGGTGACCACAACCATGCGCCCGCACCGATCACCGCCACTGCCATCTGAGTTCTATTGAAAATCATGTATGAGCCCCCTGAGCCGGTGTAGTCACCAGTTCTGGGCGGACCATAAGCACTTTATGAGCCACGTTCCCGATTGGGATGGCGGCCTACCTCGCCCTCTGATGTTACTTAGTTAAATGCGCCGCGTGAGCAGACAGCGGCTGGACGCGATCGCCGCATGGATACAAAAAAGTCCCGCGGCAGGCGGCGCTTGGTGACCCTCATAGCAGTCGCATCCATCGCAAATACATGTGCGCTCAAGGTAAGGGAAGCGGATACTGCGTGCGCCCTTACCCCTCGTGTAATTAGGCCTACCGAGGGCCGTCGTGTGGTGTGTGGTCTGCTTACGCGCCCAGCTGCCCTACGTCAAACCTTACTGTGTTTAGCAGGCTGACGGCCGCGCAGGCTGGCATCGGACCGTAAGGTTTCGCGCGCAGCGTCGCGTTCGGGCTGTTCATGAGGCCCGGCTTCGTGGTAACCAGCCGCATGATCCGCGCATCTTGGCTCATCAGTGCGTTCATCTTTGCTCTGACTGCGGCGCCTACCAGGGGCACCGCGCAACATATCGAGCCAGAAACGAACGCCAGCGAGCTCGATGCCAAGCTTGCTGCCTTGGACGCTTACTTGCTGGATCTTCAACGCCCCACCCGCGCTTATTGGGGCACATGGATTGCGGTGCTCGGAGCGCTAGCCGTAGGGCAAGGCACCCAGGCCGCATTCGAAGACGACACGGCCTCCCGCGCAGGTCTGCTCGTCGGTGCCGGGCTGTCCACGGCCGGGTTGACGCTCGTGCTGATCGCGCCCACTCCCGGTCGCTACGCCTCGTACCGCTACCGCGCCTTACCAAGCCATAGTGAAGACGAAAAACAGCGTAAGCTCACTCAGGGGGAGACGTGGCTGGCCTCAGAAGCTGCCGCCGTGCGCCGCACCCGGTCGTGGCTGACCCACGCCATCGCCGTGACCTTTGGCGTGGGCGCGGGGCTGTACCTGGGCCTTGCCTACGACGACAACTTGCAAGGAGCGCTTCGAACGGGCATCGGCACGTTCCTCGTCACCGAGCTGCGCGTGTGGACTCGCCCCACGCGCTCTGTGCAGTACTGGCGTGATTATCGCGGCGCACCAACGGTCACGCCGAGCCTCGGCTTCATGCCGCTACTGATGCCCCGGGCGGCCGGTCTGAGTGTTGGCGGAATGTTCTAAAGTACTCGCTCAGCTTGGTTCGTCGAACGTGCACTCGCCTGCCCTACACACCGGCTGTCCATGGGCTGCGCAAGAGGCGCTGATCGTGCAACCCAGCCCATTGCTTTCCGTGGCTTCGCACAAGGCTCGCGCTACGGCTTGGCTGTCGTAGTACTCGACTACCAGGCGATGCACTGAAAGATCGCACAAATCGATCTTGATCAGGCCTTCGCAGCCGACCGTCTCTTTCATCACCACGCAGTCGTCGTGGCTGCGGCAGGCCGGTGCTTTATCGCGGGCGCTAGCTAGGGCATCGCCGTGGATGCGCAGGCCGGTGTCACAGGTGCTCTCCTGGCCCGCCCGCTCCGTGTCGTCAGCAGCGGCACAAGCGCTGAGCAGCAGGGCTAAGGCAAGAGGCAAAGGACGCATCCCAAAACAGTAGTACGTTCGTGCAGCAGCTCGCAAGTCAACGCAGAGCAGCCGCCAGAACTGCTCGATGGACACGCGAGCTCTCGGCCCAAGAAGCGGCAGCGAGCATGAACTTAAGATCGCCTCAAGCGTAAGCCGGGTAACCATGGGCGCGGCACGCACAAGACATCACACTGGCTTGCGTCAAATGGTAGCCAGCCCTCCTCCTGGCGCGATTTTCTCAACCATTGCGGCCTTATCCTTCACTACAGCAGGGGACTAAGGGGGACGCTACATGGCGAAAGCTCGCTTGATGATGCTCATGGCTGCGCTCGCGCTCGGCGCGTGCAGCGACGACGAAAAGAAAAAAGAAAAGGAAGACAACACCTGCGATCCCGAGCTGGTCGCAGCCTGTGCTGACGGTCTGCTCTGTGAGCAGCTGGGCGCGGACCGCTACGAGTGTCTGCCGCCTGTGATCGTAAGTGGACGGGTCTACGGAGCGCTCGATAACAAGGGCATCGTGGGCGCATCCATCGTGGGGCTCGATGTGAATGGGGCAGCGCGTACACGCGTGGCGCGCAGCACCGCCGATGGTAGCTACGAGCTGCCCGTGTCGGTGCGTCGCAACGAAGATGGCACGCCCACGGACGATGCGATCACGTTGCGGGTGGCCGCCGCTGACTTTCAGCCGTTTGCCAGCGCCCCGCGCACGGCGCTGCCGATCGAGCTCGATAAGGCGGTGCCCGACACCGATGCGGACGCCGGTGCGGAGGCCAGCCAGGATGACGACGAGAAGCAGCGCATCCCGCCCTATCGCATCACCAACGCGGCCACCGATGTGGCGTTGATCAAGCTACCGAGCGCGGAACAGGGTGGGGCGACGGTAGCAGGAAGCGTGCTCGCCGATGCGCCTGGTGGCGTGCTCGTGCTCGCGGTCTCCGGCGACAGTGCGCGCACAAGCGCCGTAAGCGACCGCGATGGCGCCTTCGTGCTCTTCAACGTGCCCACAGGCGCAACCACGCTCGAGGGGTATCGTGCAGGGCTTGCGATCGCGCCCGAGGCGGTCACCGTGCCTGCAGCCGGCCTCGAGGGCGTCACGCTCTCGGCATCCAAGGCCAAGCTTTCTACGGTCACAGGCAGCGTGAGCATCGTGAATGCCGCGGGCGGGCTCACCACCAGCGTCATCCTGGCAGTGGCTTCTACCTTCGATGCCAACGCGATCCGAGGCGAAGCGCCTGCCGGCTTGCGCGCGCCTGACGTAGGCGGTGCGTTCACCATCAAGGACGTGCCTCCGGGCCGTTACGCGGTGCTTGCCGCGTTCGAGAACGACTTGCTCGTGCGCGATCCGGATGAAGGCATCTCCGACACGGACGTCGTGTTCGTCGATGTGGGCGAGGCAGGAGGTGAGGTGAGCCTCGCGCAGGGTTTCAAGGTCACTGAGGCGCTCGCCGTCGTATCGCCCGGCGCCCAGGGCGTCGAGCTCGTCGATGCCGGCATCCTGACACTCAGCTGGAAAGACGACTCATCCGAAGATGGCTACGAGCTGCGGGTGTACGACGCACTCGGCGAGCTTGTGCACGAGGACCTGGCCGTGCCGAAGGTCACAGGCAGCGCGGACGTGAGCTACACGCTCGACGCCTCGCAGTACAAGCCCGGCATGCTCTACCAGTTTCGTGTTTGGAGCTTCCGCGACAAGGGCGGTCGCAGCTTCATCTCCGCGAGCGAAGATCTCAAAGGCGTGTTCGAGATCAAGCGCTAGCGCTGCCTTAGCGCCCGGCACAAAAGAATCAGGTCGGATCGGCGTCGAGACGCCCGTCCAGCAAGGCGCGGAACCGACAGTATGCTCCCCGCATTCTTAGGTTTCGCAACGCCGCTGGGCGGGATGGATCGGCGTCGAAGTGGGTAAGTTATTCGTGCACGGGCCCTTAGTACAGGTCCCCAGAAGT
>JBBSJC010000212.1:0-12473 GCA_038257655.1 Polyangiales bacterium | reverse complement strand
GGCATGGCCGGAGACCTTGCGCCGCCTCCGAACAGAGGATGACCGCTGGGCGTCATACTTGCACGAACGCGTCGCATGGCATGTCAGCGGTCATCTCGACGCTGCAGTCGACATGTTTGACTGTGTGACCGAGATCAGGCGCGGAGACGACCGAGCGCTCGAGAGGGTGTTCAACGAGCATGCTCAGCGGCGCCTAGCCATGCTTCCGGAGACGATGCAGCGGTCGCTGCTCGTGTCGGTCGCAGCGCTCGACGATCACCCGGAGCTCAGGGTTCCTGCTGTTGTTCCAGGCGCCGGCGACGCTCGGCGGCCCGCGCCTTGGCTGGCCCGGGCGATACTCTCGAAGCGATCCGACCATCCGCAGCGTCGGTTTCTCCGCGCCGCAGTCACATGCCGGTCGATGGCAATGCGACTCCTCGGCCGATGCATCGATCTAGAGGCACGAATCAAGGACTTGGCCGTCGATTATCTCGCCGCGAACGTGAGGATTCCCGTTGGCTACGAAAAGGAAACGACTGACGCCTTCGACCGGATCCATGGGCGACGGGGGGGCATCGAGTCGGAAATCGCTCCTCCCGGACACCCGCTGCCTGATCATCCTTGGGAGATGGCGTCTCTCGGTACGATCGAGCACCACGCCCGCCACCTCGTCCCCAGCGTCACCAGCAAGGTGCGATGGGTGCGCAACGCACTTGCTCACGGAGCACCGGTTGGCTGGGCTGCTTTCAATGTAGTGGAGCGTCTCGAAGAGGCGTTGGCAGCTCACGAACTATCAAGCGGAGGTGCTAGCGCTTTGGCGACGCGTGCCGCCGGGTGATGATCGGGAGTGATTTGCCACTTGGTGCAGAACCTCTCACGAGCCACGTACAGGCTGGGTGGATCGCATCCACGGCGTCGACCTGCGGATCGGCGGCATCAGTAAGACCGTAATCGGAGCCTGGCGCCGAGTTCGTCCAGTGGACAATGTTGCCCCAGCTCGTCGATGCACCTGAGGCACTGAACTGGGTTCCGCCCTCGATCGGAGATTTCGCGCACGCGTGACGCTAGGGGTCATCCTCCAGTCGGAACTGGGTGTTCCGGTTTTCCTACTCGCGTTCCCGCGCACGACCATGGAAAACATCTGCGCTTGCGTGGCGTCGCTAATATCTAAGTCGCTAGCCAGCGTAAACCAGTGCACCGCGAACTCACACGCAGAGCTTTCGGTTGAGCGACTCGAGGTGCCTCCTCGCGCCCCGAAGGACCGCCTCCGCGAAGCTCTGCTCGCTGTCGCTGGCGTCGTCTTCGAGCGAGGGAACACCGCCGAGCAGCAGCCCGAAGGCGTTGATGCGCTGGCGCATGACGCCGACCGCTTTCTCGTCACGCGTGCCGCCGAACGTCGGGTACGCGTAGCAAATCGGTTGCCTCGTCAACGCCGCCCAAGAGCCAACGCGGCGAACACGGCCGTTGCGCTGCAGCGTGCGCACGGGGCTCGGGTCGAGCTCGTAGTGGATCAGGTGCCGGCAGCAACGATGCAGGTCGACGCCCTCGCTGAGCCGGTCTGTCGTGACGAGCACGTCCGGGCCAAACGGGCTGTTAAAGAGCGCAATCACGATGTCGGGCTTGCCCGTGTAGAGCGTCTCCGGCGGCTCGCCGTGAGCGTCGTGTCCCCACGCGCCCATCACCCGGATGCCGTCGTCGAGCTTTCCAGGGACGTGCGAGCCCCGGCCGCCGAACGCGCGCTGACCCTTGGCGATGCTTCTCAACAGGCCGCGCGTCGACGTCGACTGCGCGTCGAGGAGGGCATCCACCAGGGTCGTCGCCGCCTCGAGGATCGTCGGCACGTCCAAGCTGGTGTGGCGCGGCCTCGTATGGGCGAACTGCTCGGCCAGGGCCTTTGCGGTGCTCGCGGGTTCGCCAAGCCAGCCCGCGATCTGCGCACGTACTCCCGGTTTGCAAAGCCAGTCGATGATCGGCGCGACGAGGTGATCGTTGTTCGTCAGAACCGACTCCCACGCCGCCCGCCACACCTTCTCGGGTGGACCACCACGCGAAGCGCTCGCCGTCTTCAGGGAATGTTCGAGGGTACCCAGCAGCTCGCTCGCGGTCGCGCGGTGGTAGCAGAACACGAGCACCTTCTCGCCCCCATTGATCAGGGGTCGGATGGCCTCGCTTACGGCCGCGACCTTCGGATGTGGCTTGGCGCGGCGCGCACTCAGCGATTTCTTCGCCTCCTTGATGTGTTGAAGCACGACGTGATCGGTACCGGCGGTTGCCCGCTCGGCGACTCGCTCGAGTTCCGTGCCCAGATGCTGCCAGCCGATGTGGAAACGCGGGTCGTTGCGGCGCTCTCCCTTCCGCTCAGGCGTGAGCTGGAGGACGCGGTCCATTCGCAGCAGGAGCTGAAGATCCTCGGGCGACGCAGGAGGCGTCCCAATCTCCCAGCGGGAAGTGCCGACCGTGCCGAAGTGCTTCCTCTCGGCCGCAGACAGGTCATCGATCCCGTGGCGGATGAGGTAGGGCTGAAGCTCCTCGATGGCGGCCTTCGCGGCGCCAACCAAGCGCTTCGACTCGGCGACCACGTCGTGGCCGTCGCCGAGAGAGTAGAGGCGCTTCAGATCACCGGCGTATCCCCGCACGGCCTTGAGGTCCATCGCACCAACGAAGTGAAGCAGCTGCTCAAGCTCGGTCAGTCGAATGCTGAACGGCGTCGCCGTGAGAATCAGTTTACGCTTGGCGCGGTCACCGAGGTCGTGCAGGGCATCGTTGAACGCGCTGCCATCGCCCTTCGCGCGGTGCGCCTCGTCGATGATCATCAGGTCGCACGCGGTCTTCTGCTCGCCACCACCGTGACTCCTCACCAGCTCGTAGTGGGTCGTGATCTGAATCCGGCCGCTGTTCAGCTTCCCGACGCTGCCCTGCTTGATGCGGCCGTTGTGTGCGCCGATCTGGCCGAGCATCGGAACATGCCGTTCAAGCTCCTCCGCCCAGCGCCGCCGCAGCACCTCATTGGGCGCGTAGATGCGAACCCGCTTGTCCTGGCAGGCGACGACCCACGCCACTAGCGCGCCGACGGTCGTCTTCCCAAGGCCGACGTCGTCTGCGAGAAGCACGCCGCGGCCGTCCGCAAGGCGCGAGAGGATCTCCTTCGCCGTCTTGAACTGTCGCGTCAGCGGCTCGAGCTT
Source organism: Polyangiales bacterium (assembly GCA_038257655.1). Lineage (GTDB taxonomy): Bacteria > Myxococcota_A > Polyangia > Polyangiales > DASUME01 > DASUME01. The sequence continues at coordinate 9,312 of JBBSJC010000212.1, read as the reverse complement.
GAGGCCGCCCGTCTCGCGTTCGATGTAGCGAGCGGGGTCGTCGAGAAAGCGCCACCCGCGTGCGTCGATCTGAAAGTCGTCCATCATGCTTCCTCGTCGATGCGCCAGCGCAGCTCCTCGACCACGAGCCCGGCGGCAGGTCCTTTACGGCGGGTGTAGAGCGCTCGCAGCTCTTCGCCGTCGAGCCGCACGCGTTCGAGCATCAGCGGCTCGCCCCTCGCTTCGTCGAGCGCGACGCGCCACGAATCGACCACGCCGAACGCCGCGCGCGCGTCGAGCCAGGCCTGGACCGAGTAGTCGGTGGTAATAGCGGCGCCGACCAGACGGCGTGCGGCCCTGAGCCCCAGGATGGAGTCGGCGTCTACCGAGGGACCGCCGTACCGTTGAAGGAGGAATGCCTCGCGCAGCGCATTCGCGAGAGAAGGATCGACCTCGGGCAGCGACGTCTTCGAGAACTCCGTGGGCGGACGAAGGTCGAGAACATCCACTTCCAGGGCCTCATTGCCCTGCGTGAATCGCGCGATGAGCGGCGTGTGGGCCGGGTCCTTCCACGTCAACGCGCCCACGCCACCTACGAGCGGGACAGCTTCCTCCGCGCCTCCGCTGAAGTTGACGACAGCGGCGATCGGCGTCGCCGGATCGGAGGTGCGCGTGCGCAGTTGCACGAGCTGCCCGTCCCAGCTCGCCTCCGCCCATTCGAGCGTCGACACGCGTTCTTCTTCGTCGGCACGGTCGACGTAGAAGGGCACGGTGGCGGGAGGATCGAACGCCTCGCCGATCGATTCGAGGTCGGTCCATTCGGACTCGAAGGCCACGCCGAGCTCGAAGTTGCGCGGTGCGGTTCTCCCAGCGCCCCACGCTGCGACGCTCCAGTTCGCCGACGTCACGAGCAGCCGGCGCTTTCGCCGACTGCGCAATAGGTACAGCTTCGCGTGGCTCCACCTTGGGTCCGCGTCGCGATGTTGCTCGGTGAACCGAGCCTCCGTCGGAAGGCACTCGATATGCACGCCACTGGCCTCGAGAGCCTTGCCGGCAGCTTGGGAGAGCGTCCAGCCGGAGGTTTCAGCCCACGGATGGCTCGATGCGATCCACTTCAGATGAAGCTTGTCGGGAGCAATGCCTGCGTCGGCGCTCCATGCATCGATGGTCCGGCCGTTCCACTCGCCGACCGTCGGCGTCAGCACGTGGATCTCGGACGGCTCAAACTGCTTGAGCTGGCGAGCGGCGTTCTTTCTGCCGGGGATGCTCGCGACGAACGTGACGTCGGGGGGACATACCGCGCGGCCGAGCAACGTGAGGAGCCGCTGCAGCCGTGGCTTCGCGACGGCTCCAGCCGATGTGCCGAGCGCTTCGAGGAACGGAACGAGCTCGCCCCACGTGCGTCGTGAGTTCGTGGTGCCCCCTTCGCTGAGGCGCACCGACACCTGCCAGCCCGCCTGAACCTGCGCCTTGAAGGCCGATGCCGTGAGGTTCGTCGACGAGATGTGCAGGTCGAGCTGCTCCTCGTCGCCGACCTTCCAGTGAAACGCCCAGAGCTTGGCGTGCTGAACAGCGCGAGCTTCGGCGCCCACCGTGAAGTGGTTGACGTAGCGCCATAGCCACGGGTACTGGGAAGCCTCCCGCGCGACGTGCGGTGGCGAGGAGATGACCGTGAGCCGACCGTGGAGTTGCTCGAGAGCGGTCCCGAGTTCGCCGAAGAAGAGCGTCCGCTCGCGCAGTTCCTGCGAGAGCGAGTGGTTCGAAGCCAGGAGGGCTGGCAGCACGTACTCCACCAAGAGGCTAGCATCAGGCTGCTCGAAGCTCGTCATCCACGCCTCGTGGAGTCGGCCGCCGCGCGGGGGAATCGGGAGGACGTCTTTCCAGTCGGGCGTGCTCACAGCGCGTCGGTCTCCTCGTCGTCGGGCTCGTGCTGCGAGACAGCGTCGAGCGCGTTGTTCATGTTGTCGACGCCACACTGGGCAGCGAGGCGCGCTAGGGGCCGCAGACGAAAACGGTAGTCGGTCGCGGCGATGCCGGTGTCGGCGACCAGGGGTACCAGCTTGTCGGCTTGTTCACGGAACCAGCGCCGACCACCACCATGCTCGTGGTGGTGCTTCGACAGCGCTCGCAGTTGTTCGGCGGGTGTCGCGGCGGCCAGCATGGTCTCGGCGAGCCGCGTCACGACGTGCTCGTGCGAGAACGTGTTGCGCCCCGGCGCGCGCAGCCACGCAGCGCCCGCCTCACGCAGTCGATCGAGCCTGTCCTGGATGTCCGTCGAGCGGGCGACCTTCTCGATAGCGGGAGCCTGCTTCGCGTCGTCGTGGTTGATCTCTTTCCACACCCCTCGCATTGCGTGCATCGCGGCGTCGGCGAAGCGCGTGAATGCTGGAAGGGGAGCCAACGACGCGGGCTCAATCTTCGTCGAGAGCGCGATCGAGCCGGCGAGCGCGTCGCAGAGCTCGGCGTGCGTCCTCGCTGTCTTCGCGCCGGCCAGCACCTCGGCGGTGATGCGACGAGTGGAGTCGGCTGCGAAGATCACTGGCTCGAGCAGATTCCTCTCTTCCTCGGGCAGTCGTTTGCGGATGGCGTCGTCGGGAGTCGGGAGGAAACCGCCGATCGTCGCCCACGACGTTTTCCAGCCACGATCGACCCAATAGCGCGCCTCGTTGCCACCACTCCACCGTCCCCACTTCGTGCCGTTCTCGAAGAGCTCCTGTTTGAGGCGCGCCGCACGCGGGAGGCTGTCGTTGACGAGGCCCGCGAGCTTCAGCGCCGTCTCGGCAGGCGTCCATCCATCGCCCGTCGTCAGCCCAGGGATGGTGCGCAGCACCACGCGGTAGGCGCCATAGGTTCCGACCTGCCGATAGCGGCGGAACTGCTCGTCGCTCATCGCGAAGTTCGGAAGCCCGCGCCCGTCATCTAGCCAGCGCTTCACGCTTCGTCGCCCGCGAAGCTGGCCGGTGGTCTGCTCCGACACGAGCGTACGGGCAACCCAGAGAAGTTCGAGTGGGCGCAGCCACGAGTACCGCGCCCGCTGATCGTCACGCAGAGTAAGGTCGCCGCCGCCCGCGTTGCGCCACGCGACGTGCGACCACTGGAGGCACCACGAGAGGATCGAGATCCACCGCGCGTCGGAGGTGTTGTTGCTCAGGCCGGGCGCCAGCAGGTCCGCGAAGTAGTCCGCGCCCGCGCGGAGGCCGAGCGCGTCTCCGCGCCGAATCGGCACGGGGTCCCAGGGGGCGGTGAAGTACCAGCCACCCTGCTCGGTCATGATGCCACCGCTCGGTACGAGCGAAACTCGCTGTCGTCGTTGTGGAGCCAGCTTCTCGTCTCGAGGAACAGTACCAGGCGAGCGTCCGCGTCGTGAGCGTCTTTCGTACCGCGTGTGTCGCCATCACCGCCGTCGTTCCGGGTGCATTGCTCATCACCGCCGCGTAGCGAGCCGTGCGCCCACTCCGCGTGGTCACGGTTAGCGCTTAGCAGCTGCGAGACCGTGCACACGCTGACCGCCTTCCACGATGGCCCTCGCAGTGGCATCTCCGACTACCACGGGCGGCATAACCTTCCACTTGCTCGATCAGGCGCTTGAGCATTCGGCAATCCTTAAGTTCGAGCAGCACCGGTACCGTGCGCCCGCCGTGACGTCGAAGCGCGAGTATGTCGCAAACCATCTTGCCGGCTTCGGTGGGTAGCGAGATCTCATCTGTCACGAACGTAAGGTCGACCGGAGTGTCACTTGCCTCGGACGCGACGTTCAACGTTGCCATGTGGCGGCCATGCGTATATGCGTCGCGAATGAGGAAGCTCTGCAGCGCCTTCTCGCCCGTGATCCTTCCATGCGAGACGTCCTGACAGTGCGCCGTGAACATGCTTTCAAAATCCGTTGCGACTCGCTCGAGGTTACGCAGCTTTCCCTTTCCTCGCTGCGGACGATCATGGAGAAGACCCACCAGCGCTACGCCACCCGATGATGGTCGAAAGTGCACACGCGCCCCCTGCGCCACCAGCAACGGCTCGAGCGCTGTCGGTATCTTGGCTGCCCATCCAATGGTGTCTTCTAGTCGCGCCCTCTGGCGCTCGGCGAGATCCGACATCTCCTGATCGAAACGCAGACGGCGACACAAGACAAGCACCGTCTCGGAGTGCGAAGATTCCGGCATGCCTGAACCCACAGATGCGGTGCTTCGCGAGCACTTGGTGTACGTCTCGGCCGACAACACCTACCAACGCGGAGCGCGCCTACTGCAAGCCCTCTGGCGCGAGCGTCAAGGCTATCCACCAGGCATCGCAGACAAGCGCGGCACCCTTGGCTCGCGCCTACCCATGCCAGACGCAAAGACGCACCTCTGGAACTTCCTGACCGAAAACATCCGCGATGTCGTGCGCGCCGAAGTACTCGATCGCGATAAGAGTCGCGGCAAGCTGTACGGTAAGCCGCGCATCTTCGATAACCTGCTCTCCTCGCAGCCGCTCTGCTTCAACGCGTTTGGAGAGCTGAGCCGGGACCTAGACGCTGCCACACGCGTCATGCGTCGCATGCTCGGACACCGTCTCGTGCGCGTGATCCGCGTTGAATTCGAACACTCGCCCGGCCGAAGAGATCCGTTGTTCACCAGCGACCACTCCGCCTTCGATGTCTACGTTGAATATACCCATGCCCAGGGTGGCACCGGCTTCGTAGGGATCGAAGTTAAGTACCATGAGAACATGGAAGATGCGCCCGCCGAACATCGCGAACGGTATGATCTCGTCGCTCAGGGCCTGGGCTGCTTCAAACCGGAAAGACTGCAGTCCCTTCAGCGCAAACCTCTGAATCAAATCTGGCGAGACCACCTGCTGGCAGGCAGCATGCTCGCCCATTCAGAGCTTACCTTTCGCGAAGGACACTTCGCGCTTCTGTATCCGGCCGACAACGTGTGCGTGACGAACGCGATCGAAGCTTACCGTGATTGCCTGACTGCAGATTCCTCGTTCCTGAGCTGGACGCTGGAAGCGTTCGTGGCGGCGCTGGAGGCGGAGGTCAGCGCTGATTGGGTGGGGGAGCTACGCGCGCGGTATCTGGGAGTGACTGCCGAAACGTTTGCTTAACGCGGCCTATCACACCGGTTTGAGATCGTAAGGCTACTGCCCCGCGCTACGGTCAGTCTGGCGTGATGATGGCACGACATAAGGCTGCTACGTACAAAGCAACGCTTATGGTAGCGACGTCGATCGCGCTGATAGCATTTTCGGCATTGTCCGATTTGCCTTTCGGTGGAGTGGCGTACGCACCTCTCTTTCGGGCACAATGAGTGCTATCTTCGCCGCGCCATGCAAGCCCGCCCGAAGACGACCTACCTATGCCCACTCCCCTCGACCGAATTCGACGGAGAGGCGAGGCGCTATCCTGGAGCGGCAGAAGCGAGGCGGCGGGGGTGCCGGTATCGTCGACAAGGTATCAGCCGATCTCCGCGCGGCCGTCCCGTCGATGAAGGGCTTCTCTCGGTCGAATCTCAAATACATGCGCGCGTTCGCCGAAGCCTGGTCGGAGGGCGACTTTGTCCAACAGCCTGTTGGACAATTGCCCTGGGGTCACAATCTGGTCCTCCTGACCAAGCTCAAGGCGCGCGATGCCCGACTCGCATACGCGGCGCGCGCCCTCGAGCACGGATGGTCACGTGCGGTCCTTGTACACCACCTCGAAGCGCGCACTGTCGAGCGCCAGGGCAAGGAAACACAGGAAATTGCGAACGATAATGGACATTGCGTCTGACCTGGGTACCGGTAATAATGGTACCGGTGCAGCCCGCCCTCATCATTCCAGCGTTCGATTCGTACCTCGCCGCGCGTGGCCTGCGCTTTGAGGCTGTCGTGATTGGCGGCGCAGCGCTCGTCTTGCTTGGAATCGTCCAACGCACCACGGATGACTGCGATGTGCTCGATCCGCAAATCCCTTCGATCATCTCGGATGCGGCCCGCGAGTTCGCACGAGAGCAAGGCATCGCGTCGGACTGGCTCAACAGTAAGGCGCACGATTTTGTCGGCGTGCCAGGGTGCTTGCCAGAAGGTTGGCGCCATCAATTACGTAGTGCGTTTGCGGGCGCAGCGCTGCACTTAGACACGCTCGGACGGGCGGATCTCCTATGCACAAAGCTGGTGGCGCTGGTGGATCGCGGCACGGATTTCCAAGACTGCGTTGCGCTTGGCCCAACGGAAGCTGAGCTGCGCGCGGCATGGCCCTTTGTAGCCCAGTACGAAGGTAACCCAGAGAGTCGGGATGGATATTGGCTACCCCTTGCCCGTCGGCAGCTCTCGCGACTCGCCGAGGAGCTTGGATACCATGCCGTTTTCTAGGGCCACTCCTTCTTTGTTCATCGGCTCTGCGCTGGACGAGGCGATGCGCAGCATCGGGCTTCGTATTGGCTCCGCATCAAAGCGTAAGGAGGCGGCTGACCTGGAGGTCACACTTCTCTCCGCCGTAGCAAGCGCGCTGCCCACGGACTACCGCCTACTTGGTGTGCTTGTGGCCTGGCTTGAGCTGCACCATGCACGAGTCAACGTACCGCGTCTCGGTCGCATCCTGGCACACGCCGAAGCGAGTACCCTCGCTCGTTGTTTTTGGTCCGCGATCGGCACATGGCTTGGCCGCACAGATACGCGCTGGCGGGTGATGAGTCGCCTTCACCGAGGTGCGCCTATCGATCTCGATGACCCAGAAGTAACTAAGGTACAATTTTCACGCGTAGGGTCCGACCCACGGTTTGCAGGTACAGCGCTCAGAGTACACGCGAGACTCTTACGCTCTCGCCCGCAGGATGTCGATGATGCGGTGCAACTCGCTATGCGTCATCATGTGTACTTGAGGCGCGTGCAACTCGGTGCCACCTATCGTGCCGATGTCTGGGCGGCGCTCGATCAAAGTCCAAACGCTAGCGCTGCTGATATCGCACGCAGGGTAGGGTGCGCGTATGAGACCGCACGCTCCGTCGCGGAGGATTGGAACACCGTAAGACTTGCGACGTCAGCGGCTTGAAGCCTCCTCGCGAGCGAGTAGCTCGAGGCCGGATTTGGCTCCATGACGCGGAACCGGGCAGTTGCCGCGATCGCGACGGAGGAAGACGGGGACGGAATACGGCAACTCGTTTTCTCGCAACCGGGCGCCCTGGCGCGCCGATATCAGTTGTGTGCCAAGCATTTGGGCCCCTGGAGCTGTGCATCATGTGATCGAAGGAATTCGCAAAGGCGATTGAGGCAGCGTATGAAGCAGCTTAGCCAGTTGGCAGAACTACAGCGCGACCTGATAACAAGTGTGCAAGGTTAGGTCATGAAGCGTTCAAAGAAGAACAGTCCGTCAAAAGCTAAGCTTACTAAGGTAGGCGAGGCCAGCGGCATTCTAGCTGGCAGCTTGCTTGATGACGTCCTGCTTCTAATCGGCGAAGCGCGCGCACGTACGGCCGTGGCCATCAACGCAGGGCACACCATGCTGTACTGGCAAGTGGGTCGTCGCGTCGCGGGCGAGATGCTGGCGGGTGAACGGGCGGCTTACGGTGAGCGCGTGATCCTCGAGCTCGCACGCGTGCTCGAAAGTCAGTACGGGCGCGGCTTTGGCGAGAAGAACATACGCCGCATGGTGCAATTTGCGCAGGCATTCGGTGACCCGGAGATTGTCGCAACGCTGTCGCGACAATTGAGCTGGAGCCAGGTCGTGCTGCTCTTGCCTGTGAAGGACCCGGTGGCGCGCGACTTCTACGTCGAGATGTCGCGCGTGGAAGGGTGGAACGTGCGCACCCTGCGCGCCAAGATTCAAGGCATGTTGTTTGAGCGCACTGCGCTCTCGCGCAAGCCCGAACACTTGGTCAAACGCTAGTTGAATCGGCTGCGAGCGGATGACCGCATGACACCCGACCTGGTGTTTCGCGACCCCTACCTGCTCGACTTTCTCGGGCTACGCGGAGCATTTAGCGAGAAGGATCTGGAATCGGCACTCGTGCGCGAGCTTGCGGACTTCATCCTTGAGCTGGGAGCGGGCTTCACGTTTGTGGAGCGTCAGAAGCGGATCACGATCGACAGTCGCGACTATTATATCGACTTGCTATGTTACCATCGCCGCCTACGTCGCCTGGTCGCCATTGAGCTCAAGCTTGGCGACTCGTGGCCGAATACCTTACCGAACTGCCCCCTCGCGAAGTTCTGCAAGAGCGCCTGCATCGCATGGTGTTAGGAGCGCGAGAGCGCCAAGCCGCGCTCGATACTTCGGTCCAGGTCATCAAGCGCAAGAAGCGGAAGCCCAAGGTTTGACACCGGCACCCTGAAGGCGATTTATGGCGAAGGTGAGCCCCTAAGTGGCCGAACAGCGAGGGCGGACTGACTTCGTCGAGCGGCCGCGAGCGCAGCGGCAGAGCGGCAGCTCTGAAGGCGAGGTGACATGGTTACTCCAATGGACGACCATCCCATGGCCGGCGCGCACCGGCACAGCAGCAATCATCGTGCAGAGCTCGCCGCGAGTGCAGTCTGCGGTTGCTTTTACTGTTTGAGCACGTACGAGCCTGCGGGCATCGCCGAGTGGGTCGATGACGATCAAACTGCGCTGTGCCCGCGGTGCGGCATTGATAGCGTGATCGGCTCGGCAAGCGGGTACCCGATTACGGCGGCGTTCCTCAAGGCCATACACGCGCACTGGTTCGGTTGAGCGCCAAGGCACTCAACTGTTCGACGATGGAACGTGGGCGCGGATGGTAAGCCCTGACAGTCATGGCGAACCAGCGGCGGTGGTCAGGTTCTCATTCCCTAAGGCTTCCATGCTCGGCCCGCCCAATGACGAGGCATTCCATGGACACCCACTCGCCTCCCGGGGGTTACGCCCATACGGTGCCTTCGAAGTGCTCGACTCGTCATGGATCCGGGGTCTCGAGCGCATGAACTCTGTTCACCCGTCGCACCACGGCGTCGCACGCCCTCGCGGTAGTCGCCGCACGCGTGCCCGAGGCGGTGGTCTGTCTGCTATCCGCGCTCGCGTTTCATGGTCTTACGACTCAACAGCCAGCTGAAGTCTGGATCGCGCTTCCTCCTCGCAGTTGGCGGCCCAAGCTCGATTGGCCTCCGCTGGGCGTCGTGCAGGCTTCGGGCGCACGCTGGACCGAACAGGTCGAAGTGCACCGACTCGAAGGGGTGGATGCCTGGAGCTGTGCCGTGACTGCGCCAGGGTTGCGCGACGTGTGTCAAAGGCCATCGTGCTAACGTCGTCGTAATGCGCATTCAGCTTCTCTCCGACTTGCACTTCGAGTTCCACCATGATGGTGGTGGCACGCTCGCGGCGGACTGCGCAGCGCCCGATGTGGATGTGCTGGTGCTCGC
>JBBSJC010000211.1:0-12541 GCA_038257655.1 Polyangiales bacterium | reverse complement strand
CGCTCACATCGTGATCGCCATGCTCAGCCTTGGTGCTCGGCGTCAGCAGCGGCTTGTCGAGCTTCTGATGCTTCTTCAAACCGTCAGGCAAGGTGTACCCGCAGAACTCGCGCACGCCCTTTTCGTAGTGCGTCCAAATGCTAGTCGAGGTGTTGCCGGTGACGTAGGCGCGCACGATCATCTCGACCATCAGCGGCTGACACTCTGCGCCGATCATCACGTTTGGATCTGGCACGTCGAGCACGTGATTGGGAACGATGTGTTTCGTCTCGTTGAACCACCAAGCCGCCAGTGCGTTCAGCACCTGTCCCTTGTAAGGCAAGGTGCCAAGCACGCGATCGAACGCGCTGATGCGGTCCGTGACGACGAGCACGCGCCGGCCATCCGGCGTCGAGTAGTTATCGCGCACCTTACCTTCGTACTTCTTGCCCAGGCTCGAGAAGTCCGTCTTATCCAGGGTCTTCTTCAGTCCATCCCGCAGGATTTCGAGGCTGACAGTCATGGTCGTAAACCTTTCCAGGCACGCTCGACAAAAGCGCGTGCTTACTTCGTCACTTTGACGCTCGCGAGAGCGCGATCGATGATGGTGTCGACATGGGCGAGCGCATGGTTGAGGTCGAACTGTGCGTCGATATCCTTGTCGCTGATGCGCGCCCGAATATCGGCGTCGGCTTTGAGCAAGGCACGGAAATCACCCTCGCCATGAAACGCCCTCATCGCATTACGCTGCACGAGCACGTAGCCGTCTTGGCGTCCCATGCCGCTGCCGACGAGGCTGAGCAAAATGCCTTCGCTCGCCCACAAGCCGGCCGTGCGCTCGAGATTCGCCCGTAGCTTCTCGGGATAAATCACAAGCTTCTCGATCACGCCGCGGGTGCGATCGAGCATGAAGCCAAGCGTGCTCGTCGCGTCGGGCAGCAACATGCGTTCGACCGACGAGTGACTGATGTCGCGCTCGTGCCAAAGCGCCACGTTCTCGAGCATCGGCACCACGGCCGCACGCACGACCCGCGCAAGTCCACACAGGTTCTCTGTCAGCACGGGGTTGCGCTTGTGGGGCATGGCGCTTGAACCCTTCTGCCCGGGATTGAAGAACTCCTCGGCCTCACCGACCTCGGTGCGCTGCCAGTGGCGCACGTTGGTGGCAAAGCGTTCGATAGCCGACGCCATCGTCGCCATCGCGTTGGCAAAGGCCGCATAACGATCGCGTGCCACCACCTGCGTCGAGACCGTCTCCGGCGTGAGACCAAGCTGCGTGAGCGCTTCGAGCTCGAGCGTTGGCGTCAAGTGCGCATAGGTGCCGACCGCGCCTGCGATCTTACCGACTGCAACTTCTTCGCGTGCCGCGATCAAGCGTGTGCGCGCCCGTGCGATCTCGGCGAAGTGTCCCGCCAGTGCCACGCCAAACGTGGTCGGTTCGGCGTGAATGCCGTGGGAGCGTCCGATAAGCGGTGTCTTACGGTGTTCTTCGACCCGTGCGCGAAACGCTTCGAGCAACCTGTCGCTGCGCGCGATCAACATGTCTGCTGCATCACGCGTCAGCATCGCAAGTGCGCTGTCGAGCACATCGGACGACGTCATCCCGCGATGTAGCCAGCGCGCATCGGCTCCAGCCAACTCTTCTACGTGCGTCAGAAATGCGATCACGTCGTGGCGTGTGACGGCTTCGATTTCGTCGATCCGTGCTGCAACGAGCTGCGAGCGAAAGGGTCGCACCTTTTCCGCTGTGCCAGCCGGTACGATGCCGGCGCGCTCCATCGCTTCGCAGGCAGCGAGCTCGACATCGAACCACGTCTGAAAACGGCGCTGATCGGACCAGAGCTCAGCGAAATCTTTGGGGGTATAGCGGGGGATCATGGCGCCGCGAAGCTAGCACAGGGCCCCTTGCTCGCCATTCTTGCGCCATCCTTACGGCATGCGCGCGACGGGCCCTTCAGATCATCGGTGGTCCGCCGTACCAGAGGGAGCACCCGCTTTGGGCTGCCCATGCCACGATAAGTTCGCCATGAATAGTTGCGTTCTCAAAGGCTTGCTGCCGTTGCTGCTCTGCTTGAGCACCGCATGCGGCGATGCGCCCGCAGATGCGGCATGGCGCTTTCGTTTTGCAGAGCCGGCGCTGGGCAACCGGGCCGAGCTCGTCGAGACCGAGATCCGCCGTGGCGGTTGCGACGGGGAAACGATCTTTTCGACACGGGTCTCCCCGACCAGTGTGGGCGCCGCAGCGCCCGAGCTCGGACCGGGCCGTTATGGCTTTCGTGGCAGAGCGCGCGATGCCAAGTGCGAGTGGTTTGCGGAAGGTTGTGCAGACGCCGAGCTACCCCGCAAAGGCGCGATCGAAATCGTGCTCGATCTTGCGGCTTTTCCCTTTCCAGATCCGAGCTGCATTCCGGGCGACCAAGCCGCCGAGCCGAACGACGACGGCGGGGAAGGGGGGGTGGACGACGGAAGCGTGGGCCCCGGCGGTGGAGGCGAAGACGGTGGACCGAAAGCGATGCCGGATTCGGGCACCCCGCCAGGGGATGCGGGACCACCTATCCCGTTTGATCCCCGAGCGGCCAAGTGCACGAATCTCGATCCCGCTGTCGTTGCATGCTTCGATTTCGCTTCTGTGCTCGACGACGCCTCGAGTGCTGGCAACGACGCGGTATCCGAGCTGCCTCCCACCTTCGAAACCGCGCTATCCGGTCAGGGGCTAAGAGTGAGCGGTCAGCGCGTCGCGGTCGCAGACGACGCGAGCCTCAACGTCGGCAAGTTCACGATAGAGCTTTGGCTGCGCCCCGACGGGTTGGTCAACTTGCATGACCAACTCAACGACATCACTTTGCTCCTCGATAAGGATCAGCAATACAACGTCGGCTTTACGTCCCAAGGCGAATTGCAAATGCAGGTGTATCGCGGCATCAATGATTCCGAGACTACCACCGCCAGCGCCGCCAATTCGTTGCTCAGCGTCGGCCAGTTCGCCTACGTCGCATTCACGTTCAATGGCACTCGCAGCGTCATTTACAAAGACGGTCAGCGCGTCGACGCTGAGAACGTATTTATCGACCTATTTAGGGGCAATGGCGGGACGCTCCACATCGGCTCGGGTAGTCCGGATATCACCCGTCCGTACGATGGGCTGATCGATGCCCTGCGCATTTCCAAGGTGGCGCGCAGCGACGCAGAGATCTGCGCGAGCGCAGGCAAGACGCTAAGTGGCGCCAGCTGCAACTAGCGAATTCCCCTGTCCGTGCGCAAAGAGTTGACCTCCCCTGTTTGCGACATACCCTGCAACAGCGTGGATGATCGCAACCGAGCCCCCATGCCCGTCGGCTTTGGCCTACCTTGGATTCGTGCGCGCATCGAAGGTCGTACGCCGACGGCGCTTGCGGTCGATCCGATGTGGGTCGCCGCCGCCCCCGAAGTAGGAAAGTCCGAAACCCGCGCCGCGGTCGCCACGATCCTGCGCGAAGCCCCGCACGGCCTCGAGGTGCTGTTCATCCGCCGCGCCGAGCACCCGCGCGATCCGTGGTCGGGCCACATGGCGTTCCCCGGCGGTCGCGAAGATCCGGTCGATGCCGACTTACTAAGCACGGCTGTGCGCGAGACGCGGGAAGAGCTCGATCTCGACCTAACACGTGACGCACGTTTGCTCGGCAGGCTCGACGACATCCCGGCGATCGCCCGTGGCAGGCGCACGGGAATGTCGATCGCCCCCTTCGTTTTTGAGCTCACGTCGGACCCCGTGTTCACTCCGAACTACGAAGTGGCCGAAGCTCTTTGGGCTCCCCTAGTTCCCTTGATGCGCGGGGAGCTACTGACCACAATTCCCTATGAGCTCGAAGGCAAACGCATGGACTTGCCGGCGCACAACTATCAGGGTCGCATCGTCTGGGGCCTGACCTTCAAGATGCTCGATAGCCTGTTCGCGCTCCTGCGTTGAACCGTAAGGTCAGCGCACGTCGTCATCGATGGGGGCCAGGTCTGCCCAGAGCACCTCGAGGTGAAACTCGATCGCTTCAAACGGCTCGATGCGCACGACCTCGTCCTCTGCATGCGTGGCAAGCAGCACCCAACGCCCAGTTTCAAGGCGAAACACTTCAAGCGTGCGAGCGCGCGGATCGATCAGCCAGGCGTGCTTCACGCCTTCGCGCGCGTAAACGGGAAGCTTTCGGACACGATCGATGCGAGCCGTGGAGGGCGACAGAATCTCGCAAATCCAATCGGGCGCAAGATCGAAGTAAGCCCCGTTTGGCAACGTGTTCATGCGCTCGCGTCGCCAACCCGCCCAGTCGGGCACGAGGATATCGGCAGCGAGGTGAACTTCGGGTTCGGCGACGAGCAGCCAGCCGCCCGGGCCACCGCGACCGCGACGGAACGGGCCGCTCAGCTCATCCCCAACGCCGCCCGAAATACCTTGGTGGGCAGCGGCCGGCCTGGGTTGCAAATACAGCTCGCCCCCGATCACTTGCGCGACCTCATTGGGTGGGGCGTCCAACACATCTCGGTAGGTCGCGTTTCGCTTCGCTGGCTCAGCCATCTCTAGACAAGATACCACAGCTGTGCGCGCTCCCGCCGGCATGCGGTTGACAGCGCGCCATGTAGGCATTACTTCGCGCCATGGCGTTCATCTACGATGAGCCGAGCAGAACTTTCGGCGAATACCTGCTCATTCCGAACCTGACGACCAAGCAGTCCACCCCTGCAAACGTCGACCTCGTGGCACCGCTCGTGCGCTTTCGGGCGGAGCCTGGCTCAGGTCCACCTGACCCTCGCAAGTCCCCGCTCACGATCAACATCCCGCTCACCAGCGCACTGATGCAGGCAGTGTCCAATGACTCGCTTGCGATAGCGCTCGCACGTTCCGGCGGCCTCAGCTTCATCTTTGGCTCCCAGGGCATCGAAGAGCAGGCGGCCATGGTGCGCCGCGTGAAGAACTACAAAGCGGGCTTCGTGATCAGCGATTCGAACCTGCGCCCCGACGCGACGCTTGCGGACGTGATCGCGCGCACCGAGCGCTCGGGTCACTCGACGATAGCCGTCACCGAAGATGGCTCTCCTACGGGCAAGTTCCTCGGCATGATCACGAGCCGCGATTACCGCGCGGGACGCACCCCGCTTAGCACGTTGGCGCGCGATTTGATGACGCCGTTCAAGTCGCTGCACTGCGGCAAAGCGGGCATCGATCTCGAGCAAGCCAACGAGCTCATCTGGAGCCACAAGCTCAACTGTCTACCGCTTATCGATGATGCGCAGCGTCTACAGTACCTGGTCTTTCGCAAAGACTACGACGCGCACCAAGAGCATCCGCTCGAGAACGTCGACAAAGCCAAGCGCTTGATTGTGGGTGCGGGCATCAACTCGCGCGACTTTGCCGATCGTATTCCCGCCCTGATGGATGCAGGCGCTGATGTGCTCTGCATTGATTCGTCCGACGGCTATTCGGAATGGCAGAAGGACACGATCGAGTTCGCCAAGTCCCGTTACGGCGAAAAGGCCTACGTAGGCGCAGGCAACGTGGTCGATCGCGAGGGTTTCCACTACTTGGTCGAAGCGGGCGCGGACTTCGTGAAGGTCGGCATCGGCGGCGGCTCGATCTGCATCACGCGCGAGCAAAAGGGGATCGGTCGTGGTCAGGCTTCGGCTGTGATCGAAGTGGGCAAGGCCCGCGACGAATACTTCCAAAAGACCGGCATTTACGTGCCGATCTGCTCCGATGGCGGCATCAGCCAGGACTACCACATCACCATGGCACTCGCGATGGGCGCAGACTTTGTGATGATGGGCCGCTACTTCGCGCGCTTCGATGAAGCCCCAGGCCGCAAGGTGCGCATCAACAACCAGTTCATGAAAGAGTATTGGGGCGAAGGCTCCAATCGCGCGCGCAACTGGCAACGCTACGACCACGGCGATGCCGGCAAACAGAAGGACCAGCTCGAGTTCGAAGAAGGCGTCGACAGCTACGTGCCCTACGCGGGCAAGCTGAAGGACACCCTGGAAATCACGCTGGCCAAGACGCGCTCCACTCTTTGCAACTGCGGCGCCACGTCAATTCGTGAGCTGCAAAAGGAAGCGCGCCTGACGGTTGCCTCCGCGGTCAGCATCCACGAAGGTGGCGTGCACGACGTCACGCTCAAGGATTCGCGCGGCACGCCTAGCGAAGCGTGAAGAAGCGAAGCGTCAGTCCCGAAGCGTGAGCCGCCGCGCTGAGCTGCGTTAGGAACCCGCAGCTCACGTTCGGAGCGCATTCACTTCATGAATGGCTCGAGATCCTCAAGTCCGAGCAGCGACAGGCGCCTGAGGCCGGCCGCGGCGAGGGGATCTTTTTTCGGATCGCCCCGATAGATCACGCTCAACACCGTGTCGAAGATCGCGCCTTCGGCCCGCAGCTCGTGGGCACTGTCGAGCACCGCGCCGCCGGTCGTGATCACATCCTCGATGATGCACACGTGTTTGTCCTTGAGCATTGCGCCCTCGGCGATCTGGCAGGTGCCGTAGGTCTTTCGTTCTTTGCGCACAAACGCACAGGGCAAACCGGTCTCGAACGACAGCGCGGTAGCGATCGGCACGCCACCAAGCTCAAGACCTGCGAGCACCTCGGTGTCCGCCGGAATCAGCGCCACCATCTGCTTGGCGATTTCGCGCAAAAGCACGGGGCTCGCTTCGAATTGGTACTTATCGAAGTACACGTTCGAGGTCTGTCCTGAACGCAGCTTGAACTCCCCGCGGCGTAGGGCGATTTCGACGACTTTCTTGGCGAGCTCGGTCTTGTCCATGGTCTTTCCTTCGGCCGTTTCCTAGTCGCGCCCGCACGGTTTCGCAATGGCAGCGCGTCCGCGAGGCACCCGTTGCGAGGCGCACTGGAGGGACGCTGATGTGCGCTTGATCTCGCCTGGTCGGTGACGAACAGTCGCCCCTGTGAACGCGCTGCGGCTGTACTACCTGACGGTCTATCTGGGCCTAGGCGCAGTGCTGCCCCTGCTTGCGCTGTCGATGCAAGCGCGCGGCTTTCGTCCCACACAGTACGCCTGGTTGATGGCGACCCTGCCCCTGTCGCGCTTGCTCGCTCCGCCGCTTTGGGGAGCGCTTGCAGACAAGTGGCTTGGCACCTCGCTGCTGCTGCGCGTCAACACGCTGATCTCGGCCGCCTCCATGGCCGCCCTTAGTCAGCCGCTCTCCTTCGAGCTAACGGTGCTCGCGTTCGTGACCTGGGCCTTCTTTTCAAGCTCGCTCGTGCCCTTGGCAGAGGCCGGTACTTACCGTTTGCTCGGCGCACGCAGCGCGAGCTTTGCCCATGTACGCGTGTTCGGTTCGCTCGGGTTTGGACTCAGCGCGATCGCCGTCGGGGTGATCGGCGTCGGTGCGGACCTGGGCGCCGCATTTTGGGGCGGAGCGGCCGGCTACCTGGCGGCCGCCTTTGTCTCCGCGCGCATTCCCAAAGGCAGCGTTGCAGTTGCGGTACCGATCTTTCGTGCCGTCTTGGCGCTCGCGCGACGGCGCGACGTGCTGTTGTTGTGGCTCGGCTCCACGCTCTACTACGCCGCGCACGGCGCCTACGACGTGTACTACGGCCCGCATATCCGCACGATTCCGGGCATCACCGACCGCAGCGTGAGCCTGGCCTGGGCGCTCGGCGTGATGGCCGAGATCATCGTGATCATGTTTGTGCCCCGCTTGCTGTCAGGCCGCGTAAGCCAGCATTTGCTCGTGTTTTCGGCCGTCGTCTCCGCGCTGCGTTGGTGGTTTATCGCCCATGCCACCACGGCTGCCGAGGTCTGGCTCCTGCAGCCGTTGCACGCGATCACATTCGGGCTCTGGTACCTGGTGTTCGTGCACGCCAACCAACAAGACAGTCCGCTTGCCCTGCGCGCCACTGTGCAGGGGCTCGGCGCCGCATGTTTGGGCCTCGGCTCGATCCTAGCCACCTTGCTTGGTGGTTACGTGCTCGAGCAGTTCGGAGGACGCGTACTGTTCACCTGTGCGAGCGTCAGTGCCTGCTTGAGCGCGCTGCTTTATGGCATCCGTACCTACGCACCTGCGGCCACGACGTCCACGGACCTGCTTGCGGGCAAGCCTTCTCAGCCATAGAAGAGCAACATGCTCGATGAACAGCGTTTCAAGCAGCTCGCCGATATCGCCTTTCGCGCAATCCTCGATGCATTCGACGCCATTGATGCCGACGACGCGGACGTCGAAACAGCGGGCAATACCCTGCAAATCACCTATCGCGACGGCAAACGCGCCGTCGTCAACACGCAGAGCGCCACCCATCAGATCTGGCTTGCGGGTGGCCAGAGCGGTTGGCACTTCGATTACGACGAGAGCTCCAAGTGCTGGATCCACGACAAGGGCACCGGCGACGAGCTGTTCACGGTCCTCACCCGAATCACGCAAAACGCGATCGGCCAAGCACCTAAGTTTTGAGCAGCGAGACGCTAATCGGCGCAAGCGTGCGCTAGGCTGCGCGTCATGATCGATCGCATCATGCTCTTCAAGCTCGTGGACGCGAGCACGCGACAGGAATTCGTAGAGCTCCTCAAGCGCGATCTCGGGCAGCTTCCAGACCTTACGGTGGTAACCGTGGGCCTACCTGCAGATGAAGCCTCTGCCAAGTCCTGGGACGTGAGCTGCGTGCTTCGTTTCGAGCATCTCAGGGATCTTGAAGCTGCGCTCGCAAGCCAGGCGTTTCAAACCTGTCTGGAGGGTGCGCTCGCGCCCCGCTGCGTCGTCGTGAAGGCCTGGTCGTTCGCGCAGGCGTAAGCCGGTCGCCTGCACGCGCAGTTCGCTGCGAACGTTGCGGCGCACGTAACGCGCTGGCTTAGAAGTAGAAATGATTGCCCGCGCGCAAGATAAGGCCCGAGTCGGTCCACAACCCATTCTGCTGCGTGCCTCCACCGCCGCTTATCTCGATGAAGTAGGCGCGCACCGGACCGGCAAAAAACTCGATCCCTCCCGTGCCGCCGCCGCTGATGCCAAACGCATCCTTACGGTCTTCGCAGCGCTCACGAATGTCGGCGATGCGCTTGGCGACTGCGATCTGGGCAGGGCTCGAGCTGCGGTCGATCACAGGTTCAGTAATGCTAGGCGCCTGACCTTCGTACACGTGGGCGCGCGCGATGTCCGTCTGATCCAGGGGGTTGGAGCACGCGGGGCTCGGACGAAAGCCGACGTGAAAGCCACCGCCGCCGTACAGGCGAAAGATGCCCATAATCAGCTTCGTGCGAACGATGTAGTTCACGCCAAACATCAGCACCGGGTCAAACGGGCCTTGGAAGGTACCGAAGTTCGTATAGTGAAAGAACTGCAGCCCCATCGAGTTCGTCTTCGTCAGCGGCTGATCGAAGCGCACACCGAACACAAAACCATCACCCTGACGGCCGAGCGCGTAGCCCAGCGAGCGGTGGGTTGAGCGTTCGAGCACGGCATCGATGTAGCGCTTGTTCGGATAGCGCGTGTCGTAGGGGGCGCTTTCCTCGTTTGCGCTCGGAGCCGGCAGCCCTGAATCGATCACGGGCGCTGCGGCAGGAGGCGCGGTCGCTTGGGTCGGCTGCGCTGCTGGCTCGCCCGCGTCCTGCCTGGTTTGCTCGACCTCCGGTGTGCCTGCTTCAGCATCCTGCGCACGTACAGACCCGGTCGACGCGACGATCATCAGAGTGACTAAACAAAGCTTCTTCATGCCCCAGCCCTCTTGAACATAAGCCCCACCTTCCTACGGGTAAGAGGGGTTCGTGTCCAACAAAACAGGCTCAACTTGCGGGCTAACATGCAGTGACAGAGCGTAAGAGCTGTGAGTTGCGACTCACTTGCCCTCGAGTTTGTTGATTCTCTCCGTCACATGTTCGGTGTCCTTGGCGCCACTCAGCCGCTCGAGCTCCAGGTGCTTTTTATAAGCGGACACCGCTTGCTGCTTCTGCTTGGTTTGCTCGTAACAATAGCCGAGATCGAACCAGCCCCCGGAGTTGCGCGAGTTGAAGGCGAGAGCCTTTTCGTAATGGGGAATGGCCTCCGCATACCGCTTTTCCGAACGTAGCGCCTTGGCCATATTCTCATTCAGTGCAGCGTCGTTGGGCCTTTCCTGCAAGGCGCGCTCGAGCAATTGAAGCGCTTCGGTCGTCTTACCTTCGTTGCGCAAGGCAACCGACAGATTGTTGAGGAGCTCGAGGTTCTCGGGATCCTTCGCGAGCGCCCTGCGGTAGGTTGCGATCGCTTCGTCGGTCTTACCTTGTTTGCGCAGCGCATTGCCGAGGTTGGCTAAGCTCGTGTTGTCCGCAGGGTCGAGCGCGACCGCTTGCCTGAGCGCCATGACCGCTTCGTCGAAGCGCTTGAGGCGCAACAACACCGAGCCTTCGCCCGCAAAACCCGGCCCGTTGGTGGGCTCGAGCTCGCGCACCCGCCGGAACGAGATCAGCGCGTCTTCGAGCTGGTTTCGCTGACGCAGCAGCGAGCCGAGCGTGTAGTGGGCCGCTGCGTGATCCGGTCGCTGTAAGACGGCAAGCCGTGCCTCACGCTCTGCGTCCTCGAGCTTGCCCGCTTTCTTATGCGATAGGGCCAGGCGGTAGTGGGCTTCTGCTGCATCCGCTCGAACATTGGGGGCACAGATTGCGGGGATCAACATCAGGCCGGCAGCGAGCAAGAGCGAGCGGGTACACACATTCATCACAAGCCTCCAGGACGAGCAGTCTGAGCGCCCGTAGGGCGACGAGCCCGTGCCAAGCGGCATTCAGTTTAGCGGTCTTGCACCTGTATTCCGTCAGGTTTTGTCGCTTTGGAGACGCGATTGACCGCTGTTGTGAAACGTGTTCTAGTCGCGAGGGTTGCGGTGCGATACCGTGCGTAGGCACCGACCGATCGGGGAGAAAGTAGCGATGACAGACATCAAAGTAGCGC
The DNA here is from genome assembly GCA_038257655.1 of Polyangiales bacterium. Lineage (GTDB taxonomy): Bacteria > Myxococcota_A > Polyangia > Polyangiales > DASUME01 > DASUME01. Next base: position 1,672 of record JBBSJC010000211.1, on the reverse strand, counting down.
TCATCACAGGTGCAGGCAGCGGCATGGGTCAGGTGGCAGCCAAGCGCTTGGTCGCCCGAGGCGTGAAAGTCGTCGGCCTCGATCTCAATGCCCAGGGGCTTGAGGCGACCAAGGACGGCCGGCCGAACTTCGTCCCCGTGATCTGCGACGTGACCGACGAAGATGCCGTCGAAAAGGTCGTGCAAGATACCTGGCGCGATCAAGGCCCGATCGATCGCCTCATGCACTGCGCAGCGATCATGCCCTCGTGCATCCTTATCGACCACGAGCCCAAAGCCGTGAAGAAACTGATGCGCGTCAACTACGACGGTACGGTCAACGTGGCGTACAGCGTGCTCAAGCGCATGAACGAGCGCGGCCGCGGTGAAGCTATCTTTTTTGGCTCAGTGGCAGGCTCCGTGCTCACGCCGCACTTCGGGGCTTACTGTGCAACCAAGGCCGCAGTGAATGCCTTCGTCGAGATGTTGATCCGCGAGAACAAACACCCCGACGTGCATCTCATGTTGGTGTGTCCGCCCCAGGTCAACACGCCCCTGCTTGAGCAGACCACGAGTAAGCCCAAAACCCTCGAGCTTGCCAAGGAGCAGGGCATGCTGCGCACGCCTGACTTCATCATCGATCAAATCGAAGCCGCCAGTAAGAAGGGCACGCAGTATCTGTTGCCCGGCATCGAGACTAAGGTGATGGCAGCTACGCGCAGGCTCGCGCCAAACCTTTTATGGAACGTGATCCAGCGCGCCGAAGAGGGTAAGCCTCTGTTCACCTGGTAGCATTCACTGGCTTCCAATTCGCCCCGACTAGCGTCGACTGGAAGCGCTGAAACGAGTGCGCTAGCTGAGCTTCATGTCAGCTCTCAATCTGAAAGCGGTCGGCGCCAAAGTCGGTCCATTCGAACAGGCATACACCTGGCGTGACGTGGCGCTGTACGCGCTGTCGATCGGCGCCGGCGCGGCGGATCTGAGCTATCTGCTCGATCCCAGTCCAGAGGTGTTACCCACCTGGGGCGTGATACCGGCCTTTAAACCTGTGTTTGCCGCGCTCGAACAGACGGGGGGCGACCTTGTCCAGCTTCTGCATAGCGGGCAACGGACCGAGCTGCTGAAGCCGTTTCCCGCAGAAGGCGTGATGTCGACCAGCGCCGAAGTGCTCGGCATCTGGGATATGCGCGTGGGTGCGATTCTGCAAATCGAGACCCTCACCTCCGTCGCAGGCGCGCTTCATGCGCGGACCGTGTGGTCGTTGCTGATCCGCGGTGCTGGCAACTTCGAGAGCGCCCGTCCGCCGTCGCTCCTGCGCACCAAGCCACCCAAGGATGCGGCGCCGACCTATACGCAACATTGGCAAACCTCGCCCACCCAAGCGCTGCTTTATCGACTCACGGGCGATGTGAATCCGATCCACGCCCGCCCCGAAGTCGCGCAGGCGGCCGGCTTCGAACGGCCGATCCTGCATGGTTTGTGCTCCTACGGCTATGCCGCTCGCGTCGCACTCAAGCAGCTAGCCGGCGATGACCCCAAACGCTTCAAGGCTTTCGATGCACGCTTCACCGCGCCGGTGCTACCTGGCCAAACGCTTGTCACCAGCGGCTACGTAATCGAGCCGGGCAAGGCCGCAGTCACCGTGTCAGTCGAGGAAACAGGCGAGCTTGCAATCGCCAACGCCATGTTTGAGT